>NZ_JBTGUH010000003.1:0-419047 GCF_054343325.1 Paenibacillus marinisediminis
ACCAGTATTACTTTTATCGTGCGCGTGTGGCGGAATTGGCAGACGCACTAGACTTAGGATCTAGCGGGTTTCCCGTGGGGGTTCAAGTCCCTCCACGCGCACCATAATCGACTATGACACACTTACTCATCGAGTAAGTGTTTTTTGTTTATAAGACTATACAGTTCAACTCCAACGAAATGTATCCGCGCTGCGCAGGCCTGAACGGTAAGAGGTAGGACTCACCCCATAGATAGAAGTGAATTGATTCGTAAAATAATGCACGGAATCATACCCTAGTGACAACGCGATTTCTGTAACGGAGCGGCTGCTTTCCATTAGAAGGACGGCGGCCTTTTTCATACGAGCGTCGAGAATATAAGCTTTGGGAGACATCCCCGTCTCCAGCTTGAATAAACGGTAAAATTGCGATTTTTCAAGTCCGCTCTGTTCGCACCAATACTCATAGGACTTCCGCTGCTCAGGATACCGATCCATCTCCTCAAGGATTCGAGCAATGCGATAGTCCGCAAGATGATCCTCAAGCATGCAATCACTCCACTGCAGCATCCAGGCATAGAAGCACGAGGATGCAGCTTCTGAAGCATATTTTCCCTGACGATTATAGGCAATAAGCGTTTGATTCAACAGTTCAATCAAGTGCGGGTAGGCTCGAAGCGATATGCACGTTGGAATCTTATCGAGCTCCTCACAGGGCTGTCGTTCTGTCAGCCATCCCTCGTCATATGAATTCCACTCATAAGCAAAAGTCGGCTGATCGGGGCCAGGAGCGCTCCACAGATCGCAATAGATATTGCAGGCATCCATCGCCTCACCGGGAATGTGCTCGAAGGAATGAGGCTCGCCTGGACGTACAAATATGAGTGTGCCGCAAGACACAGAATACCGTTCATCATTGACGACCATATGCCCATGTCCATCTGTGAACAGATGGAAAGCGTATGTATACCCTCTACGCCGCTGTTCTTCACGCGAGCCTTTATAGTTGTATTTATGGGCTGCACGGATATACGGCTGTATTTCAGTTAGTAGACCCATGTTATGACCTCCGTGACTCCACGAGCATCGGAATATTGTATAAATAAGAGGAAGCTGTGTTAAATACGTGCTGCTAGGTTGATGATACAATGAATCGTGTAAAATGTCATGTTATAGGGGGATACTGATGCGGTTTAGACAAGTTCATCTCGATTTTCACACATCCGAACACATTCCGTTTATCGGAAGAAATTTCTCCAAAGAAAATTTTCAGGAAATGCTTCGCCTTGGGCATGTTGATTCCATAACTGTATTTGCTAAATGTCATCATGGTTGGGCGTATTTCCCGTCTGAAGAGAATGTGATGCATCCAGAGCTTACATACGATCTATTGGCAGCACAGATCGAAGCGGCGCATGAGATCAACGTCAAAGTACCTGTCTATCTATCTGTCGGTCTGGATGAGAGACGTGCAGTTGATTATTCTCAATGGCTGATGCGCAGCGAAGAAGATCGTACGAATTGGTCCAGCTCGTGGCTGCAGCCAGGATATCATCAGTTTTGCTTGAACACGCCTTACCTGGATATCGTCATTAAGCAGATTCAAGAAGTAGTGCGCAAATACGATGCTGACGGCATCTTCCTCGATATTGTCGGCGAAAGAACATGCTATTGTCCAACCTGCTTGAAGCAGATGATTGCTGATGGCATGGATCCTACGAACAAGCAGCATGTGATTGAAAATGGACGCCGCATCTATGCCAACTATACGAAACGCGTTCGTGAAGCGATCGACGAGATTAAACCAGGTCTGAACGTGTTTCACAATGCAGGCCATATCCATCAAGGACGCCGCGATCTCATGGGCATGAACACGCATCTTGAGCTTGAATCGCTGCCGACTGGTGGTTGGGGATATGATCATTTTCCTTCTTCCGCACGCTATGTGCAGCAGATGGGGATGGACTTCCTAGGGATGACAGGCAAGTTCCATACGTTCTGGGGTGAATTCGGCGGATATAAGCATCCGAATGCGCTTCGTTATGAGACTGCTCTGAATCTGGCGAACGGAGCTCGCTGCTCGATTGGCGACCAGCTTCATCCTGAGGGTGAGATGGATAAAGCGACATACGAGCTAATAGGAAAGGCATACGCGGAAGTTGAACAGAAGGAAGCATGGTGTACAGGTACAGTCAATGTAGCTGATGTTGCCGTATTAACCGTTGAAGCTGCTGGTATAACGCAGGATAACGGTGCCATGTTTACCGGCAAGATTGATATGGGTGTCAGCCGTATGCTGCTGGAAGGCAAGATCCTTTTCAATATCGTCGATGTGGAATCGGATTGGAGCGGCTATCGTGTTCTTATATTACCGGATGCTATTATTATGACTCCAGCTATACTCGCAAAGGTTCAAGCATTTATGAATAATGGTGGTAAAGTGTTGGCGTCAGGCAGATCCGGATTGAATGAAGAGATGACAGCTAATGTACTGCCGCTTGGCTACAAGGATGCAGGTGTAAATCCGCTTCGACCGGACTATTTCAGACCTCATTTCAAACTGCCTAATCTAGGTGAAGCCGCATTTATCATGTACAGTGAAGGCCGCCGTATCGAGCTGACCGATGGAGAAGAGCTTGGAAGTCGTGAGAATTCCTATTTCAACCGCCAAGCATTCCGCTTCTGCTCGCACCAACATTCACCGAATTCTGGAGAGTACGGCGGTCCTGGTATGGTTGAGACTGCCCAAGGTATATATATCGCATGGAACGTATTCGAAGATTATGCGACTAAGGGGAGTCTTGTCCTGAAGGAGATGGTGCTGTACGCACTGCGGCGCCTGCTTGGGGACGATCTCACTCTCAAGACGACGCTGCCTGCGCAGGGGGTAACGACAGTACAGCATCAAGCGCAAGATAAGCGCTATATCCATCACCTCCTGTACGCTTCACCTGTAAAACGCGGGGAGAGAATCGAGATCATTGAAGATATTAATCCACTGTATAATGTGGAAGTGGAGCTGCAATTGTCGCAGCACGAGGTTACTAGAGTATATTTGGCGCCGCAAATGCTAGATATCAGCTATGACAAGACTTCGTCCGGAGTTCGCTATACGGTTCCACAGATGGAATGCCACCAGATGGTCGTGATCGATTACCAATAAGAATATTCAGAAAAATGGGGCTATTCTCTCAGTACCGAACTGGAGAAATAGCCCCTGTTTGCATATATCCTACTATTGTTTCTTCCCGTGTAAGAGATAATGCACTGCGGTATTATGCAGATTCGGAGTATTGATGTGCTGATGAGAAACATGCCATAGGCAGGAACGGTCAACAATTAACATCACTTGCGGCGATAAGTGAGGAATATGAAGCAGGGATGCTGCTTGCATAGATAGTGCCTTTTCTTCAATGACCCGAATCATAGCGAATAGAAAGTGGTCAGCTATGTGCTTCTGATCCATGATGAATTGATGGATTACCGTATGGGCCACGCGGCTGGAGCCGCAATTCGTGCTATGTTTATATAAAAACAGCGGCTTTAAATGGGATTGATCGAGTACCTCTTCCAATTGATTGCTAGATTGAATAATGAACATTCCCGTCATCACTTACCCCCTGATTCCAAGTAGAGATCATGATCTCAACTGAAGTAAATGTAATTCGTATAGATAATGAGCTGAAATAAGCGTTCTATCTAAGTGGACAAACTCATAAACTTATGGCAACCGAAATGAGATGGTCCAAAGGAGAGACGGCATGAAGAGCTTAGATGGATTAACATTTATATTGCTGCTGCTAGCCAGTTATCGTTTAACCCGCTTAATTGTGTTTGATGAGATCACTTCGTTTATTCGCCGTCCGTTTATCAAAGAACAGTATGTTACAGACGAGAGCGGAAAGTTGATGTCGGTAATGGAAGAAAAGGGAGGATGGTTCCATACCTTTATGGGCAAGCTGTTAAGTTGTTACTGGTGTATGGGAGTGTGGTCGTCCGTATTTATAGTTGGCGTTTATTTATTCGTACCTGAGATCGTGTCCATCCCATTTACCTTGATATTAGCTGTAGCGGGTGCGGCAGGTATTCTGGAGTCGTTTGTGAAGGGATAAGGTAAACTCCAAGCCCTACAGGCCTTGTGATATCAAGAAGTTGACCAGTCATGAAGGTCATCAATCATACATATGTGCTGTTGAGATATTAGGTTACGGTTTATGCTTTTTGCAAAACGAACAATGTGTGGTACTAAATACCATTAAATATTTTCGGAAATAAGTTTGCAATTTGGCTGAGGATTTGTTATATTAATTATTGTCCTCGCGAGAACGAAATATACGAACGAGCGAGATAATGGAAGAGAATAGAAGATATGCGGACATAGCTCAGTGGTAGAGTATCGCCTTGCCAAGGCGAGGGTCGCGGGTTCGAATCCCGTTGTCCGCTCCAGAATATGTGCCTTTAGCTCAGCTGGATAGAGCGTTTGACTACGAATCAAAAGGTCGGGAGTTCGAATCTCTCAAGGCACGCCACTTTTAATATCATATGCCGGTGTGGCGGAATGGCAGACGCGCGCGACTCAAAATCGTGAGGGAAACCGTGGAGGTTCGAGTCCTCTCACCGGCACCATAAGTTCGGGATGTAGCTCAGCTTGGTAGAGCACCTGGTTTGGGACCAGGGGGTCGCATGTTCAAATCGTGTCATCCCGACCAGTACATGAGAAACCGTTGGTTATATGCCGACGGTTTTTGTTTGTTTATAGGATCAATGCGCATATTCATTTAACAGCATGGAATAACATAAGTTAGGCATTGGGTGTTCAATCGACTAGACTATTAGTATAGTACGAGTGAGCACTCTTTTTTTATATTTCGCAGGAATCAATATCATTTATATGGAATGGAACTGTTGAATTGCTAAATAAATGATTATGGTTTTGAACGATTGCTAGAACCAAATCGTATTAATGGTGACTGCAGTCAAAAGATACAGGAAGGGATCGTGACATCCGTTGAATGAGCAGGACAATATAGCGTTAGCGAAGCGGGGGAATACGGATGCACTGGCACTCCTTCTGCATGACAATTACCCCATTCTGCGAAGCTATGTATTGAAGCTGACGATGAATCCTGTGCTTTCAGAAGATATCGTACAGGATACGATGGTGCGCAGCATGGAGAAGCTCTATACATACAATGGAACGTCGCGATTTTCTTCTTGGTTGATTACAATTGCGACACGCATCTATATGGATATGCTGCGTCGTAAGCGAGTCGAGCACCGCTGGCAGGAGCAGGCTGCAAGAGCGTTGCGTTTCCAGATGGAAGCTGATCGATACGAGTGGAGCGAGACGCTGGACCAGCTCAGCAGGCTGTCGCCAGAACATCGAGCTTCCTTATTGTTGAAGCATTATTACGGATATACCTATCCCGAGATTGCGGAAATGATGAAGTGCAGCGAGGGAACGGTCAAATCTCGCGTACATTATTCGTTGCTAGAGCTGAGAAAGGAGATGGGTGGAGATGAATGACAAGCAGCAAGAACCAACAGGAGTCGAGAAGCATGACACAGCGATAGATACCCGGCTGAATGCAGCGTGGGAGCAGGTCGACGGATGGAGCCATGAGAAACATGCGCCTTCATCTGCTCATTTGAACATGTTACTGAAGCAGCAGCGTCAGATTATGAAGTACAAACTATGGCGAGACTTAGCCGTGCTGTGGACGCTTGCTATCATACTGCTGGCAGGCGGCTACTTATTGGCTGAACGAAGCCTTAACGCGTATCTCATATTCCAGTCCGTGCTAGTCTGTGTGGGAGTTGGTGCTATTGTTGTGAGATCGACCATTCTCCCGCATCTAAGAAAGGGGAAATAACATGAATACGGAACATACTTTACATGATATTCCCCTTTGGTTATGGACTACGATAATAGCTGCATTGCTCATTCAAGGGACCTGGATCTTCCTTCATGCTCGCAAAAATGGGCATTTTCCTTGGCTATGGGCGCTGTGGGGCTTTATTAACGTGCCTACTCCAGGGCTCTTATATCTCTTATTTGTAGCGAAGCCTTGGCGTAAACGACAATAATCGTTGAGGAGTGAGAGAAAGATGAATACATGGGAGTCATTGGACCAAGTACCATGGGCTGCAATAGCCCCGCTAATCGTCATTCAGTTGGTATTGGTCATATTTGCGCTCATTTCATTGGTGCGAGCTGATCGGGTAAACGGCCCCAAATGGATGTGGGCACTCATTATTGTGTTGGGACAAATGTTTGGCAGCATCGTGTACTTCATCTTTGGAAAGAAGGAGCGTTAACATGCGGCAATTCAAGATTGAAGCCTTGAGTAAGCGTTATGGCGATCAGCTGTCTGTGAATCAGGTCAGCTTTACGATTCAGCAAGGGCGCTGCACTGCGCTAATAGGCCCAAATGGAGCAGGAAAAACAACAACTTTGAACATGATAGCTGGGCTGCTGAAGCCGACATCAGGCGCTATTCGCAAACTTGACGCGGTAGGGAAGGCATATGACGGCGATCTAAGGCCCTACATTGGCTACCTTCCGCAGTATCCGCAGTTTCATGGCTGGATGAAGGGCAGAGAATGGTTAGAGATGATGGCTGGCTTGTCAGGGGTGCCTGCTGGCGAGATAAAAAAACGTGCGGCGGATTGGCTCGAACAGGTTGGCTTAAGTGAGGCCGCTAATCGATCGATCAGCGGCTACTCAGGCGGAATGAAGCAGCGGCTGGGGCTTGCGCAAGCCATGATTCACGCTCCTGAATTACTCATATTGGATGAGCCTGTTTCCGCATTAGATCCATTCGGGAGACGGGAGGTCATGCAGCTTCTGCGCCGCATAAAGGAGAAAACAACAGTACTGTTCTCTACGCACATCTTACATGATGCGGAGGAACTGTGTGATGACCTTGTGATCCTGAAGAACGGGAAGGTCGTCGTGCAAGGAGAATGGAATGAGATTCGCAAGCGCGGGGACAGCAAAGTATTAAATGTTGAGGTGCAGGCAGTAGAAGCTGCGATGAACTGGCTCAAAGGTTTGGGTTCAGTGCAAGGTGTTACCTCAATTATGATCGAAGGCGCGAGTGCTTCCCTCAAAGTCAATGATATCGACTCGGCTAGACGTGAAATATTGCAGCGCGTGGCGCAGGATGATATTCCTTTGCTTCGATATGAAGCAGGGGGGTTGGAATCATTCTTTATGGAGGCGGTGACATCATGAAGTCGGCTTCGGGAGGACACACAGCAATTATATATAAGAAGGAATTACTGTACTTGTGGCGCAGCTACAGATTGATATGGGTTCCATTAGTGTTCCTCGTTCTCGGTATATCACAACCGATTGCGACCAAGCTTATGCCTCAACTGCTCTCAAGTGCAGGCAGCATTCCCCCAGAGCTTTTAGCTCAGCTAGCATCACCTGCGCCTGGCGAGGTACTGGCACAAACACTAAGTCAATTCAATCTTGTCGGAGTTATCGTCATAGCGCTCACGTTGATGGGTACTATTTCCGGGGAAATACAACATGGAGTAGCACTTCATTATATGGTAAAGGCAATTCCTGTGCACCGTTATGTACTAGCGAAATGGATGGGCGCAATGTCGCTGACGATTCCTTCATTTATAATTGGTTATGCAGGAACGTGGTATTATACGAATGTGCTCATCGGAACAGTTAGTATGACACCAGCTTTGCAAGGCGGCGCTTATTCCTTACTATGGCTCATGTTTATTGCGACACTTGCAGTTGCGGTCAGCGGAATGATAGATCAGCCTGC
This sequence comes from Paenibacillus marinisediminis, assembly GCF_054343325.1. Lineage (NCBI taxonomy): Bacteria > Bacillati > Bacillota > Bacilli > Caryophanales > Paenibacillaceae > Paenibacillus > Paenibacillus marinisediminis. The sequence continues at coordinate 7,773 of NZ_JBTGUH010000003.1, forward strand.
AATTGGTGCGGTTGTTACTATAATTTTTGTATTTGTCACGATGATCATGGGCAGCTATCTTCCAGCCGATTGGGCATGGATCCCTTCACGCTTGAACGATGCTGCGCAGATGGGGTTGGCAGGGCAACCGGTATCTTATTCGATCGCTTGGCCGATTCTCTCCGTTGTACTGCTTAGTTCAGCATTATTGCTACTAGTGGTGATCCGGAATACGAATAGAAGCAGCTGGATGCAGCAGTCTGCGTCAATTTAGCGAAACAATATCATTTACCTGCAGCGGATTTAAGTATAACCACCCCCTTCATCTGGTCACACTAGTAAAAAAGATGAATGAAGGGGATCGTAATGGCACATGATGATCATACCAATTCCCAAGCAACATCACGACTGAATCAGCTGAAGAAGAAAATGAAGCGTTGGAAACGTCCGCTATGGTCGCTTGCTCTAATTATTATTACATTAACAGCGTTCGGCTATGGCCTTAAAGTGACGAAAGATGCACGCGAGCTGGCGAATAGCGAGAACAATAGGATACAACGCGCACAAGAAACGTTCATGCTCCTGCAAGAAGGAGATAAAGTGCCTTCAGAAGCTACTCAGCAGGTTATGAAGCAGCTGAATCAGAGAAACTCAAAATATACAGTTGTTCATCGCATACAATATGTATGCGGGAAGCGTGATGCAGTAATGGGAAAGAAAACGTCAACGGATATCATTCAACTCGTACTTGAACATCCCGATTGGGAGGCGTCTATAGATGCTGCTGGGCGAGTTGTGCTGGAAGAACATCGCAATGAGTTGTCAGAGACATGCAAGGATAATGCCTTTATTGGCATGGATAATGAGGGGAATCTCACGCTGTATGACGGCGAGCCCGAATCGGACAATGTGATTCGAACCTTCTTTCAATTGGATATAGAATCAATGGAAAGCTCGCTTCCGCCTCAAGTGCTGAAACAGCTGCGCGCTGGAATACGCATCTCGGACATTGAGGAATACAATAGTGTCATTTCTACTTTCAGTGATTACGCAGTGGAGGCTACCAGCGAGGTATTGAAACCATCACAGATGCCTTAACGAATTTAGACCGGTAGGCAATAGTGCGAGGACGTCGGTAAACGATGTCCTCTTTTTATTGGCTGAAAACAGCAGCTTGCTATTGAGAGTAGATTGACCATTGGAAGAAATTATATAACCCGATCACACCATCAACAAATAATTGGGGTAATACTAACTCATGTGGAAAGGAGAATGCCAATGGACTTGGTACTCACATTACTCATTATCATTACAGCAACTAAACTTGCCGGAGAATTATCGTTTCGAATAGGACAACCTGCGGTTCTGGGTAAATTAATCGTCGGGATCATACTGGGACCTGCAGTGCTCGGCTGGGTAACTGAAGATCATCTCATCACGGAACTTGCTGAGATTGGCGTTATCCTCTTGATGTTTATCGCGGGGCTTGAGACAGATCTGGATGAACTGAAGAAAAATTGGAAATCCTCGTTTGCTGTAGCGGTTGGCGGAATTATTGCGCCGCTTATTTTCGGCTATTTGGGCGGGGTTGCATTTGGCTTAGACCAGACACAGTCATTGTTCATCGGGCTGCTGCTCTGTGCGACATCTGTAAGTATTTCGGTCCAAACGTTAAAGGAAATGAACGCGCTCAGCACGCGTGAAGGAACGACGATTCTTGGTGCGGCAGTTGTAGATGATGTGCTGGTCGTTATCTTGCTTGCATTTATGATGAGCTTTCTCGGCGGTTCGGAGGACACTTCAATCGCATACATTATAGGTACGAAAGTTATTTTCTTCGCAGGTGCATTGTTGGTCGGGTGGTTCGTTGTTCCACGCGTCATGAAATGGATGGCTAGACTAAACGTTTCAGAAGTGGTTATCAGCGCGGCGCTAATCGTCTGCTTTGCATTTGCATATGCGGCCGAAGAGTTGGGGATTGCGGCGATTATTGGTTCATTCGCAGCAGGTATAGCGATATCGCAGACGAAGTTCAAGCATGAGGTTGAACATCGAATTGAACCCATCGCCTATGCGATTTTTGTTCCGGTATTTTTCGTAAGCGTCGGTCTTAAGGTAACCTTTGTAGGAATCGGTGAGTATGCATGGTTTATCATTGCGTTCACCTTGATTGCCATATTAACGAAGCTGGCAGGCTGCGGACTTGGAGCTCGCTTAACAGGATTTGATATGAAGAGCTCGATCAGTATTGGAGCGGGAATGGTATCACGCGGCGAGGTTGCACTCATTATAGCAACAACCGGTTTGGCGGGCGGATTGTTTGATCAACGTTACTTTACACCGATGGTCATCGTCGTCATCGTGACGACATTGGTAACACCGCCAATGCTGAAGAGCAGCTTCAAACGCAAAACGATTCGCGAAGAAGAAGCAATCGCAGAATCCTCATAATCAGGCAGGGTAGTCTTGAAGGTCAATGAATGACTGGGAGACTGCCCTTTTTTTGTGTATAAGGAGAAGCTTGCAATGCAATGACGTTATAAATATTGACGCACAGAAAAACTGCATTTAGGCATCCTGCTTCATTCTCTTCCTTCTGATCTATGCTATAATGGAGTGAACACATATGTTCGCTTGTGCTGAATTCGTCCAGGATCGTATTTGATGATTCTAAGATGAATGCAGCATATGGCATGGATATCGGCAAGGGAGAGGTTTTTTTGCGCATTTTAGGAATTGACCCGGGGATCGCGATCGTGGGCTTTGGGTTTGTGGATAAACAGGGGAGCCGTATGGTGCCGGTGCAATACGGCTCTATTCAGACGCTTTCCACTACTGCGCCTGAGATTAGGCTGTTGCAAGTATTTGAAGCAGCGGAGCAATTGTTGGATCAGTTCAAGCCTGACGTAATGGCGGTGGAGAAGCTGTTCTTCAATCGCAACGTGACGACTGCGTTCACGGTCGGGCAAGCGCGCGGAGTCATTATTCTCGCGGCAGCGAAGCGCGGGATACCGATTGCAGAATATACGCCGATGCAGATTAAACAAGCGATTGTCGGTTACGGCAAAGCCGAGAAGAAGCAAGTGCAGGAGATGGTGCGCATCTTCCTGAAGCTGAAGGAAGTTCCGAAGCCGGACGATGTAGCCGATGCGCTCGCTGTAGCGATCTGTCACGGCCATTTCAGCGGATTTCAAGATCAAGTGAACGGAGCATTGTTGCGATGATAGATTTTGTGCGCGGACGCGTAGTCCATATGGAGAACGATAGTGTAGTGGTCGATGTTAATGGAATCGGATATCGTGTGTTCTGTCCGAATCCATACGTGCTCAGCAAGTCTGAAGGGGAAGTGACAGTTTATACGCATCATCATGTGCGTGAGGATGCGATGCTGCTGTTCGGCTTCAGCACGCGTGAAGAACAGAGGCTGTTTCGCCGCTTAATCGAAGTAAGCGGAGTCGGACCGAAGGTGGCGCTTGGCATGCTGGCTGGCGGCAAGCCGGAGACGCTCGTAATGGCGATTCAGCAGGATAACCTGACCTATTTGACGAAGCTGCCTGGCATCGGCAAGAAGACAGCGCAGCGCCTTGTGCTGGATCTAAAGGACAAGCTGGATAACATCGGCTTGGATCTGCAGCAGATGGGCCAATCATTATTTGTAGATACGCCAGTAATGGTTAATGATGATGAGCATCCATCATGGGGCGAGGCGCGAGAAGCGCTGAAAGCGCTCGGCTATAGAGATGTGGAGCTCGATAAGGTATGGAATGAGCTGCAGCATCGCGTTCACGCGGATGAAAGCGTTGATTCCTTGATGAAGAAGGCGCTGCAAGCGCTGTTTACCGGTTAAGGAGGATTGACACATGGATGAACGCATCATATCAGCCAACTTTATGATGGAAGATTCAGCGGTGGAGCTAAGCTTGCGACCGCGTTATCTGGCTGAATACATCGGTCAGTCCCAAGTTAAGGACAATCTGAAGGTGTTTATAGAAGCGGCCAAGATGCGCAAGGAAGCGTTGGATCATGTGCTGTTGTATGGACCGCCTGGACTCGGCAAGACCACTTTATCGAATATTATCGCGAACGAGCTTGGTGTTAATATTCGGACCACTTCCGGTCCTGCGATCGAACGACCAGGCGATCTGGCCGCACTATTAACGAATCTGCAGGAAGGCGATGTACTGTTTATTGATGAGGTGCATCGGCTGCACCGAACGGTAGAAGAAGTGCTGTATCCTGCAATGGAAGACTTCGCGCTCGATATTATCATCGGTAAGGGGCCGAGCGCGCGCTCAGTTCGTCTTGATCTGCCTAAGTTCACGCTGATCGGAGCGACGACTCGCGCCGGCTTGCTCTCTGCTCCACTGCGGGATCGATTCGGTGTTGTCAGCAGATTGGAATATTACAACACGGACGAGCTTAGCTTCATCGTGTCGCGCGCTGCGGATATTCTTGGCGTCGAGATTGTTGGCGACGCAGCGTACGAGATCGCTGTGCGTTCTCGGGGAACACCGCGGATCGCGAATCGCTTGCTGAAGCGGGTACGTGACTTCGCTCAGGTGAGAGGAGACGGAATCATTACCGCGGAGCTTGCCAAGCTGGCGCTTGAATTGATTCAGGTCGATCCGCTCGGTCTCGATTCGATCGATCATAAGATGCTGCAGGCGATGATCAACAGCTTCCGCGGAGGTCCAGTGGGACTAGATACGATCGCGGCGACAATTGGTGAAGAAGGTCAGACGATCGAAGACGTTTACGAGCCGTATCTGCTGCAGATTGGCTTCTTGCAGCGCACGCCGCGCGGACGTGTAGCAACACCTAAGGCGTATGCCCATCTGGGCATTCCATTCCCCGATAAGAACTAATGGACATGCAATCGCGTCTAATTAGGGTGACACATACTTGAGATAGAAGGAAGGGAATGAAGCGGGCAATGAAAGTGATGAATTCGACGTACAAGGCGGAGAAACGCAGTTGGCGTCATGCCTTAATAGGTGCGGTGATGGGCACGGTGCTGCTGGTGGGTACAGTTCTGACTGGCGGCCCGCTGGCCCCCATCACGGGCACTGGAATAGCTTATGCTCAAGAAGGAGATACAGCACAAGGAGCCTCTACAACTGAAATGGCGGCTTCTGCAGGTGAAATGATTCGAGTTGCGCTGTTTGCTAATCTAGGCAGCCGCTCTCCAGGTCATGCAAAGCAGGTTACTTTGTCTTCTCCAGAAGGATTGACGTTCAAAGCGCGAGCAGCGAATGGGCAAGTCAACCTTGGAAACGAACAAGCGAGATTCAGCTTGGACAGCTATCAGGTGAAAGTATTCGAATCGAAAGACCGTGCCGCTGCGCAAGCAGTGCTAAAGCGTGTACAAGCCACTAATTCAGCTTACATGCTTCAATTTACGAGACGCGGCGCGACCTTCTATGCTGTATACGCAGGGGAATACTCAACTCAGAGTCAAGCTGCTGAACAATTGAAGAAGCTGCAGAACGACAGCACCTTAAGCAATTTATTAAAGGGATATCAACCCCAGGTAGTAGGTCCGAATTATTTGCAAGCTGGTATCTATAGCTCGATTGATGAAGCTAAGAAAGTTCAGAAGCTGCTGCTGGACGCGGACTTTGACGCTTACGTCGTTTCCATGGTAAGCAGCGGCAAACATGTAACTTCGGTATGGGTAGGACAAGCTTCATCCGCTTCAGAGCTGGAAGCTCTGAAGGGAAGCATCAGCAGTAAAGCAGGGTCGGTGAGTGTTAGTTCGGTACAATCAACAGGCGCAATCATACATACGTTAGAAGATACCGGATCTGGCACGATACCTCGATATAAAGTATATGGAGATCAGAAATGGGCGGTACAGAGCTCATCAACGATTAAAGTAAAAGAGCGCTATGATCGCACATATCGCGGCATGATGGAGGTTGGCGCCCATAATGGCGAGCTCTCGTTGGTGAACGAGCTTCCGTTAGAGCAATACTTGGTGTCGGTTGTAGGAGGAGAGGTCTACACCTCTTGGCCATTAGAGGCGTTGAAGGCACAGGCTGTAGCGGCAAGAACCTTTGCCCTGTACCAGAACGGCAAGTTTGAGATCGCGAATGTTGTTGATACGACATTGAGCCAAGCCTATTATGGAGTCGAGAAGGAGCACCCTAGAGTTAAGGAAGCGGTTGAAGCGACTGAGGGTATGGTACTCATGCAGGACGGCAAGCTGATCGAATCCATCTTCAATTCGAATGCAGGCGGTATCACCGCCGATCCGAGCGAGGTGTGGGGAGGTTCCTACGGCTGGTTCCAAGTAGTAGAAAGTCCTGATGATGTCGTTCAAGCCGGCAAGAAGAATTGGTATTATGTCGCATTACCGTCTGGCAAGGTAGGCTATGTTCGTGAAGATGTCGTTACGAAGGCGGCTAAGAAGAACGGAGCCGGCTTCGAGATTGCTTATGCAGTAGAAGAGGACACGAATATACGGCCAATCCCGGCTGTTCAATCCACGGTAGCGCCAGTCGAAAAAGTAAGCAAGCAAACTCCGCTCACTATATTGGCAACAGTGCCGGAATCTACAGAGTATTCCTGGGTGCGCGGACCTTATACAGGGGAAGAGATTGCGCAAATGCTGAAGAAGACGAAGACTGATTTTTCAGGTCCGGCATATAAGCTTGAAGTAACAGAACGAGGTCCTTCCGGCCGAGTGACGAAGATGGAAGTCAATGGCGTCAACATTGAAGTCAGCTCGCCGGATAGCTTCCGAGGCGCATTTGGCGGGTTGCCAAGCACCTTGTTCGAAGTAGAATCAAGCAGTAGTTATACGGTAGTAGGCGCAGGCGGCAAGAAGGTTGACATGAATGGCATAGGCGGTAAAGCTGCTGTCAGTGCGAGCGCATCAGGCAGTCAAGCGCTTAAGGACGGCACGGTCGTGCTGAATGGCAATGGTGAAGCTAGAGTATTGACTTCACAGCCTTCCTTTGTATTCAAAGGGAAAGGATATGGCCACGGTGTAGGCTTATCCCAATGGGGCGCTAAAGGATTGGCAGATCAAGGGTATGACTACGAGCAAATATTGAAATACTATTATAAAGATGTAGAGTTAGTGAAACGATAGGACGGTCAAAATTATGAACGTGGACTTATTTGATTATCATTTACCAGAACATTTAATCGCACAAACACCGCTTCTAGATCGAACAGCTTCGAGGCTGTTAACCTTAAATCGCGGCACAGGTGAAATTGGACATTATCATTTTGCGGACATCGTGGATATGATCGAGCCTGGGGATCTATTGGTCGTTAATGACACCAGAGTCATTCCGGCTCGACTGTTCGGAGTGAAGCCTGACACAGGGGCAAAGGTTGAAGTGCTCCTGCTGAAGCAGGAAGGAGAGAATCGTTGGGAAGCTCTCGTAAAGCCTGCTAAGCGTATGAAGAAGGGCGCAGTCGTTATGTTTGGCGATGAGCTCAAAGCGACAGTGGAAGAAGAGCGTGATATGGGCGGACGCGTGCTTCGGTTTGAATATGAAGGGATATTCCAGGAAATATTGGATCGACTCGGACAGATGCCGCTCCCTCCTTATATTAAAGCGCAACTGGAAGATAAGGAACGATATCAGACCGTATATGCGAAGCATGAAGGATCAGCAGCGGCGCCTACGGCAGGTCTTCATTTTACGACGCAATTAATGGAGCAATTAAAGGATAAGGGCGTACGGATCGCGGCGGTTACGCTGCATGTTGGACTCGGCACATTCCGTCCAATGTCTGCAGAGCGGGTAGAGGAGCATGTCATGCATGCGGAATACTATGAAGTACCGGAAGAAACTGTACAACTTATTCATGAAACGAAGCGAAACGGCGGACGTATTATAGCTGTGGGCACAACCTCGGCGCGTACGTTAGAAACAGCGGCAGGACGCTTCTCAGATGCAGAACATATGCAGGCTTGCAGCGGCTGGACCGATATCTTTATGTATCCTGGGTACGAGTTCAAGGTTGTAGATGCATTAATCACGAATTTTCATCTGCCGAAGTCGACATTAGTGATGCTCGTCAGCGCGCTGGCCGGTCGTGAACGGATACTGGCTGCCTATGAGGAAGCTGTTAAGCTGGAGTACCGCTTCTTTAGCTTCGGAGATGCAATGTTTATTTACTAAATTGTCGCGATAACGTTTGGCACATCGTTCTTTTTTCGATATACTAGGATGTTGATGAACGACAATTAATTGAGGATGATGGCATACATGGCAGCAGTAACATATGAGTTAATTAAGACTTGCAAGCAGACCGGTGCTCGTCTTGGTCGTGTGCATACGCCGCACGGCTCTTTTGAAACTCCGATCTTTATGCCGGTTGGTACACTTGCAACTGTGAAGACGATGAGCCCTGAAGAGCTCAAAGACATGGAAGCGCGTATTATTTTGAGCAATACATATCATCTGTTCTTGCGTCCAGGGCATGAGATTGTTCGCGAAGCGGGCGGTCTGCATAAGTTTATGAACTGGGATCGCGCAATATTAACAGATAGCGGCGGATTTCAGGTATTCAGCTTGAGTGATATGCGTAAGATTGAAGAAGAGGGCGTACATTTCCGTTCTCATCTGAATGGAGACAAGCTGTTCTTGTCCCCGGAAAAAGTAATGGAGATTCAAAATGCGCTCGGGCCGGATATTATGATGGCATTTGACGAGTGCGCGCCTTATCCTGCTGATCACGCATACGTGAAGCATTCTCTGGAGAGAACGACTCGCTGGGCGGAAAGATGCTTGAAGAGTCATGCGCGACCGCATGACCAAGCCTTGTTTGCGATTGTGCAAGGTGGAATGTATGAAGATTTGCGCAAACAAAGCGCCATGGATTTGACTTCGATGGATTTTCCAGGGTATGCTATTGGGGGATTAAGCGTAGGTGAACCGAAGCATTTGATGTATGAGGTGCTCGATTCCACGATGCCGCTGCTTCCAACTGGCAAGCCTCGCTATCTGATGGGAGTCGGATCACCTGATGCGCTGATCGAGGGAGCGATGCGCGGTGTCGATATGTTCGACTGCGTGCTTCCAACACGAATTGCCCGCAACGGTACGACGATGACGAGCGAAGGCCGACTCGTCGTGCGCAATGCCAAGTACGCTCGCGACTTTGGGCCGCTGGATCCGAAGTGCGATTGCTATACATGCCGCAATTATTCCAGAGCGTATTTGCGTCATCTGATTAAAGCAGATGAGACATTTGGATTGCGACTGACAACGTATCATAATTTGCACTTCTTACTGAACTTGATGCGTCAGGTTCGAGAAGCTATCCGAGAGGATCGCTTGCGAGATTTCCGTGACGAATTCTTTGAAAGTTACGGCATGGACCGTAATGAGAGCGGCTTCTAATCTTTCAGGATGGACAAGCTGGCCGAACTATCGGACAGCTTGATATCTTTACACAGATCGTAATGAGGAAGGGGAAAATTTAAATGTTTTTAGCTCAAGCAGGAACACCAGCACCAACAGGTAACATTTTTACGATGTTACTGCCATTCGTACTGATGATCGCGGTATTCTATTTCTTGCTTATTCGTCCACAACAGAAGAAGCAGAAGCAGCGCAATGCGATGTTGAGTGCGATTAAGAAAGGCGATAAAGTAATCACAATCGGAGGACTTCACGGCACCATTCTGGAGCTGACAGAAGATACTGTGATTCTGCGTGTTAATGATGTTACGAAATTGACGTTTGATCGCAGCTCGATCAGCCATGTCACTTCTTCCGAAGAGAGCACAACAGCTTAATCATGACCAATAGTCAATAAAGGGCCTCTCCCGTATAGGGAGAGGCCCTTAGCTATTCATAGGGTACTCGTCTAGAAGTGACTTTATTAGATTCAGCTGGAACGGTCTACGCTATACTGCTGTTGAGCCACTGTGTCTGTCTGCAATAAGCTGCCTTCGGATGCACGAACTCCAGCCAATCTCATGCCTGCCCAGCTAGCAAACACAGCTAGGGTTACACCCGCGACCATATCTGTGAGCCAGTGAATGCCTAAATAAAAGATCGAAAATAGAATCACAACTGCACTAATGCTAGCAACCCACTGCCAACGCCGAATTCCGGAACGAAGCGCTAGTAGAGCGACTGTCACCGAGATCGAGGTGTGAAGACTTGGGAAACAGTTGTCGAGTCCGGACAATTGTCTGTACTGTTCCTCAAAGGATGGGAACACGTCCAACATTTGAAATGTTACGCCAGTTGGAGAGTAGGACCAGACTTCATTAACCGGTACGAACAAGTAAAAGGGTATCGCGATCAAATAATTCAGCGTAACCGCATAGCAGACAGCGGTTGCCAGCTTCGTTTGGCCTGAAGCGACATAAATTCCGAGTGAACTAACGATTAGCGCTTGAAAAACAACTAGATAGAAAAAGCCAACAATTCTAGTCACATAAGGGTTAGAAAACAGCTTCTGCAACGAGAGAACGAAGTCTCCTTCAAGGTTATAAATGACAGGTGTAAAATCCCATGTGACGGGAATAAGTTTTTCGAGATGAAGCTCGACATTATTGATTAGTAAGATGAGCAGCATTCCAATAACAGCAATTAAAAATGCCTTAGACGTTCGCAACGTTCGAATAAACGCAGAAATGACTGCAATAGGATTCTTTAGAGTGCCAAACCAAATGAACAGTACAACAACAATCGCTGTCCAGATCGAGACGGTCTGTAAGGATTGGAATTGAAACATTAAGATCCCCCTAATTTATCTGTTTCTTATGGTGTTAACTAACAAAGTATATCACAGAGTAAAGAGGGATTAGTGAAAATAATGTATATATTTTGCTAAATATTAGGTATACATCCTTATTTACGCCCTTTCTTCATGTTTACACCAATTATTCCACCCAGCGACCCTACTGCGAACGCTGCTAACACGAGCAGCCATTTATCCAGCCCGAGCTTAACATCGACCGCCAGAAAGGCAATGATGAGTACAAGCAGCATATAGATTACCCCTGTTATGCCGCCAAAGTACCATCCTTTCTTACCGCTTCTCCTTCCAGATGTAAAGCCTCCGAATAAGCATGCGATACTGTGTACCAGATACGTATAGCGCACAAGATTGTCCTCACCCGCAGAGCCAGTTGATAACAATATGGACAATGCTAGAGCTTCTAGCGCCAACCAAATAAAACCATAAAATACACCTGCCACCAATGGATGCTTCAATGGTCCTTGCGTGACACGCTGTATGGAATTCATGGCGAATCCTCCCTTACTTGCTCTTTGTATCCATCGTATGGTCAAGCTGTTGAAAATAGTACAAGTAGGCGCTTTCTTTAGTAGGAAATGCTTCATTAGAGCTTGATCATCTGAACGGACAGAATCTATGATACATCTGCCAATAATCACATGATGATAGGGAGTATGACCCTTATAACACGAGGTCAGAATACCATTGAAAGCGATGAACCGAGGCATGATCATTCACACCATGTTGTAAGTGAGGAGGACGCTGTTGATGGAGCTTTGGAATCACGTATGGCATACAGTTCTCATGTATTTCATTGTATTTGTCATACTTCGAATTATGGGAAAGCGAGAAATCGGCAAGCTGTCCGTGTTCGATCTCGTTATCTCCATCATGATTGCGGAAATTGCGGTATTTGCTATTGAGGATACGAAGAAGCCGTTGTGGGAATCCATCGTACCGATGGTTGTTCTCGTGATCGTGCAAATAACGCTTGCTTGGGTAACGCTAAAGAACAATCGTGCAAGAACATGGTTCGATGGCAAGCCAAGCATTATTATTGCGCAAGGACATCTGAATCGAGACGAAATGAAAAGGCTGCGCTATAACCTGAATGACTTGATGCAGCAGCTTAGAGAACAAGGTGTGGACAACCTGGATCTCATTGAATACGCAATTATGGAGTCGACTGGCAAGCTGACGCTCTTTATGAAAGATACGAACTCTCCAGATTCAGTCAATGATAATAGCGGAGAACAGAACACATCCGGGATAAGCGGCAGCTTGGAGATGTTGGATGGAAAATGCTCGACAGCTAGTCAATCAAGTTCTTTGAACAGTGCTGCGGATCAGAACAGCAATGGAAAGGGAAAGCGTTCAAGCGGTTCACAGCCTGTTATCCGTAATTCGAAACAAGTTCGGTTTACAGAGCTGCCGCTGCCGCTCATCATGGACGGTAGAGTTATTGATGAGAATCTAGAACGAATCAATAAGACTCGATTCTGGCTCAAGGGTCAGATCCATCAGAAAGGCGTAAGGGACTTCAAAGAAGTATTTCTCTGCTCAATTGACCACAAAGGTTACATATATGTAGATAAGAAAGATGCGCTCAAGTAAGGGGAGCGCATCTTTGGGGTGCCGGAGCATTAGGTTGTCGTATTCTTAACGAACCATCGTTTGATGATGGGTACTCTTGTCAGATCATCACGATCGATTAATTTCATGATGACGAGCAGCAACAGATAGAGGAGCAAGCCGATTGTACAAGCACTAATGAACCGAAGGATGACATGACTATCGCCAAAGGGGAGGTGGATATACACATATTGCACCGCTCCCGCCATAATAATCATGGCGATTAGGATCTTAAACAGATCGATCCATGGAAATTTCAGCTTGATGGAGCTCATGATGAAGACGGAATGCAGCACCGTAACAAGGATCGTATTGGCACAGATAGCTAAGATAGCGCCTTTCATCCCTAATGAAGGCAGTGAAGCCAGCTGGAGGATCAGGATGATCTTAACTGCGGCACCGATCAGTGTATTTATAAGTGCGGTGCCTGGTCGGTCCAAGGCTTGCAAGGCTGCTTGCAGAGGTGATTGCACATATATAAAGATGGCAATCGGTGCTAGCCAGCGAAGCATAGGTGCTACTGAGGGGTCGTTATAGAGCAGTGTGCATATAGGCAGTGCCAACACGAACATGACTACCGCAAAGGGAGCACCGGAAACAAGGGCCAAGCGAATAGCTTGATGCAGTCTCAAATGAATTGTTTTCATGTCTTTTCTGCCGTAAGCTTCCGAGAGAGAAGGCACGAGTGATACGGAGAGCGAATAGGTCAGCGCTCCAGGCAGAAGCAGCAGAGGCATGACCATTCCTTGCAGCGCGCCATACAGTGCTGTGGCAGTAGTTGTAGCAATGCCTGCAATGACTAGGCTTCGCGCAATCGTGATGGACTCCAGGAGATAGGACAAGGATCCAACCAGCTTGCCACCTGTTACCGGGAGCGCAATTCTAAGGATGCTGCGCGATTCGCGATGAGCTGGTTGCACAGCTGCATGCGGCGCGGATGACCTTCGGGAACGGTACAGCTCGTACACTAGCACGCCAAGCCCGCCAAGCTCGCCAAGAACAACACCGATCATTGCTCCCGCCGCCGCCCATTCTAGACCGTAAGGCAGCAACAAGTAAGCGCAGGCGATAATGCCAACGATCCGTATCAACGTTTCGGTGACCTGTGAAGTCGCAGTCGGAATCATGTTCTGCTTTCCCTGGAAGTATCCGCGCAGCACAGAAGATATCGCGACCAAGACAATGATAGGGGTCATGACCATAAACGTGTTGTAAACTCGTTTGTCCGTCAAGAGATGGGAAGTAACCCACGGCGCCAGCAGAAGGCAGATACCTGATAAGATGACCCCCGCAGTAGTGGTAAGCAGCAGAGCGGTGCGCATGATCTGATAAGAGCGGGCAGTATCTCCTCGGGAGTCTGACTCCGCAACCAGCTTAGAGACAGCGAGCGGTACTCCGCCAGTTATGAGCGTCAGCATAACGAGCAGGAATGGGTATCCAAGCTGATATATGCCAACGCCCTCTGCTCCGATTATTCTCGGCAGCATAATGCGGGGGATAAATCCGAGTATTCGGTTTATTAATCCGGCTGCCAGCAGGATTAATGTGCCTTGGATAAAGGTTTGCTTCTTCACATCGTTTCCTCGCTTCAGGCAGTTGTAGTCAACATCTCATTTCTTTCATACATATGCGGTTGTCCACATTCCATGCAGGACTTTTTTTGCTTGTACAAGGAGGAACACAGCCGTATAATAGCGAATATGACGACAGAGGCAATAGAAAGGAGGTCCTGACATGAGCGAACAGAATCAGGTTATTACAGAAAGGGACGCACCTATCTCGTCAGAGGATGTCACGTTGTTGTGCAAGAGTAAGGCGGAGGAATTCCAGATGCTTGGCTATGAATATGTATCTGCAGAGGATATATGGGCTTGCGTAAGCTCCAAGTATAAGAAAACCGGTCAACCGAATCTTCATCAAATTGTAAATGATATATTGTCGTTGAAGCCGACTCAATATATGAATTACATGACGATGGAAGCTTATCGCGGGTCTCCCTTATAGAAGGCGAGACTTTTTCTCTTTGTTTCGGGCATGATATTTGGAATATGGTGCTTGAAATGGATAACATAAAAAGTCAGTTATTCATAGGTTAAATTGACTCGAATTTTCTCGATAGATATAATAGGAATATTGGAATATTGACATAGGAAAGGGGAATGGGACGAAATGAAAAGAGTAATGGCTTTTCTGCTCATCGTTGTCGTATCTCTCGGCGTCATCGCATGGACAAGTCCGAAGATCATCAACAACATTCGTCTCGGTCTGGATCTGAAAGGCGGCTTCGAGATATTGTATCAAGCCTCTCCACTCGAAGAAGGCGGGCAAGTTACGCCAGATGCGTTGACACAGACTGCAAAGAGCTTAGAGAAACGAATTAATGCAACAGGTACGAGCGAACCGGAAATTACGACAGAAGGAACGGATCGCATCCGCGTCAAGATCGCTGATGTTCAAGACGAGGAAGCATTGCGTGAGAAGTTAAAGGAACCTTCTGTACTTACATTCCGCAGCTCCGATGGTTGTGAGAAAGCTGATGATTACTGCAAAGTAGAATTACAGGGTACGGACTTTGTCGAGGGCGGCGCAAGTGTAGTATACAACCAATTGCAGCAGCCTGAAGTCGCGATCAAGCTTAAAGACGCTGATAAATTTGCTGAAATTACTAAACGTTTATCTGGTCTACAAGCAGAGGGACGCAATCATCTTGCGATCTATATGGACGAGGATTTAATCTCGGCACCAGCGGTAACGTTTGAGATTACCGGCGGTGAAGCAACGATAACTGGATCGCGTACTGTGGCGGAAGCCAACGAGCTGAAAGATCAGATTAATCTCGGCGCGCTGCCGCTCAAGCTGACAGAGAAATATTCACAGAGTGTATCCGCTACATTAGGACAATTATCGTTGAACCAAACGATCACTGCTGGATTAATCGGTACAGCGCTTATTCTGATCTTTATGATTGTGGTTTATCGTTTGCCAGGTATTATCGCGAGCTTCTCGCTCGTTCTATTTACATGGATTCTGCTGCTAGGATTCTGGGCAGCGCAGATCACACTGACATTGCCGGGTATTGCGGCCTTTATTCTCGGTCTCGGTATGGCGGTCGATGCCAACATCATCACATATGAACGCATCAAGGAAGAGCTTCGCAGCGGTAAATCGCTTCAATCCTCGCTCAAGGCTGGATCGAAGAACTCGTTCCGCACGATTATGGATGCGAATGTAACGACTATGATTGCAGGTGTTGTCATGTATGTGCTTGGTGAAAGCCAAGTAAAGGGCTTTGCCCTGATCCTGATGATGACTGTAATCGTAAGTATTTTTACAAATGTATTCTTGTCTCGTCGCTTCCTTCACCTGTTGGTTGATAAGAACAAGCTGAAGCCGGAATACTTCGGTGTGAAGGAGAGTGAAATACGTGCGCTTTAAAGGTAATTTCAATTTCGTACATGCAAGCAAGTATTTCTTCATCTTTTCCATTGTAGTGACGATTTTAGGCGTCACTACACTTGCCATCTTCGGTTTGAACTATGGTGTTGACTTCAGTGCAGGAACGAACGTCGATATCACGATGAAGCAGCAAGTATCCAAACAGCAAGTTGAAGAAATATTGAAGAACTATGATTTGTCCAAGCCTCCGATCATTACGGAAGGCAGTGAACGGATGACAATCCGATTTACGGATGTGCTGACCAATGAGATGGAACACCAACTGAAGGCTGATATCGAGAAGATCTCGCCTGGAGCTTCCTTCGAATCGAATACAGTTGACGTGGAAATGGCACGTGAGCTGCAGAGAAATGCATTGTGGTCGGTTCTTATTGCTTCAATCGGGATTATCATTTATGTAAGTATTCGATTTGAATGGCGTTTTGCGATCTCTGCGGTTATCGCATTGCTGCACGATGCATTCATGGTCATCAGCGTGTTCTCGATCTTCCGTCTGGAGGTTAATCTTCCGTTCATTATTGCCATACTGACCATCATCGGTTACTCGATCAACGATACGATCGTTATCTTTGACCGTATCCGTGAGAACATGCGCTTTTCGAAGCTTCGCAATTACGATGATCTGGCACATCTTGTGAACGGCAGTATATACCAAACATTGACACGCTCGATTTATACCGTATTGACTGTGTTAGTAGCAGCATTATGCCTGTTCATATTCGGCAGCGAATCGATTCGGATGTTCTCGCTTGCCATCTTAATCGGTCTCGCATTCGGTGCGTATTCTTCGATCTTTATCGCGAGCCCGCTGTGGGCTGTGTTGAAGAACAAACAGCTTATTAAGCAAAAAGCAGGTAAGAAAGTGCAGAAGGCTTAACAGAAGCGTGTTCTTACACTTCTTCTAAACTAACGGAATTTCTATTACTGATAAATGAGATGAAGTAGTAATGGTCATCTCAAACCAAGACCGCGTCGCTGTCGACGCGGTCTTGGCATTTCGATATTCTCTTTCATGGATGGAATGACTATAATACTATCGTGTTAGATTTTGTAAATATCAACGTTGATCATTGACGCGGCTGCAAGTCTGGTATAGCATTATTTTTTTATTAACGATATCAAAAGTAACGATTAAAGGAGAACACTATGCTTCAAGCACGTACCCGCTGGCGCTGCGCAGAAGTATCCGAAGCACATGCTCAGCAGCTTGCCCAGGAAACCGGCACATCCCCGCTGCTCGCCAAGCTGCTGCTCGTTCGCGGCATCGAGAATGCCGAACACGCGCGTCATTTCTTGTATGATTCATTGGACCAGATGCTGGATCCCTTCGATCTCGCTGGAATGACTGAAGCTGTTGCGAGAATCCGGAAGGCGCTGCAGACGGAAGAACGATTATGGATATATGGAGACTACGATGCGGATGGTGTGTCCAGCACATCGCTTATGATCTATCTCATGCGGCAGCTGGGTGCCAACTTTGACTATTATATTCCCCACCGTGCCTTAGAGGGCTACGGGTTAAACCATGCGGCAATCGATCGTGCGAAAGCGGATGGCGTTACACTGATCATTACCGTGGACACGGGCATCAGCGCAGTTGATCAGATTGCGTATGCTAAGCAGTTGGGCATTGATGTAGTCGTGACGGACCATCATGAACCGCCGGACGTGTTGCCAGAGGCGTTCGCATTAGTTAATCCTAAGCTTCCTTATTGCACTTATAGCTTTAAAGGATTAGCCGGTGTAGGTGTTGCGTTTAAGCTTGCTCATGCGCTGCTTGGTCAAGTGCCGGAACATTTGCTGGAGCTGGCGGCGATCGGTACCGTAGCTGACCTTATGCCGCTGACGTCCGAGAATCGCATTATCGTGAGCGAGGCGTTAAAGCGGATGCGGAAGTCACAGTATCCAGGGATCAAGGCGCTGCTGCAGGTTAGCGGTGTAGATATGGGTCAAGTGACTTCAACGAATATTGCTTTCTCGATGGCTCCGCGCATTAACGCCAGCGGTCGATTGGATCATGCGGATACAGCGGTTCAACTGCTGACGACCGATGATGAAGGTGCTGCTCTAGCCTGCGCTGAAGAACTGGACCGCTTGAACAAGGAACGGCAGAAGATCGTCGAGCTTATCGTGAAAGAAGCGGAAGAGCTCATTGCGGACAAGCTTGACGAGAACGGGAAGCCGCCTCATGTTATCGTTCTAGCGAAGGCGGGCTGGAATGTTGGCGTTATCGGCATCGTAGCATCGAAGATCGTGGAACGATATTATCGACCGACATTTATATTAGGTATCGATGAAGAGACCGGCTTGTGCAAGGGCTCTGCACGCTCAATCGAGGGACTAGATCTGTATGAAGCAATGACAGAGTGCTCGGAACTGTTCGATCATTACGGCGGGCATTCCGCAGCTGCAGGAATGACGATTGCAGCCGATCGGCTGGATGATCTTGAACGAGCGTTGAATCAAATTGCGCATCGAGAGCTGTCGCAAGATCATTTGATACCAAGCACAGAGGTTGACGTTGAATGCACTCTGCAGGATATTCCGCTGAAGGTTATTGATGAGCTTAGCAAACTTGAGCCGTTCGGAATGGGCAATTCCAGTCCGAGAGTCATCATTCGTGACGTCATTGTGGATGAGAAACGAACGATGGGGAAAGAAAATCAGCATTTGAAGTTGAGTTTGACACAAGAGCGTGCTACATTGGATGCGGTGGCTTTTAATAAGGGCATGTTGGCCGATCGAATCGCGTCAGCAGCTGTCGCTGATGTACTTGGTGAGCTGCAGGTGAATGAATGGAACGGGAGACGGAAGCCGCAAATGATGCTGCAGGATATACGCATCCGCGCGTTTCAAGTGCTGGATCGCCGCGGCGCGAGTGAACCTACAGCGAAGGCTGTTGAGTTAGCGCGCAAGCTGAATGGAGATCGTCCGAACGAAGCAGTGTGGGTAGCTTCACGCACGAATGCTGGAGTATTTGCAGCTGAACCTTACGTGAAAGTCAATGAAGACAGCCTAGATGAATGTGAGCCGATGATGTCCGTTCGAGATGTCATTCTGACGGAGGCGCCAAACGATCTGGAAGCAGTGAAGTGGTTGCAGAGCATGTATCCGCAGATGGAACGTCTTCATCTCATTCTGCCTCGCGAGCTGCATAATGGACGATTAAGTCAACCGGATCGTAAGCGAATCATTCCGGCATATGCGGAAATGAAGAAGCTTCGTTCGTGGACAGATGATGAGCTGTCACCGCGGGCACTATCTGTGAGGATCGGCTTCAGCCTAAGAGAAACGGAGCTGCTGCTGCGGATGTTCGAGGACCTGAACTTCATGACAGTGAGTACAGAGGGTTCCGTTCACACGTATCAGATGGTTGAATCACCGCAGAAGACTTCACTCGATGCTTCGCCTACATTCCAACAGTGGCAGGAAGCAAGTGAATGGGAAGCTTGCTGGTACAGCGCTGACGCTCTAGACATTGCTAAAATGTTTAATTAAGTCCATCCTAATATTTGATGGCAGTATAAACCCATTGCAATCATGATAAGTTCATGGTCATTTTTTGAGGAGGATACAAGCATGGATTTCAAATCTCACATTCGGGTCATTCCTGACTTCCCGCAACCAGGCATCAGTTTCAAGGATATAACGACTCTCCTTAAGGATGGAGAGGCATACCGGGAAGCGATTAAGGCGATGCATCAGCTCGTTATTGATAAAGAAATCGATCTTATCGCAGGTCCAGAGGCGCGCGGCTTCGTAGTAGGCGCTCCGCTCGCACTCTCAGTAGGCTGCGGCTTCGTGCCAATTCGCAAGAGCGGCAAGCTGCCTGGCAAGACGATTGAAGAAGCTTATGATCTGGAGTACGGCAAGGATCGATTGGCTATGCATGCTGATGCGATTCAGCCTGGACAACGCGTATTAATTGCGGATGATCTTCTCGCAACAGGCGGTACGATCTCAACATCGGTTAAGCTGATCCAGCAATTAGGCGGGGTAGTCGTCGGTGCTGCATTCCTGATCGAGTTGGAAGATCTGAACGGTCGTGACAAGCTGAACGGCATTGACGTGTTCTCCTTGATGAAATATTAAGTTTTATACTAAAAACGGTATGCCTGCTGTGAGCGGACATACCGTTTTTAATAATTATTCGCCGTTGCTAAGTTTAAGCTTGTCAATAATCATGAAGAACACGTTCAGTACGATGGCCAGCACGGTTGCCAATGCCATACCTTTCAGCTCTACTGCGCCAAATGTTAGCTTAGCTCCACTGATACCGATGACGATAACAAGTGTCGTCATCAGCATGTTCTTCGGTTTACCAAAATCTACCTTCGAATCAACGAGAATGCGCAAGCCAGAAGCCGCGATTATACCGAACAGGAGCAAAGATACGCCGCCCATTACCGGTGTTGGAATGTTTGCGATCAACGCGGATACATCTCCAAAGAATGCCATAATAATAGCAATGATAGCTGCACCGCCTATTACATAAACGGAGTATACGCGAGTCAGTGCCATAACGCCGATGTTCTCACCATAAGTCGTGTTCGGAGTGGAACCGACAAAGCCGGAAATGATGGTCGAGATACCGTTGCCGAGCAAGGAACGGTGAAGGCCTGGATCTTTGGACAGATCTCTGCCAACGATGTTGCTCGTTACCATCAAGTGACCGATATGCTCAACGACTACAACCAATGCTGCTGGAAGAATGATGACAATGGAGTTTATATTAAATGTTGGCCATGTGACTGTCGGCATTTTGAAAAGCGGAGCTTCAGCCAAGATAGCACCAACATCAACAACACCCATCATTACAGCTGCGACATAACCTGTAATAATACCGATCAGGATCGGAATAATCTTAAAGAAACCGCGGAACATGACGTTTCCGATTACGGTTACGGACAATGTGATCAGCGCAAGCTTGATGCTGGTGCTGTCGTAAACGCCATTTTTATCTGGAAAGAAACCAGACATATTAGCCGCAACAGGTACAAGCTCAAGACCGATAACGGCAACGATCGCACCCATAGCAGCCGGAGGGAACAATACGTCCAGCCAACGAGTACCGACCCACTTGACAATTAATGCGACTAAGATGAATACAATACCAGAAGCAATGAAGCCGCCGAGAGCTTCGCTGTAGTTATCTGCAGATCCAGCTAATACAACAGTTACTGGTGAGATAAAGGCAAAGCTTGAGCCTAAGTATGCGGGAATGAGCCCGCGGCATAAGATGAGGTAGAACAATGTACCCAAGCCGTTCATTAAGAGAACAATACCTGGATCGACACCGAATAAATTCGGCACGAGCACTGTTGAGCCAAACATGGCAAACAGGTGCTGGAGGCTGAGAAGCGTGCCAGGAATCAGCGGCGGCTTTTCAAGCACTTGAATTTCGCGTTGCATTTAGGGTGCACTCCTTTGAATTGTATCTTGTCGAACCTAACTATATAATTTACAACCATTAGCCTATTTTGCACAACCCTTTTTTTTATTTCACGTCAGATAAAATAACATACGTCCTATTTTTTGACACATTACGACATCGTTTTCGACAGATAGCGACATGGTTAAATTGAAAAACCTCGATTACCATTGACGAACGATGCGGTTCAAAGGCATAATTATAGGATAATCTGTAAACAGGGACGAGAAACGACCCGATAGAAAGGAATCGAGACTAGTCCAATGGGAATCGAACAATTAATTACGAAAGCTTCAGCATATATGAAAGAACCGGATCTGGCGCGCATACGTGAAGCTTACGAGTTCGCGGAGAGAGCCCATTCGGGACAAGTGAGAAAGTCTGGTGAACCTTATATTCTGCATCCGCTCGCGGTGGCGGATATCGTCGTAAGTATGCAAATGGACCCAACGTCCGTCGTTGCAGCTTTGCTTCATGATGTGGTTGAGGACACTTCTGTTTCGCTTGAAGAAATTGATAAGCGATTCGGCGAGACATGCGCGATGCTGGTTGACGGTCTTACGAAATTGGAACGAATCCAATTCCGATCGAAGGAAGAACAGCAGAACGAGAATTACCGCAAGATGTTTGTAGCGATGGCGAACGATATTCGCGTGATCGTTATTAAGCTTGCGGATAGATTGCATAACATGCGGACATTAAAATATCAGTCCGAAGAGAGCCAGCGGCGGATCGCTTATGAAACGCTGGAGATCTTCTGTCCCATTGCCCATCGCTTAGGTATATCGGCGATTAAGTGGGAGATGGAGGACATTGCGCTTCGTTACTTGAACCCGCAGCAGTATTACCGTATTGCTAATCTGATGCATAAGAAGCGGGCTGAACGCGAGATGTTCATCACGGATGTCATCGCGCGGATCAAGGAGAAGCTGGACGAGATGGGGATTGTAGCTGATCTGTCCGGTCGCCCGAAGCATATTTACAGCGTATATAACAAGATGACGAACAAGAACAAGCAGTTCAATGAGATCTATGATCTGCTCGCTATTCGCATCATCGTTGACAATATTAAAGATTGCTACGCCACATTGGGCATCATTCATACGTTATGGAAGCCAATGCCTGGTCGATTCAAGGATTACATTGCGATGCCGAAGGCGAATATGTATCAATCCTTGCATACGACGGTTATCGGGCCGACTGGCGAACCTACGGAAGTGCAAATTCGCACATGGGAAATGCACGGTACTGCTGAATACGGTATCGCCGCCCATTGGGCCTATAAGGAAGGCAATACGAACCTGGTAGGCGGAAGCTTCGAAGAGAAGATGACGTTTCTGCGTGAGATCTTGGATCTGCAGCAGGAAACGAAGGATGCGAGCGAGTTCGTGGAATCGCTGAAGATGGACTTCTTCTCTGACCTGGTGTTTGTCTTTACTCCGAAAGGAGAAGTTATTGAGCTTCCGGCAGGCTCGGTGCCGCTTGATTTTGCCTATCGCATTCATACAGAGGTCGGCAATCGCACGATAGGCGCGAAGGTGAACGGGCGGATCGTGCCGCTCGATCATAAGCTGAAAACAGGCGATATCGTTGAGATTCTCACTTCCAAGCATTCCTACGGACCGAGTGCGGACTGGGTAAAGATCGCGCAATCTTCTCATGCCAGATCGAAGATTAGACAGTGGTTCAAGAAAGAGAAGCGCGAGGAGAACGTTCAAAAGGGTCGAGAGATGATTGAACGGGAGCTGAAGCGGCTGGCGCTTGATTCGCAGCAGTGGATGACAGACGATAAACTGCTGGAAGTGTGCCGCAAATTCAACTTCAATGATGTTGAGGATATGATGTCTGCCATCGGCTTCGGCGGCTTGACGGCAGCACAGGTGTGCACGCGGCTGACGGAGAAGCTTCGCAAGGAAGCGGAGGAAGAGAAGCTTCTTGAGCTGACAAACGAAGTGAAGGAAGTTAAGAAGGATAAAGACCAAGACCGCAAGAAGCGTCCGACGAACGGTGTGCGCGTCAAAGGGATCGACAATCTGCTCGTACGGTTTGCACGCTGTTGCAACCCGGTTCCAGGCGATGATATTGTTGGATATGTCACGCGCGGCCGCGGGGTATCGGTGCATCGTTCCGATTGCTTGAATCTGCGCAACGAGCTGGAAGCAAGTGAAGCAGAACGTATCATCGAGGTGGAATGGGGAGACTCGATTGAAGCTAATTATAGCGTCGATATTGAGATTACCGGAATGGACCGCAGGGGCTTCCTCAATGAAGTGCTGCAGGTCGTATCGGAGAGCAAGACGAATATTGCTGCGGTATCCGGTCGCTCGGATAAGAATAAGCTCGCTTTGATCCACATGACCGTACTTATCCGCAATACGGAGCATCTGCATGCTGTCGTAGAGAAGATTAAGCGTGTAAAAGACGTATATACGGTTCAGCGCATTATGCAATAATTATAAGGCTGCAGGCTGCCTCTACATAGAGACGGCCTGTTGTTGCATGAGGAGGACTACTGATGAAAGTGGTATTACAACGATCCAAAGCTGCGCGAGTTGTAGTTGACGGCAGCACAGTGGGCGCGATTGACAAGGGCTTGATGCTTCTCGTAGGGGTTACGCATGAAGACACAGAGCAGGATCTGATATGGCTTGCTGACAAGGTGGCAGGACTGCGCATATTTGAAGACGAGGAAGAGAAGATGAATCTCTCGGTTCAGGATATCGGCGGACAGATCCTGTCCGTATCCCAATTTACACTGTATGCGGATTGCCGCAAAGGCAAGCGTCCAAGCTTTGTCGGAGCGGCACGGCCAGAAATGGCTGAACGTCTGTATGAACAGTTTAACGACAGACTGAGAAGTCACGGCTTGCAGGTTGAAACTGGCGTATTCGGCGCAATGATGGATGTAGAGTTTACGAATTGGGGACCAGTCACGATTATTCTTGACAGCCACAATCGTTGATTACGGGATTCATATTGGTGGGCTAAGCGTATGACGCAGCACATTTGAGCATAATAGGGGCATCAGTTTTTCATTTTACATGGTGAAAGTGGTGTCTGTATGCGTCAGTCATTGCAGCAGCTTGCGATTCAATATGGACGATATGATCTTCAGCAATCCGTCAGAGAATCGCTTCATCAGCATCGAAACGATTGCCCTGAGGAACATCAAGCTAGACGTGATCAGCCCGGGCAGCGCAAATAAACACGCAATGTTAGGGCTGAGGATCACTCCTTCGGCTCTTTTGCGATGTTTCTACCTGTGTGAACACATGGAACATATTTAGGAGAAGCGATTGCTTTAAATTTAAATTGTAGTTATTATTTTCTGTAGCGTTTGTTTATTGTAAAGTACCTCTTTTCGCGGCTGCTTCTTGGCGTGAGCGCTGCGACAGAGGTTTTTTGTTCATTATGGAGGAACCGCATATGCGTATACGTTTAACAGCAAGCGACGCAGCATTTGAACGCTCGCTTGTTCATATTGTCCAGCTGTACGTAGAACAGCCGGAAGTTGTATATATTGTTGATGATGGTGAAATGGCTCCTGATCCTGGCTATGATGCTGAGATTCGTTTAAGTGTTCGTGATGAGGCGGGTGTACTGACCGAGGGTCAAGAAACGACGGCTGAGCATCGGTTGCTGGCACAAGGGACCTTGATCTTGCATCATGAGGGCAGAGAAGATGAAACGTACCGAATGGAGCATGTTCGAGTCGTGCCATCAGGGTCTTCTTATGAAGCCTACCGCAAGCAGGTGAAGAACAGTCTCTGTCAGGCACTGCTGCGCGTGCTCACCGATTGGACTAACATTGAGCAGCCATGGGGGATCTTGACGGGTATTCGTCCGACTAAGCTGATGCATGACGCGAGACGACGCGGACTCTCGAGCGAAGAAGCGAAGCGCATGCTGAAGGAAGACTATATGGTCACGGACGATAAGATTGCGCTTATGGAGCGCATCGTTCGTCGGCAGCTGACTGCGCTGCCAGATCTCGATCAGCTTCATAAGGAGCTGAGCATCTATATCGGTATTCCATTTTGCCCAACCAAATGTGCGTACTGTACGTTTCCTGCGTATGATATCAACGGTCGTCAAGGCACGGTTGAATCGTTCCTGGGAGGCCTGCACTACGAGATGCGTGAAACAGGCAAGCTGCTGAAGGAGCTGGGAGTTCGCGTCACGACGATCTACTTCGGCGGCGGCACACCGACCAGCATCACGGCAGAAGAGATGGATATGCTGTATGAAGAGATGGTGACGTCCTTCCCGCATGTGGAGCAGGTTCGAGAGATTACGGTAGAAGCGGGCCGACCAGATACGATTACTCCCGATAAATTAGATGTGCTCAAGAAGTGGAATATTGACCGGATCAGCATCAACCCGCAGTCGTATATCCAAGAAACGTTGGAGTTAATTGGACGCGATCATTCGGTTGAGGAGACGATTGAGAAGTATAAGCTGGCTCGTGAAATGGGCATGAACAACATCAATATGGATCTGATCATTGGCCTTCCAGGAGAAGGCTTGCCAGAATTCGAGCATTCCCTGCGTGAAACAGAGACGCTGATGCCGGAATCGCTGACGGTGCACACTCTTTCCTTCAAGCGGGCTTCAGAGATGACTCGTCATAGAGGAGAGGCGAAGTATAAGGTCGCTGATCGTGAAGAAATCTCACGGATGATGACAGCTGCGAGCGAGTGGGCGGATGGGCACGGCTATAACCCTTATTACTTGTACCGTCAGAAAAATATTTTAGGCAATTTGGAGAATGTAGGCTATTCGCTTCCTGAGGCTGAGAGCTTGTACAACATCTTGATTATCGAAGAGATTCATACGATACTTGGCCTCGGCTGCGGCGCATCCTCCAAATGGGTCCATCCTGAAACAGGTGTCATTACGCGCTTTGCGAACCCGAAAGAACCAAAGGTGTACAATGACAATTACGTAGAGGTAACGCGTAAGAAGCTGGATATGCTGCGGGAGCTGTACGGGCAGGAGCAGGGGTTAGAATTGGAGTGTTCAAAATAAAACGTTTTCACAAATGTAATATTCCTGTAATCTTCGTTTCATGTTCCTTTAATAAACCAATCCTATAATAAGTGACATGACCCCCTTTTAAGAATATATACTTATTGACGACCTACATCTTGCGATGTAGGTTATTTTCTTTGTGTGAACGGTACTTGACTTTAGAGTATTCCATCATTACAATGTTTGTTATATCTTCACATATCCGATTTGATGACGGGAAGAAGTAAGTTAATGGCTTACATGCAGAGATAGGTTCCTTAGGCTGGAAGAACCTATGTAAGTATTATCTGAATGACACCCCCGAGAACCGGCGGCGAAACAGCAGGCATATAGGCCTGATTCTGCGGTAGCCGTTAGGCGTAGAGCGTACGTTACACGCTTTGAAGCGAAGAACGCGAAGCATAGCCGAGTTGCTGATAAGCACAGTGCTGATGCATCCGAACTCTTCGGAACTTGGGTGGCACCACGGGTGAATGGAAACGACCAATCTCTCGTCCCTTGCGCAATTGCGCGGGACGGGAGATTTTTTGTTTATTAGCGCTGTTTTCGCAGGCGGCAGCCTGTGAGTTAGACGCGAATTCGCGATGAGTATGACAAGAGTTTGACACTGGTTCTGTATCAGACTAGTTTTTGCATGGCAATAGAGGTTAGGAGGGAATTACCATGGCATATCAAAAACCTACAGGCACGCAGGATTTCTTGCCGGGCGCGGTGGAAACATGGCAGATGGTAGAGGGAAAAGCGCGCGATCTGTGCCGCAGATACAACTACAAAGAAATCCGTACGCCGATCTTTGAATCGACTGAGCTGTTTGAGCGCGGAGTGGGTGAAACGACGGATATCGTCGAGAAGGAAATGTACACGTTCAAAGATAAGGGCGACCGCAGCATGACGCTGCGTCCAGAGAACACAGCCGGCGTTGTTCGCTCTTATGTGGAGAATAAGCTGTACGGAGAACCCGACTTGACGAAGCTCTACTATATCGGACCTATGTTCCGATATGAGCGCCCGCAGGCAGGCCGCTACCGTCAATTCCATCAATTTGGCATTGAGGCGTTCGGCTCCGCAGATCCAAGTCTGGATGCGGAAGTGATCGCGCTTGGCTATCAGTTTATGAAGGAAGTTGGGTTAACCGGAGTAACGGTTGAGATCAACTCCGTTGGCAACGCGCCTAGCCGCGCGGCTTACCGCCAGACGCTGATCGACTTCCTGACACCGATGAAGGAAACGCTGTGCAAGGACTGTCAATCGCGCATGGAGCGCAATCCACTGCGTGTGCTTGATTGCAAGGTTGACCAAGCGAAGTTCGCTGACGCGCCTTCAATCATCGATAGTCTGGATGAGGAGTGCTCGACTCATTTCAAGAAGGTGCAGGAGCACCTCAGCGCGATGAACGTGGATTATGCGATCAATCACCGCCTTGTGCGCGGTCTGGATTATTATACGCATACCGCGTTCGAGTACAAAGCGCAGGGGATCGGCGCCATCGATACGGTTGGCGGCGGCGGACGCTACAACGGGCTTGTCGCGGATATCGGCGGTCCAGAGGAGCCGGGCATCGGCTTCGGCATCGGACTGGAGCGCATCGCTCTGCTGCTAGACAAGCAGGGAGTAGGCGGCAACCATGTACCGCCGCTTGATGTGTACATGATCGCGCTGGGCGAACGAGCAGAAGCGAAGATGACCGCGCTCTTGAATGAACTGCGCGTAGCAGGTATTGCGGCTGAGAAGGACTATCAGGGCCGCAAGATGAAGGCACAGATGAAATCAGCCGATCGCATGCAGGCGCGCTTTGCGGCTATTCTCGGTGACGACGAGCTGGATCGCGGCGAGATCGCGCTGAAAGAGCTGGCCACAGGTGAACAGCGCATCGTGAAGTTAGATGAATTGGCGGCAGCCATTCACGGATAGATAACAATATATTACTTGAAATGGGGAGTACCATATGATGCACAAAACACATCATTGCGGAAGTTTGACGAAAGCCAACATTGGCGAAACTGTAACATTAAACGGTTGGGTGCAGCGTCGCCGCGACCTTGGCGGCGTATTGTTCATCGACCTGCGCGACCGCAGCGGTCTGATGCAAATTGTATTCAATCCGGAATTTTCAGCAGAAGCTCATGCGATCGGCGACCGTGCCCGCAATGAATTCGTTATCGCTGTTAGTGGTAAAGTTGTAGAACGCGATGCGGAAACTGTAAACAAGAATATGCCAACTGGTGAGATCGAAGTTCGCGTAACGGAAATCGAAATACTGAACCAAGCGAAGAACCCTCCGTTTTTCATCGAAGACGGTATTGAGATCGATGAGACACTTCGTCTTAAGTATCGTTACTTGGACCTTCGCCGTCCAGAAATGCAGAAGACGCTCTGGATGCGTTCCAAAGCGGCTAAAGTGTTCCGCGACTACTTGGATGAAAATGAGTTCATCGAGGTGGAAACGCCAATCCTGACGTTGAGCACGCCGGAAGGCGCTCGCGACTACTTGGTGCCAAGCCGTGTGCACCCAGGCGAATTCTATGCATTGCCGCAATCACCGCAGATCTTCAAGCAATTGCTGATGGTTTCCGGTCTGGAGCGCTACTATCAGATGGCACGCTGCTTCCGTGACGAAGACCTTCGCGCAGACCGTCAACCGGAATTCACACAATTCGACATCGAGACTTCCTTCTTGTCCCAAGATCAATTGCTGGGCATGATGGAGCAGCTTATGGTGCGCTTGTTCAAAGAGATCAAAAACATAGATGTGCCTACACCGTTCCAACGCATCACGTATCAAGATGCAATGGACAAGTACGGTTCCGACAAGCCGGACCTGCGCTTCGGCCTAGAGCTGGTAGACGTATGCGATATCGTAGCGAATTCAGGAGTTAAAGTATTCGCTTCCGTTATTGAAAAAGGTGGAGTCGTTAAAGTATTGAACGCGAAAGGCTGCGGCACTTGGAGCCGCAAAGAGATCGATGATCTTGCTCCATTTGCGGCACGCTATGGCGCTAAAGGCCTTGCTTGGGTTCAAGTGAAAGACGGCGAATTCAAAGGCCCTATCGTGAAGTTCTTCAGCGAAGAAGAAATCGCTGCGTTGCGTGAACGTCTAGGCGCTGAAGACGGGGACTTGCTCTTGTTCTCCGCAGATATGAAGAAAGTCGTATACGATGTTCTTGGCAACCTGCGTCTGCTCGTAGGACGTCGCCTGAACCTGATCGACGACAGCAAGTATAAATTCGCATGGGTCGTAGACTTCCCATTGCTCGGCTATGATGAAGAAGCGAAGCGTTATGTAGCGGAGCACCATCCGTTCACTCGTCCGAAGGACGAAGATCTGCACTACTTCGACACAGATCCAGGTCAGATCCGCGCACAAGCGTACGACTTGACGCTGAACGGCTACGAAGTAGGCGGCGGCTCGATGCGTATCTACAAACGCGAAGTACAAGAGAAGATGTTCAACGCTCTTGGCTTCTCGCCTGAAGAAGCACAAGAGAAGTTCGGCTTCCTGATGAACGCATTCGAATACGGCACGCCTCCACATGGCGGTATCGCATTCGGCTTCGACCGTCTTGTGATGCTGCTTGCAGGCAGCACGAACCTGCGTGAAACGATCGCATTCCCTAAGACGGCCAGCGCGACTGACCTGATGATGGATGCGCCGAACGTAGTTGATGATGGTCAGCTCGACATGCTGCACATCAAGACGAAGGTGAAAGAGAAGAAAGAAGCATCAAAGGAATAGAAGCAGGAGGTAGCCTTTATGCTGCACCAATTTTCCCGTACGGAGCTGGCTATCGGTCCTGAAGGGCTTGAGATGATGAAGCGCAGCACCGTTGCGGTGCTTGGAATCGGCGGTGTCGGTTCGATCGCTGCCGAGGCGCTGGCGCGTACCGGGGTCGGACGCATCATCTTAATCGATAAGGATGTCGTAGACATCACAAATGTGAACCGCCAGATTCATGCCTTGACGACGACAGTAGGCCAGTTGAAAGCAGACTTAATGCGGGATCGCATTAAGCTGATCAACCCGGAATGCGATGCAATCGCCCTCAATATGTTCTATACAGAAGAGACGTATGAGCAGCTGTTCCAGTACGATCTGGACTATGTCGTAGACGCTTCCGATACGGTGTCGTACAAGATTCATCTGATTAAGGAATGTCTGAAGCGCAAGATTCCGCTCATCTCGAGCATGGGAGCTGCGAACAAGATGGACCCTACACGGTTCCAGGTAGCGGACATTTCTAAGACAACAGTTGACCCGATCGCGCGCGTCATTCGCCAGAAGCTGCGCAAGGAAGGCATCCGCAAGGGTGTCAAGGTCGTATTCTCGACGGAAGAGCCGATGAAGCCGCGCATGGATGTGACGGAGAAGATCGTTCCTGAGGACGCTCCGGATCGCCGCAAGGTGAAGCAGCCGCCAGCGAGCAACGCGTTTGTACCGCCGGTAGCCGGTCTGATCATGGTCAGTGTAGTCGTAAAGGATATGCTGAAGCGATTGGATCAAGAGAAGGAACAATCAGATCAGTAAGTGTATTTGAAGCAGTCGCTCCCTTCATGAGGGAGCGGCTTTTTCTGTGACATTTACAGGAACGTGTGTTCTCGTGTGTTATGCAAGAGGCTCGTCTTATGGTAAAATGATGAAGTATAATACAGCCGCAATCTATAGAGCGGCGAGATAGAAGCGTGGTGAAACATCGGTGGATTTATTTTCCTATCAAGAAGAACATCAGCCCGGCATGCGGTTGTTGGCCGACAGAATCCGGCCCAGAACATTGGATGAGTATGTGGGACAGGAACATATAGTGGGACAAGGACGGCTGCTTCGCCGGGCCATCGAGGCGGATCGCGTGTCATCGATATTATTGTACGGTCCTCCCGGCTGCGGCAAGACAACGCTTGCGAATGTGATTGCAGAGCGCACGCAGGGCGAATTTATTCGATTGAATGCGGTTGACGCTTCCGTTAAAGATGTACGAGCTGTCATCGAGCAGGCGGAATCCCGCAAATCCTTATACGGGCAGAAGACAATTCTGTTCCTGGATGAGGTGCATCGCTTCAATCGCTCACAGCAGGATGCACTGCTTCCTGCCGTTGAGAAAGGGACGATTATCTTTATCGGAGCGACCACGGAGAACCCGTTTCATCATGTAAACGGAGCTTTAATCAGTCGTTCTACTCTGTTTCAATTGAAGGCATTAACAGCGGAAGATTGCATAACCGCCATGAGGCATGCGATGGAGGATAAGGAACGCGGCTTAGGCTTCATGCCGCTGAAGGTAGATGAGGATGCCATCCGTCATATAGCTGAGATGGCTAACGGAGATATCAGACGCGCATTGAATGCGCTCGAGTTGGCAGCGATGACGACGACGCCGGAGCAGGACGGCACCGTGCATGTCACCTTAGAAGAGGCGGAGGAATCCGTGCGCCGGCCGACGGTGCGCGCTGACGAGTCTACACAGTACGACGTATTGAGCGCGTTCCATAAGAGCATACGGGGTTCAAGCGATGCTGCGCTTTTCTGGTTCCTGTACGCTGTCGAGAAGCTCGGAATGGATCCAATGACCTTTATTCGCCGATTGACGGTGGCTTGCAGCGAAGACATCGGACTAGCGAATCCGCAAGCGATGGTGCAGGCGGTTAGTGCGTTGGAAGCCTATCATAGAATCGGCTGGCCGGAGTCCCAATATATTGTCGCGCAGGCTATTCTGTTCGCGGTTGAGAGTCCGAAGTCGAACTCGATTCCGATGGCGCTGCAGCGGGCTATGCAGGCGATCGAGGAGATCCGCTCGGCTGAGGTACCTCTTCATTTGTGCGATACACATTATAAAGGAGCGGATAAGCTCGGACATAAAGGGTATCAGTATCCGCATGATTACCCAGGTCATTATGTCAGTCAGCAGTACTTGCCTGACGCGATCAAGAATCGGGTATTTTTCATGGCAAGCGACCAGGGGACTGAATCAAAGATGAAGGTGAATCAGGAAATAAGACGCAAGCTGGATCACAGCAGTTGATGATGGAAAGAGGGCGCACTACAATGAACAGCTTCTTGAATCCCCGCTCCTCGCTTGCTGTCGCGCTTGGCGGCGTAATTGGCGCGAATATCCGTTATGGCATCAGCTTACTGCTGCCATTTCAGCCGCAGAGCGCATTTCCAACCGCTACATTCGCCGTGAATATCGTGGGCGCGTGCTTTCTTGGCTGGCTGACGGCATGGCTGGCTAAACGTCAGGGCTTATCGCCGTTATGGAAGCTGACCTTCGGCACTGGGCTGGCCGGTGCGTTGACGACCTTCTCTACCTTCTCGTTGGAGACGGTCACGCTTCTGACGGAAGGCAGATGGGAAATGGCGCTGCTCTATCAAGTGCTAAGCATAGCCTGTGGCGTGTCGGCAGCATGGTTAGGCTATACATTAGGAACACGCAGTAGGGCAAGCAGCAGGCCATTAGACGAGGCGAGGGGGGATCGCTGATGAATTGGCTGCTTGTCAGCTTGGGAGGCGCAGCAGGAGCTTGGCTTCGATTCTATGTGAGCGGGAGACTTGCGCAGACCTCCAAGCGATACCCATGGGCGACATGGATCATTAACGTATGCGGTTCCTTGCTGCTCGGGCTGTTGGCGGGTATGCGGTATACAATGCCTGCAAGTGTGTACTTACTGCTTGGAGTAGGCTTTTGCGGAGCTTTCACGACCTTCTCTACATTTACAGTTGAGACGCTGCAGCTATTGCAAGCAAGGCGGTTTAGAGCGGCAGCACTATATATGCTGTCTTCTGCCGTTGTTTGCTTGCTGTGTGCCGCTATAGGACTTCAATTGTCATTCATTTTACAATAAGGATAATCGTGTCGATACGCTAAGCCAACGCCTACACCAATGCCTACTTTATAAGTCATCGTAGGTTGATGTTTATTTTGCGGCGCGTTGTCACATCCTACAACCATGAATCATCCTCCACATATGTGGTTATGTTCAGTATAAGGAGTCGGATGTTATGGATGTATTGGAAAGCAAAGAATGGGGAGCAGACGTGCTAGAGCAAGTGTCTCAAACCTTTAAGGCTTTGGGTGATCCCACGCGAATTCGGATTCTGACGCTTCTAGCTCGCGATGAATGTGCTGTTAATCAGATTGCGGACGCTTTGCAGCTATCGCAGTCTGCCGTATCACATCAATTAAAGACGCTGCGTGCATATCGGTTTGTACGCTACCGTCGAGAAGGTCAGAACATCTTGTATTCCTGCGATGATGCCCATATCATCGGGTTGTTGAATGAAGCGGTTCGACATGCTCTGGAAGAATCGCAAAATAAATAACGGCACAAAGGATTAGCTATGTGGTGATAGGACTGCGTATGCAGCGAATATACATAGTGGCAATCCCTTCTGTATGGAGGTGCTGCCTGCCGGTGACAACAAGAGATAGCAGCTTGTAAGTTTGACGTTAGGTGCAAAAGGTTTATAATGATATGTATTGGTTTATATATCTTATTATATGGGGAGGTGTACCTATCCGTGTAAATGGGAGGCGGATAGGGAATTAATTTGGATAGTGACCCGTTACCGATTATTTGGGGATTGTTGTTTGTTGTATTGCTTGTATTTATGAATGGTTTTTTTGTAGCTGCAGAATTTGCGATGGTAAAAGTACGCGGAAGCCGCATCGATGCCTTAGTAATGGACGGCAACAAGAGAGCTAAGTTCGCACGCAACATGACGAACAACTTGGACGCCTATTTATCGGCGTGTCAGTTAGGTATTACGTTAGCCTCACTCGGCTTGGGCTGGATCGGGGAACAGACGATCGCCGAGCTCCTTCATGATCCTCTCGCTGCATTAGGAGCGGGAGAAGCACTTATTACGACTATTTCTACTGCAATTGCATTTATTTTCATTACGATCATGCATATTGTGCTTGGCGAATTGGCGCCTAAAACATTAGCAATCCGCAAGGCGGAGCAGATCACACTGTGGACTGCGATTCCGCTGACGGCATTCTATAAGCTGATGTTTCCGTTCATCTGGCTGCTTAACGGATCTGCCAATTCACTGCTGCGTTTGCTCAAAGTACAGCCTGCTGGTGAAAATGATGCCCACACAGAAGAAGAGATTCGTATCTTAGTGAAGGAGAGCCATGAGAGCGGCCTAATCGATAACACGGAACTGACATTGATGGACAACATATTTGAATTCTCAGACACACATGCCCGTGAAATTATGATACCTCGTACTGAAATGGTATGTATCTATACGACAGATTCGTTCGAACAGAATCGCGAGACTGCGTATAGCGAGATGCATACTCGTTATCCGGTGTGCGACCCTGATAAGGATAACATTATTGGCTTCGTGCACATTAAAGACTTAGTTAAAGCTGCAGACGATGTAGCCGATATTCGAGAATTGATTCGTCCGATCCTAAGCGTGCCTGAATCGATGGCCATCAGCGCATTGCTGAAGCTGCTGCAGAAGAATAAGATGCAGATCGCTCTGCTTATTGATGAATACGGCGGTACAGCCGGTTTGGTCACGTTAGAGGATATCATGGAAGAGATTGTCGGCGAGATTCAGGATGAGTTCGATGAAGAGCTTCCTGCCGTTATGAAACGTGAAGAGAATGTATTTTCTATTGATGGCAAAATGCTGATTGAAGAAGTGAATGCTTACTTCGGAATGGATATCGATTCGGAGGATTTCGATACGATAGGCGGATGGATGTATTCACAAGTCGAGCTGCCGCCGAAGAAAGGGCAGCGAATTGCGTATAATCAGGAATTTGAATTCATCGTGGAAGATACGTACCATTTGCGGATCACTCGACTGATTGTAAAGAGAATGAAGAGTAGTACTGTGATTGAAGAAGCTTCCTGAACTCATACTTCCAATAATCAAACTGAATTATATACTGCATAAAATAGAGGCTGTAGGATTGGCGATGAGCTAATCCTGCAGCCTCTTTTGGTGGTTATATTAGCTGTGCTCTAAGGCAGTACAATAGGCTCCAGCTTGTTGATCTTATTGATCGTGCCGCCGCCCAGACATACCTCGTCTTGGTAGAATACGACCGCTTGTCCAGGCGTAATCGCGCGCTGCGGCTTATCGAACTCCACTTGGACTGTGCCGTCCGGCAGCTTCGATAAGGTAACGCCTTGATCAGGCTGGCGGTACCGGAACTTCGCGCTGCAGCGGATAGGTCCTTCTGGCATATCGCCTGCAATCCAATTGATGCCAACAGCCTCAAGGCTGACCGAATACAGGCATGGATGATCGTCACCTTGGACGACGTACAACGTGTTCGTCTTCAAGTCCTTATCGACGACGAACCAAGGCTGACCGTTGCCAGAGCCGCCAATGCCTAAGCCTTGACGTTGCCCTAATGTATAATACATCAGACCGTCATGCTTCCCTTTTATCTCGCCTGTTCGGATATCCACCATATTGCCAGGCTGCGCAGGAAGGTACTGGCTGAGGAACTGCTTGAAGTTGCGCTCTCCGATAAAGCATACTCCAGTGCTGTCTTTCTTCTTCGCAGTTGCAAGTCCCGCCTCCTCAGCAATACGTCGCACTTCCGGCTTCGGCAGGTGTCCGATTGGGAACATCGCGCGAGACAACTGCTCCTGATTCAACGCATTCAAGAAATACGTCTGATCTTTATTGCTGTCAACTCCACGCAGCAGCTTGAACTTGCCATCCTCTTCGATTACACGAGCATAGTGTCCAGTTGCGACATACTCGGCTCCAAGATCGAGCGCCGTGCGGAGAAACTCCCCGAACTTGATCTCGCGATTGCACATCACATCGGGATTGGGAGTCCGGCCGTTCCGATATTCTTCTAGGAAATATTCAAAAACTTTCTCGAAATATTGCTTCTCAAAGTTGACTGTATAATAAGGAATACCTATATGTTCACAGACGCGTCGCACATCTTCGGCGTCATCTTCAGCAGTACAATGTCCGAACTCATCGGTATCATCCCAGTTCTTCATGAAGATGCCGATGACATCATATCCTTGCTGCTTCAAGAGCAGCGCTGTGACGGACGAATCGACACCGCCGGACATGCCGACGACTACGCGTGTCTGTTCTGGTGGTTTATTCATGTGAGTCACCGTCAATCCTTTCTTCGATAATATTCGTATTGTAACATACGTTGTACAGATTCAGAAATAATACGTGTAAAAGAGGGCGTTCAGGAATAAACGTGGACGAAATTGCACATAACGGGTGTATATATGATAGGATATACTTGGTGGCATATAGGAATACCATGAATTTTATTAACATTATTGAGGTGTGTTTATGAAGATATCCACAAAAGGTCGCTATGGTCTAACCATCATGATGGAGCTCGCGCGCAGTTTCGGAGATGGTCCGACTTCGCTGAAAAGCATCGCGGACAAGAACCAGTTATCAGAGCATTACTTGGAGCAGCTGATTGCCCCGTTGCGCAACGCCGGACTTGTGAAGAGCATTCGCGGCGCATATGGCGGTTACATACTTGCTCAAGACCCTGAGCATGTAAGCGCGGGCGAGATCATTCGCGTATTGGAAGGTCCGATCTCTCCTGTCGACTTTACAGAAGAAGATGACCCTGCTAAACGCAACTTGTGGATGCGAATACGGGACAGCATTGCTGAGGTGCTTGATTCAACGACATTAGCTGATCTGATCCAATATAAAGATGAAGGCGATCAAGACAGTTATATGTTCTATATTTAACATCTTTATCGTGTAGAATCGAGGAATACGAATGAATCGCATATATATGGACCACGCCGCTACAACACCGCTGCATCCGGCAGTGCGCGAAGCGATGGCCTCAAGCCTAGATGTGTATGGAAACCCTTCCAGCGTACATGGAGCGGGGAGAGATGCCAAGGCAGTCGTGCGTCAGGCGAGAGACAGTATTGCTATGAGGCTGGGGTGTTCGCCGAATGAGCTAGTCTTTACGAGCGGAGGCAGCGAAAGCGATAATGCGGCAATCTTCGGCGTGCTCTGGTCACGCTGGCTGAAGCTTCAAAGAGAAGGAATCAGCGATAAGAAACCGCATATGATCACGACTGCGATTGAGCACCATGCGGTGCTGCATGCTGCGCAGCAGGCGGAGCGATTAGGCTTTGAAGTTACTTATGTGCAGCCGGATCAGACAGGCTTCGTCCGACTAGAGGACATTGAAGCTGCCGTGAAGGCAGAAACATGCCTGATCAGCGTGATGTATGCGAACAATGAGGTAGGCACGATCCAACCGATTGAAGCTATCGGCCGCATGGCGCGGGAACGCGGCATCCTCATGCACACTGATGCGGTGCAGGCGCTAGGGATAGAGCCTCTTCATTTGAACGAGCTGCCTATCGATTTCGCCAGCTTCTCTGCGCATAAAGTGAACGGTCCGAAAGGGATCGGCGCTATGTATTGCAAGCATGGGGCGGAGTGGGAACCCTTCATCTACGGGGGCAGTCAAGAACGCAAACGGCGAGCCGGTACGGAAAATATTGTCGGTATCGCTGGCTTTGGCGCAGCTGCAGCACAGGCCTATGAATCACTTGACGCGCGGCTAACTACCATTAGAGAGGTTCGTGCCGCGCTCTGGAACGGGTTGAAGTCGCTGCTTGGCGATCGCGTCGTGCTGAACGGCGATGAAGATCACAGCGTGCCGCATATTTTGAACGTTAGTATACTAGATGTGCCAACTGAAACGATGCTCATGAATCTGGACATGCTCGGTATTCAAGTATCCAGCGGCTCGGCTTGTACATCGGGTTCACTAGAAGTATCTCATGTTCTTCAAGCGATGAAGCTTTCTGCTGAACGGACGAGCACCGCTGTTCGATTCAGTCTCGGAATGGGCAATACTAAGGAACAAGCTGAAGCAGTTGTGAAACATATAGAAACCATTGTTTCGCGTGTGCGTACAAGAAATTAGCTGGATAACATCTTGTTCGGACAGACGCAAGGAATGGGACACATACTTCGCTTCGCAGCAAATTCGCGGCATATCTGATGAATGGAAGAGACGACAATCTTCGCTCGTTTGATCATCATGAACAGCCACGAGGAGGCTTGACCTTGAAGTTGCTCGAATTAATAGGCCTTCCGGTGTATGATATCGAAACCGGTAAGCGATTGTCCAAAGTGAGGGATATATGGTTGTCAGAGCAGTGGGAGATTACTCATCTGGAATTAGAAGGACGGACCATATATTCTCGTACCATACCTGTTGTCGCGTGGGAGCATGTGGTTGCATGCGGAGAAGAGACCGTTATGCTGAAGAGCCAAGAGCTCGTTCATAAGGTGAAGGGGAACTCGACAGAGCAAGCTCGAACCTTCCTGCAAGGTCCACACCGAATTAAGGAATTGCCAGTCATCACAACTGAAGGAAGCCAGCTTGGAAGAGTGGCAGATGTTTATTTTCAGCCGCAATTGGGCAATACAATAACAGGACTGGAAATAACAGACGGATTGTTGTCCGACCTGTTGGAAGGTAGGATACAATTCGAAGGGACAGGCCTTATGGGGACGGACGCCATTATCGTGACCTGACACGATAGGAACTGAATCACGTCCATGAAGTCTGTTTCGCTAGACGGCAGTTCAAATCTATAGTGGATGGACGGAATGGTGAGAGTATGCGATGTCCGAATTGCAATTCTAAGGATATTGGCAAGATTGGTTCCCATCAGTTTTATTGCTGGGGCTGTTATATTGAATTATCGGTGAACGGTGATAAGATGTCGGTGTTTCAAGTGGAGGAAGATGGAACGTTAAGTTCGTTAGATGATCTCTTCTTCGGCGACGATTGGGCATCTTCTGCGTCTCCTGGGTTTACGGAGTCACAAGCAACATCTTAACAAAATGTTCAATAGGATTAGAATTGGACTGTGTAAGCGCCAATCTCACTCTGCGGAGCGGGATAGGCGCTTTTTTTGTTTTGGCTGTGACATAATACATATTGTGTCGATGGTTTATTGTAGATACTATATATTGTGTTATTAAAGAGGGGGCGGCGATTAGTTTGGGACATAGAACTTCAACGGCATCTGCATTGCATGATGAATCCATGCAGTATATACATAGACCACAGCCTAGAATTAAGAAAGGCTCAGTAACCATGTTCAGCAGTCCTGAACAGGAATTATCAGCCTCATTAGATCGTATTCTGGATGGAACAGATCGCGACCTTATGCGGGAGAATGCGAATGTGGACGGATGTTCTCCAATGGGCATCATGGGGAAAATGGCGAGCGAAAGCTCGCGCTGGTACGCGATCAACCATCTTCTCAGCGATGAAGCACGTCAAGCGATGGAAGCGAATCTATTGTATCCGCATGATCTGGATTTCTACGCAACGGGAACGACGACATGCTGCCAGATTCCGCTCGGTCAATTGCTGCAAAGCGGCTTCAATACGGGACATGGTCATATGCGCGAGCCGCAGGATATTAAGAGTGCATTGGCACTCGCTTCGATCATATTGCAGGCGAATCAGAATCAGCAGCACGGCGGACAAGCATACCCGATGTTCGACTATGATCTGGCGCCTTATGTGGGCAAGACGTTTAACAAGCACTTTGCTTATCTAAGCTCACTTCCGCTTGGCGAGACGTTTGATAGAGAAGCAGAAGCTTGGAGACTTACAGAACGAGATGTATATCAAGCTTGTGAAGCATTTATCCATAACGCGAATTCGATGCATTCACGCGGCGGCGGTCAAGTGCCGTTTATCTCGATCAATTACGGAACGGACACTTCTCGCGAAGGACGACTTCTCATTCGTCAGCTGCTGCTTGCGACGCAGAGCGGATTAGGCAATGGCGAAACGCCGATCTTTCCGATTCAGATCTTCAAGGTCAAGTCCGGGGTTAACTTTGAGCCCAGCGATCCGAACTACGAACTGTACCAGCTTGCGCTTGAAACGACTGCGCAGCGGTTATTTCCAAACTTCGCGTTTCTAGATGCATCGTTCAATGCGCAGTACAATGATGGCACAGCCGAGAGCGAAGCCTGCTACATGGGGTGCCGTACAAGGGTAATGGGCAATGTCAACGGAGCGGAAACGGCTATCGGTCGAGGCAACCTGTCTTTCACTACGCTGAATCTTGTG
Organism: Paenibacillus marinisediminis; assembly: GCF_054343325.1. Classification (NCBI taxonomy): domain Bacteria; kingdom Bacillati; phylum Bacillota; class Bacilli; order Caryophanales; family Paenibacillaceae; genus Paenibacillus; species Paenibacillus marinisediminis. The sequence continues at coordinate 48,114 of NZ_JBTGUH010000003.1, forward strand.
CGATTAAGCCTGCTGTCCCGTGACACGAATGACTTTATGCAGCGCTTGGATAAGCTGATTGACATCGCGGAGCGTCAATTGCTTGAGCGGATGTCCTATCAGGCATCCAGACGAGCTGGTGACTTCTCCTTCCTCATGCAGCAAGGTGTCTGGAGAGGCAGCAAAGAATTGAAGCCTGATGATACGCTGCATGAGGTGCTGAAGCAGGGGACTTTGAGTATCGGCTTCATCGGCCTAGCAGAAACGCTATTCCAATTAACGGGCAGCCACCATGGTGAATCCGAAGAAGCGCGGCTGCTTGGAATGTACATCGTCAAGCATATGCGTCAGCGGATGGATAAAGCTGCCGCGCGTACAGGACTTAATTTTTCGCTGATTGCTACACCAGCTGAAGGGCTGTCCGGTAAGTTTACGAAGCAGGATCGCGCCGCATTCGGCACCATTCAGGGAGTGACAGACCGGGAATACTATACGAATTCCTTCCATCTGCCGGTATATGCGAATGCGAGAGCTTACGATAAGATCCGCATAGAAGGACCGTTTCATGAGCTGTGCAACGCGGGGCACATCACATATGTGGAGCTCGATGGCAGCGCTCGTTCCAACCCGCAGGCGCTCGATCGAATCGTGCGCGCGATGGCTGCGAGCGGCGTGGGCTACGGCTCAATCAATCATCCGGTTGACCGCTGCCGATGCTGCGGTTATCAAGCGGTGATTGAGGATGCTTGTCCTGCCTGCGGCGCGGACTCCGAGCATATTGAACGGATTCGCCGCATTACAGGTTACTTGGTCGGCAGCATGGATAAGTGGAATTCGGCGAAGCGCGCGGAAGAAGCCGAGCGAGTGAAGCATCAATGAGCCTGCGCGTCATGTCCATCGTCCACGACAGCGTCGTGGACGGCGAAGGACTTCGCTCCGTCGTCTTCTTCAGCGGCTGCCCTCACCAATGCCCAGGCTGCCACAATCCGCAGTCATGGGCATACAGCGCGGGAACGCCCATGAGCGTAGAAGAGGTGGCAGCGGAGCTGTTGTCTAATCCGCTGACCGATGTAACGCTGTCTGGTGGAGAGCCCTTTATGCAGGCCAGGCATGTGAAGCGCTTGGCCCGTATACTGCGTGAGCATGGGCGCCATATATGGGCGTATACAGGCTATACCTTGGAGCAGATACAGCAAATAGGCAATAAAGATATGCTGGACTTGCTCGCGGAGATTGATGTGCTGGTAGACGGACCATTTCAGCTAGAACACAAGTCTCTTGGGCTTGAGTTCCGCGGCAGCAGCAATCAACGAATATGGAGGATGAAGCAGGCGAACCAATCGGGTTAATTTTTCAATAGTTAACATATACTCTACTGTGTGATGCATGTCCGAACGTGGGGTGTGGGATAAAGGTGGAGCGACTATTTAAAAATCGTCTGTTTGTCTATGGTATATATACGCTGCTTGGGCTAGTAATTCTCTATATGCTGTATCTGCTTCGGCCGGTTATCGGCAATGTTTATGACTTTCTGAAGGCGATACTAGCACCGTTTCTTGTTGCAATGATCATAGCATATGTGCTGAACCCGATTGTTACGCTCTTGAATGATCGCAAGGTACCGCGCACGATCGCGGTGCTGCTTATCTATGCGGTGTTCATTATATCGATTACAGTCATTCTGATGAACATTATTCCGATGCTGATCAAGCAGCTTGAGGAATTAAACGCTCAGATGCCGCAGCTTAATGCAAAGGCGGAGGATATCATTGACGGCATTAATCAATCCTCGCTGCTTCCGTCCTCCGTTCGTTCCAGTGTGTATGAGTGGATCTACACGATGGAGGGTCGTTTAGGCATTGCGATGTCCGAATTCATGAACAATATCGGAGCCACGCTGAACTTTCTGTTTATTGCACTGATCGTGCCGTTTCTCATTTTCTATATATTAAAGGACTTTGATGTGTTTGAGCGGTCAGTCATTGCCTATGTGCCGAAGAGTCATCGCAAGTATATGGTCATGATGTTTAAAGATATTGATACAGCGCTCGGCAATTACATACGCGGGCAGTTTATCGTTTGCGTCATTATCGGTGTGCTGGCTTACATCGGTTATACCGTAATTGGCATGCCATATGCGCTTCTGCTGGCTTTATTTGTAGCGATATTCAACATTATCCCTTATCTCGGTCCGTACTTTGGCGCGGCGCCCGCGCTCATTGTGGCGTCCACGATATCCGTTAAGATGATGATCCTCGTTGCAGTTGTCAATACGCTCTGTCAAATACTTGAAGGCAATATTATTTCACCTCAGGTTGTAGGTCGAACGCTGCATATGCATCCGCTCGCCATCATCTTTGCCCTGCTCGTAGGAGGGGAGATCGCGGGAGTAATCGGGTTGATTCTAGCAGTGCCGGTCTTCGCTGCGTTGAAGGTTGTGCTGCAGCATCTGTTTACTTATTACATATGGAGAAAGACGACATAACCATAAGATAAATATTGATTGATGTCGATTCTTTTGATTAACTGTCACCCTTTGTAAAAGGGTGCTTTTTTTATGTCAATCACGCCATATTGGGTAAGGTACTTTTTTCTTAAATTGGAATTAAGAGAGAAACTTATCTCGCCTTCACAGCGTCAGGTGTATATAGAGGAATTGGATTTCATGAATTGAAGGAGGAGCTAAACTTGAAAAAGACGACAGCATTGTTACTAGCCTTTACCCTGATGTTGGAAGCCGCTTCTGCGACGGCGTATGCTGAGGCTGCTGTCAATATGAATGCCAATCATGGCAGGGCGGAGAAAGCACTGAAAGCATCCACCGTTGTTGCATTAGATCCTGATACAGTTAAGCGTGCTCCGGTGCTGGAGGAAATGTACCCGGCTAATGGCGCGACACAAGTAGCGACAGATTCGCTGATCAGCTTTACATTTAGTGAAAATGTCAGTAAAGGCGGGGGCAATCTCGTTATTCGTGACAGCAACGGAAACGTGGTTGAACAAACCGACGTAGGCAGCAAACGAGTATCGGTAGATGGAAGCTATGTGGAGTGGGTGCTGCGCAATAGATTAGAGGCTGGCAAAACGTATAGTGTTCAGTTGGATAATGGAACATTTGTAGGCAAGCGAGGAGAATTCCAAGGACTGTATGATGCGAATCAGTGGAGGTTCACGACTGCTGGTGTGCAGAAGGCTCCTGAGCTGGTAAAGCTCGTTCCGGCCAATGGTGAGACACAAGTAGCGGCTAATGCGGATCTGCAGCTTTATTTTGATGAAGAGGTATGGAAGAACACGGGCGAGATCCTGCTCATTAATGTAACACGCAATACGCTCGAGGAACGGATTCCGATTACTTCTGATCAAGTCACAGGCAGCGGTACGAAGGTCATTAATATCAATCCTAATATTACGTTTAGAAGCGGCGAAGTGTATGGAGTTACTGTTACGGATGATGCGCTCCGAGACGCGGACTATATGGCATACGCAGGCCTAACTAATACCAACGCCTGGAGATTTACGGTGAAGGCTTCCGCGGATACTACCGCACCTGTACTGCAGCAGGCTCGTATGGACACCTCAAAGAAGATTAGACTCGAATATAACGAGAATTTGAGAGAAGGCTCTGTGCCGCCAATCTCTAACTTCCTCGTATACGTAAACGGCGAGGCGCGCGCATTGAAGAGCACCGCAGTTACGGGGAAGGCAGTGGACATCGAGCTTTCGAGCGGTGTTTCTGCTGGTCAGATTGTAATATTATATTATGCACCTCAACCAGGTACACGCATGATTGAAGACAATGATCGCAATGCCGCAGCAGCCATCTCCGGTATTCAGGTGAAAAATGATATGGAGGTTACTGCTCCGAAGGTGACTGACGCAACGTTCTCAGGTGCGCGTGTTACGTTGCAGTTCAATGAGCGGCTGGCGAGCGTATCCTCATCCGCTGATGAGCAGTTTACGGTGTGGGTAGACGGCAAAGAGAAGAGCATTCGCCGCATCGAGCATAGCGGCTCGCAGGTAACGTTAGTCATGAGTGAGTCGATCGCCTCCAATAAGTCGGTGAAGATTGACTATACACCAGGCAAATATCCGCTTCAAAATGAAACAGGCAATCCGCTTCAGGCGTTTCGCGATCGTTATGCGCGCGGCGGCAACGATTCAACAGCGCCCGTGTATCAGAAATCAACCGTTAGCGGCAATAAATTGACGATTCAATATAATGAGGCGCTGAAGACGGACAGCATTCCGCTGCGCAGCCATTATTCCGTGCTCGTCAACAATGCTGCCCGTTATGTGGATAAAGTGGAGATTGTAAACGATTCGGTCGTGCTGACGTTGAATTCCGCGGTAAACAGCTCTGACAGTGTGCTGCTCTCCTATGTTCCTGGTGAGCCGCGGCTTACTGATTTGTCTGGCAATGGAGCGGCAGCTTTCTCATTTGCTGTTGTCGCGAATAGTTCAGACAACACGGTTCCTGTTCTGAAGCAGGGCGTCGTGAAGAATGCGATCATCACGCTCCAGTTCTCGGAGAAGCTGAAGCTGGCTAACAATACTTCTCCGCTCGGAAACTTCTATGTGTTTGTCGATGGCACGAATCGATCGATTACATCGACATCCTTGAATGGAGACACAGTGACATTGACACTTGAATCCGCGGTGAGCTCTGTTGCAAGCGTTAGATTAACGTATGCGCCTGGCAACAATCCGCTGCAGGATGAGAGCGGGAATCGTGTGGAGCTTTTTGCGGACTACGGTTTATCGAACCAGACAGACGGCTCCGTTGGGCTTCCAGCGGATGTAAAGCAAGTGCCGTATGATTGGTTCCTGGAGAACGGCATGTACTACCTGGAGACAGCGGCAGCCAACACGAGCAGCGATCGTTCACGTTTTGGAGAATCGATCAAGAAATATACGCTCCAGGAATCGAAGTTGAAGGAAGCGCTGCGTTACGCCGTGCGCTATGGCAGCAGCAAGCACCTGATGTTTAACGTTCCAACCTCCGAGAAGGCGGCGATGGTAGCTGTTCCGGTCAATGTGCTTGACGATATTCGTCAAGAATCCAGCAATGCTCGTTTCTCGGTACGCTATGGCGATGTACTGTACACGCTGCCGCTTGATACTTTAGATACCCGCGATATCAAGAAAGACTTTAGCTCCAACTCGTCCGTGTATCTGCTTATCCAGCTGGAATCCGCAGGCTCTGTGTCGAAAGGGTCTGAGCTTGTTAGAGAAGTGCGGTCAACAGGCGGTCAGATGAAGGCAGCGCCAGTTGACTTCTACTTATCGGCGTACACCAGCTCAACGAATACGAAGTCGGTAACTGCGAGCTATGAAGCGCGCTTCCGCACTTCGAACAGTCTTGCAGGCGACCGTTCAACCGTTGTCCGTTACGATGAGGGAGCCGACCGCATTCAATATGTGCCAAACACATTGAAGCAGAGCGGCGGCACATCCGTATTCCGCTTGATCAGCAGCGGCAATGATATCTACGCAGCCGCAGAGCGCAAGCGCAGCTTCTCGGATACGAGCTCGCATTGGGCGCGCGCAGCGATCGAAGAGCTTGCTTCGAAGTATATCATCGAGGGCGTATCGAGCGATCGCTTCGCGCCGAATGATAAGCTGACTCGCGGACAGTTCGCTACCTTGCTTGCGCGCTCGTTCGGGCTTCCGGGTGATGCTGACGCTGCTAGCCGCTACCGCGACATCGGTTCATGGCATCCGATGGCAGCGAGCATCGGCGCAGCTACGCGAGCAGGCATTATCAGCGGCTACGAGGACGGATCGTTCCGACCGAACGATAATATCACTCGTGAGCAGATGGCAGTGATGCTGGTGCGCGCTGTGGAAGCAGCCGGTCAGAAGGCGCCTTACGACAGCACGGCATTGTCGAAGTTCAAGGACCGCGGCAGCATCAGCAGCTACGCACGCGAAGCAGTCATTCAAGCTGTATCTGCTGAGTTCATCACTGGTGTGAACGCGAATACGTTCGATCCGAAAGGTGAAGCAACACGCGCCCAAGCGGTCGTTATGCTGAAGAGATTGCTGGAGCATGTTGAATATTTGACAAGGTCCTAATCGAATGATATTATTGGTAAACCTATAATTGATCACTCTTCAAATCGATGAAGAAACCGAGTAGGCTGAAGCCCAGGGCCAGAGAGACGATTCCGTGCGGTTACCCTGTTGATCATTCCTTATAAGGGATGGGATACAGATGCTGCTAGGCTGAGAGAATCATCCCCTTGAAGAACTGCCGAAGGCTAGTTTCAGAGTGTGAATGTACTTCACCGGGTCGTACCCGTTATCAACGCTGAGGCGATCGCCTGGATGCTGCACAGCTGATGATTATTGCTGGCTCGTATCTGATTAGGTGATAACTAGGGTGGTACCGCGATTATAATCGTCCCTGTATATACAGGGGCGATTTATTTTTATATAGGGGTATTACGAGGAATTTCGTAATAATTCTACATTCAGGAGGCTCTTAATACATGAAAGCTAGTGATATTCGCGCAAAGTGGTTAGCATTTTTCGAAAGCAAGGCTCATCATCTGGAGCCGAGCGCATCTCTTGTTCCGCATAACGATCCTTCCTTGCTTTGGATCAATGCGGGTATGGCTCCGTTGAAGCCGTATTTTGACGGACGCGTGAAGCCGGACAATCCGCGTATTGCCAACTCACAGAAGTGTATCCGTACGAACGACATCGAGAATGTCGGCAAGACACGCCGCCACCATACGTTCTTCGAGATGCTCGGGAATTTCTCGATCGGAGACTACTTTAAGGAAGAAGTTATTACATGGGCTTGGGAGTTTCTCACTAGCAAGGAATGGATCGGCTTTGATCCGAACCGCTTGTATGTGACGGTATTCCCTGAAGACGAAGAAGCTTATCGCTACTGGAATGAGAAGATCGGCATTCCTGCTGACCACATCATTAAGACGGAAGATAACTTCTGGGATATCGGTGAGGGTCCTTGCGGTCCTTGTACGGAGATCTTCTACGATCGCGGCGAGTCCTATGGTGACCCTGACGATCCAGAGAACTATCCAAGCGGCGAGAATGAGCGATACTTGGAAGTATGGAACCTAGTATTTTCACAGTTCAATCACAATAAGGACGGCAGCTACACACCGCTTCCGAATAAGAATATCGATACAGGCGCTGGTCTGGAGCGCTTCGCTTCCATCCTGCAGGATGTGGATTCGAACTTCGATACTGACATTTTCATGCCGATTATTGAAGCTACGAGCCGTATCGCAGGTGTGAAATACAAAGAGAAGGAAGAGTGGGACGTCGCATTCAAGGTTATCGCTGACCACATCCGCACAGTGGTGTTTGCGGCAGGCGACGGGGTTCTGCCATCCAATGAAGGCCGTGGCTACGTCATTCGCCGTTTGCTGCGCCGCGCGGTGCGTTACGGCAAGATGCTCGGCATTGAGCGTCCATTTATGGTGGAGCTCGTGAAGACTGTGGGCGACGTGATGGGCTCGTACTATCCAGAAGTTGTAGAGAAGCGCGAATTCATCGAGAAGGTCGTTAAGAACGAAGAAGAGCGTTTCCATGAGACGCTGACAGATGGATTGGCTATCCTGTCCCAGATGGCAGAGTCTGCGAAGCAAGAGGGCCATACGCAGATTAATGGCGCTGAGGCATTTAAGCTTTACGATACCTACGGCTTCCCGTTCGATCTGACAGAAGAATATGCAGCTGAGCATGGATTGACTGTAGATCGCGATGGCTTCGATCGCGCGATGGAAGAGCAGCGTGAACGCGCTCGTTCCGCACGTCAGGAATCGGAGAGCATGAAGGTTCAAGGCGGACCGCTTGCAGAATTGACGGATAAGAGCGAGTTCGTCGGATACGATGAATTGAATGTGACGAACGCTAAAGTTGTTGCGATTATCGTTGACGATGCGCTTGTAGATTCCGCTGAAGCAGGGCAGACAGCTCAGATCATACTCGACCGCACTCCGTTCTATGCTGAGAGCGGTGGTCAAGTAAGTGACAATGGATCCTTGCATACCGCAGATATGAAGGCTGAAGTAACGAATGTGAAGAAAGCGCCTCATGGTCAGCATGTGCATGCCGTTCAAGTTGAGTCAGGTGTAATCACTGTAGGAACGACAGTTCAAGCTGCTGTTAACCGCGCAGAGCGCGAGGATCTTGTGAAGAACCATACAGCGACACATCTGATGCATCGCGCGTTGAAGGATGTGCTCGGTGAGCATGTTAATCAAGCGGGATCTCTCGTAGAGCCGGATCGTTTGCGCTTTGACTTCACCCAGTTGGGCAGCATTCAGCCTGAAGAGCTTCAAGACATCGAGCGTCGTGTCAACGAGCAGATCTGGAAGGGAACACAGGTTAAGATTGAACAGAAGAATATCGATGAAGCCAAGGCAATGGGCGCTATGGCGTTGTTCGGCGAGAAGTACGGCGATGTTGTGCGCGTCGTTCAAGTCGGATCGTACAGCATCGAGCTGTGCGGCGGCTGTCACGTCAGCAATACGTCCGAGATTGGACTGTTCAAGATTGTCAGCGAGAGCGGAATCGGATCTGGTGTGCGAAGAATTGAAGCCGTAACGGGTCGTCATGCGTATCAATATATGGAGAGCCAATTGGAAGTGCTTAAGCAGGCAGCAGCTTTGCTTAAATCCAACGTTAATGATGTGCCGAAGCGCGTAGAGGCGATGTTTGCACGCGAGAAAGAGCTTGCTCGCGAGAACGAATCCTTGAATGCGAAGCTGTCCAGTATCGAAGCGGGAAGCTTGACGGATCAAGTTCGCACCATTGCGGGTGTACAAGTGCTTGCGGCTGCAGTGAACGCAAACGGTATGGATGCGCTCCGTACGACGGCGGATGAGCTGAAGTCGAAGCTGCCTGCTGCGATCATTGTGTTGGGAGCAGCTCATGAGGGCAAAGTAAACTTTGTTGTATCCGTACCTGCGGAATTGGTTAAACAAGGCTATCATGCGGGAAAAATGATTAAAGAAATCGCATCTGTTGCCGGCGGTGGCGGAGGCGGCCGTCCAGATATGGCTCAAGCTGGTGGTAAAAATGCGGATAAACTGAATGATGCGCTCGCGCTCGTCGAGAAGCTGGTCAGTGAACAATTGAATGGGTAATTGTGTCAATCCGAGGAATATTTTTTAGTTTGAGAGGGTATGTGTTATGATAAGAGTAAAGCGAGGTGACGACGATGAGTTCCATGGATAAAACGATGAAGTTTAATGTTCAGCCCGATGAACAAGCAGCGTCAAGTCAAGAAATATTGTTATCTGTCTATGATGCGCTTGTAGAGAAGGAGTACAATCCTATTAATCAAATCGTCGGCTACCTCCTCTCTGGAGATCCAGCTTATATTCCGCGTCATAACAACGCTCGAAGTCTTGTGCGTAAGAAAGAACGGGATGAGCTGATTGAGGAGTTGGTCCGGTTCTACCTGAGCCATCATCGATAAGGAAGAAGCAGACTTTGCTCTTTCTTAGGTTTAAGGCGAGTCTGTTTCTTGCGTGATGGTGAACATGAGCAATAGGAGACGATGATGAAGATTTTAGGCTTGGATTACGGCGACCGTAAGATCGGGGTTGCCATTAGCGATGCCTTCGGTTGGACGGCTCAAGGTGTGGAAGTTATCGTTCGGCGTGACGACGACGAGGTACTGCGTCGGCTGGAAACGATCATCCGTGAGCATGGGGTAGAGGAAATCGTACTCGGCCTGCCGAAGAATATGAATGGCACGATCGGTCCTCGCGGTGAACTGAGCAAGGAATTCGCCGAAACGCTGCAGCACAAGTTTGGGCTAACTGTTCACCTGTGGGATGAGCGCTTGAGCACCGTATCTGCGGAGCGAACTTTGCTCGAGGCTGATGTCAGCCGCAAGAAGCGCAGACAAGTTGTCGACAAGATGGCGGCAACCATAATTTTGCAAACATATCTCGACTATCAATCTAGAAGGTGAGGGGTTAGCGATGACACAAGACAAACACGCGTATGACGAGCCAGAAATCATTTACATCCCGGATGATGAAGGAAATGAGGAAGAATTCGAAGTCATCATGAAATTCGAGGTTGACGGTTCAGACAGCAAATACATGATGGTTGTACCTGTAGATTCCGATGATGATGAAGCGGATGAGGTTTATGCTTTCCGTTATGAAGAAGAAGGCGACGATCTCAAGCTGTTCATCATTGATGATGAAGAAGAGTGGAACATTGTCGAAGAAACATTTAACACACTTGTCGATATGGAAGAGGAGAACTAATCGTGGCAGAACGTGAAGGAATCCAATTTATCGATCGCTTGTCCACAGCCTATGGCAGCTCGCTTGAGATGACGGATGAACAAGGACAAACGCGTACCTATGACTTATTGGCGGAGTTTGAGTACAATGGCAGCGCTTATGCTGTCGTGCAAGCCGCTGATGGAGAAGAGGATGCCGATGTCCTGCGTATAACGCCAGATCAGAACGGCGGATGGCAGCTGGAAACGATTGAAGAAGACGAAGAATGGGAAGACGTCATGGAGCAGTACGATGAGATGGCATTCTCGGAAGAGTTGGACGGTTAACGAGTAATGTCATAGACAACAGTGTTCTTTCGTTGAACGTATATCGCGGAATGATACAGAAAACGGCTCTTGTCCGGTCTATTGGACGGCAAAGCCGTTTTCGGCATGTGTAGGAGTGTGATGGGATGAAGACAGGTCTTAAAGTATTTCTTGTCATTATCGGACTATTGGTGCTTCTGGCAGCGGGGGGAACATGGTATGCCTGGAATGAGATGCAGCCTATGCCGAAGCAAGATCAAACGGTACGTGTTGAGATTGAGCGCGGCTCAGTCATATCGACTATTGCGAATCAGTTAGAAACAAACGGCATTATTCAGAATAGCTTATTATTCCAAGGATACTTGAAATATCATAAAGAAGGCTCTAAGTTCCAAGCGGGCACCTACGATTTCAAACCAGGCATGACCTATGATGAGATCATTGCTAAGCTCAACGCAGGTGATGTCGTGAAAGAAGAGATGGTGCGATTTACGATTCCAGAAGGGTATACCGTAGAGCAGATTGCGGACAAGCTGAATGAAGAAGGCATCGTGACGAAGGATGAGTTCCTGAAGGCTGCTGAAAAGATTCAGGCATCAGGCAAGCTGCCTTATGGCGCAGTGCCTTCCAAGCAAGCCAAGTATCCGCTTGAGGGATATCTCTTCCCGTCAACCTATGAGATGAAGGTAGGCAGCACGGCGGAGGATATCATCAATCGAATGCTGCAGGAAATGGAGAAGCGAATCGCCGCTATCCCGAATTGGGAAGCTGACATGAAGCAGCGCGGTTTAGATCTGAACGGGCTTCTGACGGTCGCATCGCTTATCGAACGTGAAGTGGTTGTAGACGAAGAACGGGCGCTCGTAGCGGGAGTTATCTACAACCGAATCGATCAGGGGATGAAGCTTCAGATTGACGCGACGGTTCAATACGCGCTCGACGAGCCTAAGGAAAGATTGTATTATAAAGATTTGGAGATCGATTCTCCGTATAATACCTACAAGATTGAGGGTCTGCCGCCTGGACCGATTGCGAATCCAAGCATTGCCTCAATTGAAGCAGCATTGAAGCCGGAGGCGTCGGAATATTTGTTCTATGTGACGAAGAAGGATGGAAGCAATACGCATTTGTTTGCCAAGACATTTGCTGAGCACGAGAAGAATATCCAGAAAAGTAAACAATAAAGTGGTGAGTTATAATGACACAGAAACCAGAACTGTTGATATCGGCTGGCTCAATTCATGAGATTGAGCGACTGATTCAAGCGGGGGCTGACGCCGTTATCGTCGGCGAGTCGAAGTATGGAATGCGCATGCCTGGCGAAATGAAGCTGGAGCAGATTGAACAAGCTATGTCTGTAGTCCGCGAACGCGGCGCCAAGCTGTATGTCGCAGTGAACAATATACTGCACAATGATGCGTTGAAGGAGCTTCCAGCCTACCTGCAGGAGCTGGAACGAATCGGTGTGGATGCCATCGTGTATGGCGATCCTGCTGTGCTCATGACAGTGAAGCAGTCAGCTCCGAATACGAAGCTGCATTGGAATGCGGAGATGACATCAACGAACTACGCGACTGCTCGTTACTGGCAGAAGCGCGGTGCGAGCCGCATCGTTGCTGCTCGTGAGCTTAATATGGATGAGCTGTTGGAGATGAAGCGCAATCTGCCTGACATGGAAGTTGAAGTTCAGATACATGGCATGACGAATATTTATCACTCCAAGCGCCATCTGCTGCAGCACTACATGCGGCATACGGGTCGAGTTGACGAGACATCTGATGTCGGCAAAGGGCGCAAGATGTTTCTGATTGAGGAAGAGCGTCAAGATGAGCGCTTTCCGATCTATGAGGATGAGAATGGAACTCATATCATGAGTTCCGACGACATGTGCATACTGGAAGATTTGCATATGCTGATGGCAGGCGGAATTGACAGCTTTAAGGTTGAAGGCTTCTATAAGCCGTTAGCCTATAATGAAGTCGTCATTAATGTATACCGCACTGCGATCGATGCCTATGCAGCCGACCCGAAGGGGTATGCTTTCCAGCCTGAATGGATGGAACGAATTCGCAAAGTACAGGATCCGGAGCGTGAATTGACATTCGGATTCTTCTATAAAGAACAAGTGTATTAAGAAGGAGGCTTGATGCAGATGAGCACCCACACAAAACGGAAATACAACGGCAAGCGGTACCGTCTCGACAAGCCCGAACTGCTTGCGCCAGCCGGTAATTTGGAAAAATTGAAGTTTGCCATACATTACGGCGCCGATGCGGTTTACATTGGCGGTCAGAGCTACGGTTTGCGTTCCAACGCTGACAACTTCAGCTTTGAGGAAATGCGTGAAGGAGTCGAGTTTGCGAAGAAATACGGAGCTAAAGTGTTCGTAGCAACGAATATTTACTCCCATAACGAGGATCTAGACGGTATTGAAGAATATCTCAAGAATCTATATGAGGCTGGCATCAACGCTATAATAGCTGCCGATCCAATTATTATCGAGACGGCACAGCGCGCTGTGCCTGGTCTTGAAGTGCATGTCAGCACGCAGCAGTCCGTTGCGAACTGGCAAACCGTGCAATTCTGGAAAGACGAAGGCGCGCCTCGCGTCGTACTAGCGCGTGAGACAAGCATGGATGAGATCGCAGAGATCAAGGAGCATGTGAATGTCGAGATTGAAGCGTTCATTCACGGCGCGATGTGTTCTTCCTATTCGGGACGATGCACGCTGTCCAATCACTTCACGGATCGTGACTCGAATCGGGGAGGATGCTGCCAATCCTGCCGCTGGAAATATGATCTGTTCGAGGATGCCAGACCAGAATTGAATGATATCGTGACAGCGGAAGAGGCTTCAACTGATTCTGCTCTTGAGCATTTCCGTGTCGGCATTACACAGCTTCCGTTATTCAAGGAAGAGCAGAATCCATTCTCCATGAGCTCTAAGGATCTGTGCATGGCGGAACACCTGCCGGACCTAATCGATGCAGGGGTAGACAGCTTTAAGATTGAAGGTCGAATGAAATCGATCCACTACGTGGCAACAGTCGTTAATGTTTACCGTCAAATCATTGATTCCTATATGGCTGATCCAGAACATTATGTCTTGAAGCCAGAATGGATCGAAGAGATTAATAAGGCAGCTAACCGACCAGTCAACACGGGCTTCTTCTACGAAGAGCCTGACCATGAAGATCATATCTATGAGCCTGAAGTGAAGGCTGTGCCATATGACTTTGCAGGTCTTGTCATGGATTACGATGCAGAGACTGGGATGGCTACGATTCAACAGCGCAACAACTTCAAGCCTGGTGCTGAAGTGGAATTCTTCGGACCTAACGGCACTTTCTTCAAACAGACTGTTGAGCAGATCTGGGATACGGAAGGCAATGAATTGGATGCAGCTCGTCATCCGCTGCAATTAGTAAAGATCAAGGTGAATGAGCCGGTTCATTACTTTGATATGATGCGCAAGAAAAACCGTTAACCGACGCTCGAATGGATATGCTTGATCCAAGCAATAGATATTAGCAAGATGAATGAGGGGCTGTCCCACAAGTAGATTTTTTCTACCCGGGAAAGCCCCTTGTTTTTCGGTTCGCCGATGCGGTTGTGGCGTCTGAGACGTCATTTTTCAGCGCCTCATCCCTCACATGAGCTGATTTTGGAGCTGAGATGCAGGTTTTTGACACCTCATCTGAGATAGACCTTCGATAATGGCGAGCTCAAGGTTATCCATTCCTAGTTCTGTATCTACAAGGACCGGGAGCGGACACACGAGCCGCTATTTGAAGCAAATACCATTAATTCGCCATACTAGCGGAGTGTAGAGCCGTTATTTGACCCAAATAAGCCGTTTAGTGCTAGTTTTGAAGCAAATAGCGTCATCTGTGTCCGCAAGCCCTCAAAAAATACCCCGAAATCATGAAATAGCGGCCCCTGTGACCGTTCCAGTGCGAGTAATACGGCCTTACTGTCATCGTATGTGCTATCGGATAAAAAAACCGCTGATCCAGTCTTTTAAGACAGCCCCTTTTTACGTATCTGCCATTTAGTTAGAAATAAAGATTTTGACTAATCTAAGGTTTGCTCATGTTGGTGCATGAACATACTGCTAATGCGGACATCTAACCTAACTTTAAATAAGTAATACATATGACAAGGAACTGTGAACACGATGAAAATAAATCCCTCCGTTGAGCGGTTGAATCGCTGGATTCGAATACACTGGGTTACGCTGGCAATCTCCGCCGTTATGCTTGCATTCACTTGCAGAATCGCTTGGCTGCAATTCATAGATGTTCATCGCTCATTGCCGCATGATCCCCACACGCTGGTTCGGCAATCCGTCATTCAACGCGAAAGAGGCGTTGTTCTGGATGAAGGACGAGGAAGAATTGTGGATCGCAACGGCCAGTACATTACAGGTCAGACCGTTCAGGCTTTAATTCTCTTTCCGCTGAATGAGGCAGCAATTCAGTCTGAAGCAGTTCGCGGATTAAGCCGTCTGTTGAATGTAGATGCAGATTCATTGAAGAGGCGCTGGGCGGAAGCAGGAGAGCCGATCATCTGGCGAGATTCTGCTGACAGCAAGAGTGTGCGCTCGTTGACAAATGAGGAAGCAAGCTTCCTCAACAGCAGGAACTGGAATGGTGTTAAGGTGCTCCCCTACACCGTGCCATATCCTATGGGAGAGCATACTCCGCATTGGATTGGATATACGAGCATGCTCCAAGAGACGCTGCAATCGACGCGCTCGCATGTTCAGAAGGCGGGGGCCTATGGGCTGGAACGTTCCTTCGACGGGCTGCTGATGCCAGTTAAGACATCTACATACGTGCATTATACAGATGCTGCAGGCAGTCCGATGCAGGGGTTAGGAGTAAGGCTGAGTCAGCATAAGAACCCCTATTATCCGCTGCGCCTAGTGACGACGATAGATATGACGCTTCAACGAGAGATGGGTCGTATCATGGATCAATTCGACATCAAGAAGGGTGCGATCGTCGTACTAGATGCTCAGACACGCGATGTTGTGGCGATGGAATCGAGACCGGCTTATAATCCGAATCATATCGAGCCGGACAGCAGTAACTGGAACAATCAAGCAGTTCAAGTGATCACACCAGGCTCCGTATTCAAATTGGCTATCGCGGCAGCAGCTCTTGAAACGGGTGTGACCAGCAAGCAGGAGGTATTTCATTGTGATGGGCATTATCACAAATACGGGTTGGCTTGTTGGAAGAAAGGCGGTCATGGAAATATTACATTGGAAGAAGCATTTGCAAACTCCTGCAACGTAGTATTTGCACAATTAGGGGAGCGGTTGAGCTCGAAGGAAATCGAGCAATACGCCGCACAATTAGGGTTAACTGGAACAGTTGGCATGGTGTCTAACGATGTGTTAGGCCATGAAGCCTTGGTTCATTTCGACGGTGAACAGGAGGGACGGGTATTCCTGCGCAATCAGCTAGGTCTTGTTGTTACGGATGGAGGTATCCGAGCACAGACAGCTATAGGTCAGCGCGATGTGCGTATAACGCCGCTTGCAGCCGCGAATGCGGTTGTTACGATCCTGCAAGGAGGCGCCTATGGCAATCCGCGGCTTGTATCCAGAATCGAGGATGCTAAGGGGAATTCGATTGTGAGCTTTCCAGCGCAGCCGCGCACGGAGATGAGGCTGCGGCCGCAAACGGCGAAGCTGCTCATGAAGTGGATGCGTCTAACGGTAACGGATGGAACAGGGAGCTTATTGCAAGACAGTATATGGCCGCTGGCTGGAAAGAGCGGCACGGCGCAGGCGAGTGCATATGGAACAGAGCTTCTGCATACGTGGTTTGCAGGATATGGTCCATCGAGCAAGCCTCGTTATGCTGTAACGGTCGTTTCTGAGGACGAAACATCTTCAGGACGAAACCGAGCGACAGCGGCATTCAAACAAGTAATGAAGTCGCTTGCTGAATATGATAAACAGAACCGATATGGAGCGCATAAATAAAAAATGGGGCTTGCCCTAGTACTTATAGGACAGCCCCGTTAGTTAATATGATCTATTTGTTATCTGAAGTCTGATTCAGCTCCGTTGATTCAGGAGCAAGCGGGTTAGAATCAAATTCCTCTTGCGGCATTCGTATCCATCTCTTTAGGTGTCCTTGATCATACAAGGCCTTAACTAAGATCAACAGAATTGGCGATAAGATCAATCCAGCAACACCGAACAATGACATGGAGATAATCATGAACGATAGCATGGTGAATGCCGATACGCCAAGCGAATTGCCGGTAATCTTAGGTTCCAGTATTTGACGAGTGCCCATCACAACAGCCAGAATAACAAGAAGCATGATGCCCTTCCACGTACTGCCTACAATGAAACAGTAGAGCGCCCATGGAATGAAGATGACCGGAACGCCAAGCACGGGCAGTATGTCGAATAACGCTGATAACAGCGCAATCGAGAACGCGTTGCTTACATCCAACAGCAAGAGCGAGATGAATACAAGGGTGAAAGTAACGGTTATGAGCTTCATCTGCGCTTTCAGGTAAATACCTAGTCCGCGGAATACATTTTCCTTAAGAAAATGAAAAGCATTCTTAAACGTACGAGGTGTCTTCTCAGTGGCGACCTTGCGCCAAGTTTCAATCTCAGTGCTTAAGAAGTAGGCTAGCACGATACCAATACCAAATTTGAAAATGAAGCCTGAGAATACGGTTATCTGAGAGATGAGGGTACTTAAGAAGAGTTTAAACCATTTCATAACCCACAACGTCGCATCGTTGATGAAGGATTGGATGCGTTCGGTTACATCATTAGGCAATGCTTCGTACTTGGACTGAAGAAATGAGGCGATCTTGCCTGTCTCACTGACCAGCAAATCACGGTAATCTGGAATGCTCATGATCAAGTCATTGATCTGATTTGTAAATATGACACCTGCTCCAATAAGCGCAGCAAGTATGAGGAGAACAAACAGCATGATCGAAATAGCGGATGCTACGAACTTCTTCAATCCTCTCCTGTTGAGAAATGAAGCAAACGGTTCAATGATCCAGAAGATGAGCAACGCCAAAAATATCGGGGCCGCTATTGCATACAATGAACTGAATGCAAACATAGTAAGATATACGGTCAGCACAATGAGTCCAATATCAAAAGCTGTTCTCCAATATTTTTGATAAAAAGCTAACATGGACATGACTCCTTTATCGCTCTATTCACGTATACAATCATATAGGCTGAACATATTGTACATGAAATGGAATTGTAATGTCTATTTTTAATGGAGGATATGTTACAATAAAGGTAGTTAATAACGAAATTTAGAAACGAGGAAAGTGGATGGAAGTATTACTGTTATGGACTTTTTATTTCCTAACGTTCTATGCGTTCCTTCCTGGTGTTGTGAGCCGACTCTTTGGGTTTCGCGTGTTTAAGAGAGGGAAAGCATCACAATCGCTTGCACTAACCTTCGATGATGGGCCGGACCCAGTGTATACTGCGCAGCTTTTGGATATGCTGAAGAAGCATAATGCGAAAGCGACTTTTTTTGTCGTAGGTATACAAGCGGAGAAGCATCCAGAACTGTTGCAACGGATGCATGATGAAGGTCACCTGATCGGTATTCATAATTATGTTCATAAATCCAATTGGATTATGAGACCCAAGACAGTTAAACGTCACATCAAGCAGACATCTGACATCATCGAGCAAGTAACAGGAAAACCAGCTGTTTTTTACCGCCCTCCATGGGGAGTAGTTAATTTATTTGACTTTGGCAACATGGGACATTTTCAAATTATTTTATGGTCAGTTTTATTTGGAGACTGGCGCAAGAAGCTTGGATCAGAGCGGCTCTATAAACGAATGAAAAAGCGTTGCCGTGCGGGTGAAGTTCTGCTGCTGCACGATTGCGGCTTGACGCTTGGAGCCGATCCGGAAGCTCCGGGTAATATGCTGATAGCCTTGGAGCGGTTCTTGAACGATGTTGAGGAACAGAACTTAAAATGTATACGAATTGATGAGCTGATTAAGGAAACAGATGCTTATTGCTCAAAGAATCCTTCCGCCATCAAACGATTTATCGTTAATTGCTGGCTTGGCTACGAGAAGCTGTTCCATCTTATTTTCGGAATGAAAACGACGAACACGGAATCACCTGTGTTTCACTTTCGGATTAGACCGTATCATGGTGATACGGTTGTGATGGACGATGGAGTCACGCTTAACCCCGATGATCAGGTAATGGAGATTCACTTCGATAATAAGCGCTTGTACGAGATTGGCAAACGCTCACGGAGCTCTATGCAGCTTGCTATACAGATGATCCGAGATGTGGAGCGAGCACTTCCTGAGCTGGCTGAATACATTCAGCTTCATGAAGGCTTGCGCACTCAGGTAAAGGCGCTGTATGGCGTTAGCTTTATTAACAGAGGACCGGAGCAGTTTGGTTTTACGGTCAGAGATCTTCCTAGAGGCTTGTTTTCCTGGATGACGAAACATTATCTGCGATTGCTGATGCGCGTCATGCATCCGATGGGACAGCGTCGATTGCGCCAGCAGCCGAATCAATTGGTCCCTAAAACAATGATGATGTCTACTGATACATTATTGAAAAGATATGGTCAATTATACATGGGTGATACACCGGTGTTGGATAGTTCTTCATTTGCTTCTGAGCATCGGGTAGGTGAAGCGCCTCACGCGTTATAACTTTATAATCTAACATAGGCTCCATAATCTTCATGCTATGAGGATTATGGGCCTTTTTTTTATCCATTCCTTGAGCTATTATGCAAAAAGTATGCAAACTATGATAGTTTTCAGAATGAACGCCCATGAAAGACGTGGTAAAGTTTTGTTTACGCTGAGTAGACAAATGTCCTTGAAATTAGCTAAAAACGAATGATTTGTCGAACCTTGCGGATGTTTAGTTCGGCTTTAGAGTAGTAATTGATAAAAAAATATTATCATAACAATATGAAATAATTTTACGAGAAAGGTAGGAAAGGGATTTACAAAACGATAAATATAAAGTAACATTTAGAAAAATATTCATTTCCTGCTTATGGAAGGGTGGACATATGTATGCATTTGACCAGTGTTCTAATAAGCAGAGGCGAATGGAATCTATAACCACTGCGGTGATTATAGATATACGAAATTATGATTAAATATAAGTTTATTAGGGGGGCACATCGTGAAGAAAAAATTACTCATGGTACTGAGCTTAGTACTAGCATTCTCACTAGTACTGTCCGCATGCGGTGGCGGAGAGACAGCAGATCCAGGCAAAACTCCTGACACAACATCGGCACCAAAGACTGATGACACGAAGAAGGAAGATACTAAGAAAGAAGAAGAGAAGAAGCCTGAATTGGTCACTGAAGGCCTCATCCCTGCTGCAGACAAGAGCTTGAATCCTGCACCAGCAGCAAGCCGCACGGACACAGCGATCTTCGGTATCACAGATCCTTCCGGTGTATTTAACCCTCTGTGGGCAGAATCTTCATATGACGTTTACATTGTTAATACTATTTTCGGTGGTTTGATCAAGGTTAAAGCAGATGGAACTTATGAACCTGATATGGCAGATTACACGGTTTCAGATGACAGCAAGGTCATCACTTTCAAGCTGAAAGACGGCGTTAAGTTCAGTGATGGATCTCCTGTAACAGCTGAAGATATTGCATTCACAACAACGCTTATGTACGATCCTGACTATGACGGTCCTTCTGATGTCATGCAGTATGCACCGCTTGTAGGCGCGAAAGAGTATAAAGAAGGCAACGCAGAATCCATCTCCGGTATTAAAGTAATCGACGAGAAGACAATTGAATTTACATTGGCAGAAGTTAAAGTTTTGGCACTTTCCACATTGGGCGATGGGCCGATTCCTAAGAGCGTATATGGTAAAGATTATAAGAAGGGCAACCTTGATACGGTCCGCAACCTGTTCCAGAAGCCGGTTGGCGCTGGTCCTTACAAACTTGTTGAATACCTTCCAGGACAAGAAGTGCGTTTGACAGCTAACGAGCACTATTACAAAGGTGTTCCTCCGATTAAGAACGTTATTTTCAAGACTACTACTGATGAAACTAAACTTCAATTGCTGCAAACGGGTGAAACGGACTTGACTGACGGAACTGTTTCACAAGACCAATTGGATGAAATTGCAGCATTTGGTTTCGCAGATACTTGGTTGAACCCAACGAACGGTTACGGTTATGTTGCATTCAACAATAAAGATCCTAAATTTACTGATAAGAAAGTTCGTCAAGCATTGACGATCGGTTTGAACCGTCAAGAAATCGTTGATGCGGTTTACCAAGGATATGCTGACGTAATTAATATACCGCAATCCAAAGTATCTTGGTCCTATACGAACGAAGTTAATCAATATGAATTCGATACGGAGAAAGCTAAAGCAATGCTTGACGAAGCTGGCTGGAAAGTCGGCGCTGACGGCATCCGTGAAAAAGACGGCGTGAAGTTCAACATTAAGTTCACTGCTTCTACACCAAACGCAGTTAACGAAGCACTGATTCCTGTAGCAACTAAGAACTATAAAGATTTGGGTATCAACTTTGTCGCTGACCAAATGGACTTCAACGCATTGCTTGACAAGTTTAACAAAGGCGATTATGAAATGGTATTCCTAGCTGCACAAATGACACCTGATCCACAAAGCGGCGAAGGCACATTCCGTACAGGCGGTGCGCAGAACAAGAACAATTACAGCAACCCACAAGTTGATGAGTTGTGGACGAAAGCTGGTTCTACTCTGAACATGGATGAAAGAAAAGAATACTTCAAGCAGATCTATCAATTGATTAACGAAGATGCACCAATGATTTTCATGTATCAACGCCGCGACTTGTTCGCTATCAACGCTCGTCTGCAAGGTTTCGATATTTCACCTTACAAGAATTTTGTAAAGAGTGTAGATACGATTAAAATTCAGTAATAAGCGTAAAGTGTGTAAGTGCAATACGCCAAATGCTCAGCCAGTTCACGGCTGGGCATTTGGGCTTATATAGAAGGGAGGAGCAGATGTGAAGCAGTACGCGATTCGACGATTCCTGCAGATCATTCCAACATTAATCGGTGTTTCCATCATCTTATTTACTTTATTTGCGATGACTCCTGGTAATTTCATCGACAGCAATCAGACCATCTCCCAAGAACGAAAAGATGAGTTGAAAGAAAAGTTTGGGATGAACAAACCTCTGCATGAGAGGTATTTTATATGGGCTGGTAATACGCTTCAAGGTGATTTAGGTTTTTCCATTCAACAGAAGCAGCCCGTTACTAAAGTTATCAATACGTACATTTGGAATTCATTCATGATAGCATGTGTCGTAATGGTGCTTTCCTGGACGATAGCGATATTTGTGGGTGTATATTCAGCGATAAGGCAATATTCCTTATTTGATGCCGCAGTCACATTTCTCGTATTTGCTCTGATGGCATTGCCTTCATTCTTCGTCGGATTGCTATCAATTAAAATATTTGCGGTAGATCATACATGGTTCCCGATTGGAGGCATGTATACAACAGGAAGCACTGCTACAGGATGGGATAAGTTTACGGATTTGATCTATCATATGATTCTGCCTGTAACTGTGTTGACAGCATTGAGCGTAGGCAGCTTAACTCGTTACTTCCGGACAAGCATGCTGGATGTCATTCGTCAGGATTACATTCGTACAGCACGCGCTAAGGGCCTCAAGCCTTCTACGGTTATCTTCAAGCACGCGCTTCGGAATGCTCTGCTGCCAGCCATTACCTTGCTTGGATTCGAGTTGCCAGCACTATTCTCAGGTGCGATGATAACCGAGAGCATATTCAATTGGCCGGGTATCGGTAAATTATTCTTGCAATCTATGAATGCTCGGGATTATTTCTTGCTAATGGGATATACGATATTGCTGGCTGCTTTGACAATGTTAGGTAATTACTTGGCAGATCTGATGTATCGAGTCGCAGATCCGCGTGTGCGACTGAAATAGAAAGGGGGATGACCAGTGTCACAAGTAACCAACACACCGACTACGGTCGTGGAAGCTAATACACCTAAGACGAGACCCGCATCCCCTTGGATGTTGGCATTACGTCAATTTAGAAGAAACAAGCTGGCGGTTTCTGGACTTGTTGTGCTTGTAATGATGTTTTTAGTATGTTTCATAGGTCCATTGTTCTCACCTTACACCATTGATACGATGAATCTTTCAATGGCCAATAAGCCGCCGTCATCGGCTCACTGGTTTGGAACGGACAAGCTGGGTCGAGACATTCTGCTGCGAACTATGCTGGCAGGGCGGATATCATTATTAGTGGGTCTCGTTTCTATGCTGGTGTCGGTATCAATCGGCAGCGTACTTGGCGCTTTAGCGGGTTATTATCGCGGATGGGTCGATACAATCATTATGCGTTTTGCGGATATTATGATGTCGATCCCAAGTTTGCCTGTCTTGATTATTCTAGGCACCCTACTATCTGATACTCAGATACCACCGGATAAACGTATTTACGTCATCATGTTCCTGTTAGGTTTCTTACACTGGCCTGGCTTGGCGCGGCTCGTACGCGGACAGATCCTCGCGCTGCGTGAACAAGAATTTATGCAGGCAGCTGAAGTTCTTGGCTTGCGTGATAAAAGAAAGATATTCAATCATTTATTGCCGAATACGATTCCTATCATTATAGTTGTTGCGACACTATCGGTTGCGAATGCAATCCTATCAGAGTCGACGCTAAGCTTCCTTGGGGTTGGAGTTGTACCACCGACACCTTCCTGGGGGAATATGATATCTGCCGCGAACAACTTGATTGACTTCAGAAAACGCCCATGGCTGTGGATACCGCCTGGTGTATTTATATTCATAACCGTAATAGCGATCAATATTATGGGTGACGCGCTGCGTGATGCTCTTGATCCGAAGTCGAAGAAATAGGAGGACGTTATGGCTAATACATTGGTCGAATTTCGAAACCTGCAAACAAACTTCTACACCAGTGGCGGCGTTGTAAGAGCTGTTAACGACGTCAGCTTCTCTATTCGTGAAGGAGAAACACTATGTGTCGTAGGTGAATCAGGCTGCGGCAAGAGTGTAACAGCGATGTCTTTGATGCGATTAATTTCGCACCCAGGTAAGATTGAAGGCGGACAGATTCTATATAAAGATCAGGACTTGCTTAAGATTAAAGAGCGAGAAATGCGTGAGATTCGGGGAAATGAGATCGCGATGATCTTCCAAGAACCGATGACATCGCTTAATCCTGTATTTAAGATCGGTCAACAAATTACGGAGCCGCTTCGTTTGCACAAAGGAATGAGCAAGCAGGATGCTAAGAAGCGCGCAATCGAATTGATTGAGCTTGTCAATATCCCTCGTGCAGCGCAAATCTTTGATTCGTATCCTCATGAATTATCTGGAGGTATGCGTCAACGGATCATGATCGCGATCGCGCTAAGCTGTAATCCTAAATTGCTCATTGCGGATGAACCTACCACCGCGCTTGATGTTACGATTCAGGCTCAAATATTGGATCTGATGCGTGATATTAAGAGTGAATTCAATACAGCGATTATGTTGATTACCCACGATCTCGGTGTAGTGGCAGAGATGGCCGATCATGTTGTCGTTATGTATGCGGGTAAAGTAATTGAGGAAGCGCCGGTTATCGAATTGTTCCAGAATCCGAAGCATCCATACACACAAGGTTTATTACGCGCTAAACCAATTATTAATGAACGTATTGAACGTTTGTATACGATACCTGGACAGGTTCCTAACCCGATTGAGCTAGGGAACAACTGCTACTTTAACGATCGTTGTGAGCACTGCATGGCGATATGCGTAGATAAGCAGCCTTCTTTGCAAACCTATGATAAGAAGCATAAAGCTGCATGTTGGTTGTATGAGAAAGGAGGGGAAGTATCATGACGGCACCATTGCTGGAAGTTCAGAATCTAAAGAAATACTTCCCTATTCAGGGAGGCATCTGGCAGCGGACTGTTGGTCATGTCAAAGCTGTTGATGATGTTTCCTTTACCTTGCAGAAAGGTGAAGCACTTGGCCTTGTTGGCGAATCAGGCTGCGGTAAATCGACTACTGGCCGAGCCATCCTGCGACTGATTGAGAAAACAGACGGTATCGTTAAATTTAAGGGCACGGATATTCACGAATTGAATCGTCGTGATCTGCGTAAGATGCGTCCTAAGATGCAGCTCGTATTTCAAGATCCATACAGTTCATTGAATCCCCGTATCAAGGTCGGAGATGCGATCGGCGAGGCACTGGTTGACCATGGAATCGTCTCCAAGAAGGACATCCGCGATCAAGTCAAAGAAATACTAACGATCTGCGGATTAGCTCCTTATCATATTGACCGTTATCCGCATGAATTCTCTGGCGGTCAGCGTCAGCGTATCGGTATTGCTCGCGCTTTAATTATGAATCCGGAATTCATCGTTGCGGATGAGCCCGTATCTGCGCTTGATGTGTCCATTCAGGCACAGATCATCAACTTGTTGAGTGATCTGCAAGAGCAGAAGGACTTAACTTATCTGTTTATATCACATGACTTGTCCGTTGTAGAGCACTTGTGCGACCGTATAGGTGTTATGTACTTAGGCTCTATGGTCGAGACGGCAACTCGTGAAGAGTTGTTTAAGAATCCGCTGCATCCTTATACAAAGGCTCTGCTATCCGCGATTCCTGTACCAGATCCGACTCGCAAAGCAGAACGTATCGTACTTGAGGGCGATATTCCGAGCCCGGCGAACCCGCCGAGCGGTTGTAAGTTCCATACACGCTGCCCGTTTGCAAAGGAAGTATGCAAACAGGAAGTTCCGAAGTATCAAGACGCAGGCGGCAACCACTTTGTGGCCTGTCACTTCGCGGGACAGTTCTAATAGTAAGATTACACACAACACCCCTCATAAGAAGAGAGTGCAAGGCTCTCTTCTTATGAGGGGTGTTTATTTCATTACTATATAGAATATGGACAACATTAAAGGGCTGAAGGAGTAGCATATAGTCTGCTCTCTCAGCCCTTATTCGAAACGAACTAGATCTTCAATACGCCGCCTTGGCTTGCGTTAGTTACGAGCTTAGAGTAACGAGCAAGGTAGCCAGTCTTCACTTTAGGCTCAAAGCCTGCCCACTTCGCACGACGCTGTTCCATTTCCTCATCAGAAATTTGAAGCTCAATCTTACGGTTGTTCATATCCAGGTCAATAATGTCGCCATCGTTCACGAATGCGAGAGGACCGCCTTCCGCAGCTTCCGGCGAGATATGACCGATGCTGATCCCGCGAGATGCGCCGGAGAAACGACCGTCCGTGATGAGCGCAACTTTGGCGCCTAATCCCATGCCGACGATCTGAGAAGTTGGCGCAAGCATCTCAGGCATTCCTGGACCGCCTTTAGGTCCTTCGTAGCGGATGACAACGACATGGCCTTCTTTAACTTGACCATTCGCAATGCCTGCGAGTGCTTCTTCTTGTGAGTTGAAGCAGATTGCAGGGCCTGTGTGACGTCCGCCAACAGATGGATCTACAGCGCCAACCTTGACGATACAGCCTTCTGGCGCCAAGTTGCCGAACAGCACAGCCAATCCGCCGCGTTCGGAATGAGGGTTATCTAATGTATGGATAACATCTGTGTTAAGGATGTCGCAGCCTTCCACATTTTCACGAAGAGTCTTGCCTGTTACCGTGATGCATTCGCCGTGAAGCGCGCCCTCTTTCTTGAACAGCTCGTGCAGAACAGCGCTAACGCCGCCAGCTTCATGTACATCTTCAATATGATAATCAGAAGCAGGAGCTACCTTAGCCAAATGAGGCACTCGAGCGGCAACCTCATTGATGCGGGAGATTGGATAATCGATGCCTGCCTCATATGCGATCGCAAGTGTATGAAGGACGGTATTCGTGGAACCGCCCATTGCCATATCCAATGCGAAGGCATTATCAATCGCTTCCTGTGTCACAATATCACGCGGTTTGATGTCCTTCTTAATGATCTCCATCAATTGACGTGCGGATCGTTTAACAAACTCGCGGCGGTCCTCAGATACCGCTAGGATCGTACCATTACCAGGGAGCGCGATGCCGAGCGCTTCTGCGAGGCAGTTCATCGAGTTGGCCGTGAACATGCCGGAACAGGAGCCGCATGTAGGACATCCGAATTGTTCAAGCTCCATTAAGCCTTTATCATCGATCTTACCGGATTGATAAGCGCCAACGCCTTCAAATACGCTGGAGAGCGAGATGGAACGTCCATTGGAGTCTTTACCAGCCTTCATAGGTCCGCCGCTGACAAATACGGTAGGAATGTTGCAGCGCAAAGCGCCCATGATCATTCCAGGTGTGATCTTATCACAGTTCGGAATACATACCATACCGTCAAACCAGTGAGCAGAAACGACGGTTTCAACAGAGTCTGCAATAATATCACGGCTTGGGAGCGAGTATCGCATTCCGATATGACCCATAGCGATACCATCATCCACTCCAATCGTGTTGAATTCAAACGGTACACCGCCTGCTTCACGAATCGCTTCTTTCACAAGCTTGCCGAATTCCTGCAAATGAACGTGACCAGGAATGATATCGATATAAGAGTTGCATACCGCGATAAACGGTTTATCAAAGTCCTCTTCTTTAACGCCAGCTGCACGCAGCAAACTGCGGTGAGGCGCACGATCGAAGCCTTTCTTAATCATGTCAGAGCGCATTTTAGGGGCTGCCATTATTCATTCCTCCACTTCATTTGTCACATAATTGCGTGATCATGTATATTTACTAGAGTCTATCACATGGTTTGGCACATTTCTAGCAAGTTCCTCCAAGGAAAGACCATTATGGGCGGATGTCTCTCATCCAGAGAATAGAAGAGGATTACACACCAAAGGCACAGCTTATGCTGTGCCTTTGTGTAGGAGTGAAGCGTATGGGTGTATATGTGAAGCATTCATCAGGGCCCGAATCGGGGGGTGAAGCGTTAGCGGGGGGGGGGGAGCTAACCTTGCTTCGGACTGCGACGCCAAACGCCGCGCCGGACCCATCCAAATACTGCTTCGCTATTTGGTTCAATGATAACATGCGCAAATCTTTTAACATTAGGATGAGCTAACATCACGGTGAAGCCTATTGATGCTAGAATGAGCAGCGCGCAGCCCAAGCCATCATGAATGTTGTTATATAGGCCGAAATATTCGGCAAATCGGACAATAAATCCGTGGATTAGAAATACATATAATGTACGTTTGCCAAGATCAGTGACGGCACAGGTTCTTTGTGGAACCCATGCGAGAAAGGCGGCGGCTGCGATAAACTCAATGCCATAGATGCACAATCGATATACGATGGGATGCAAGTCACTGCTTAACCAGCCAAGCTCGCGGAATGTCATGCTGTTCATCAACCAAGACGGCTCCATGTAAGGAGCTGCATAGAACATACCGACTAATAATAAGGCTGAAATAGCGGCGCCAGTAAGTCGCTTCCAGACGTGCATATGAGAACGGAACCAGTTAAAGTTCCAGGAATAACCGATAATAAAGAACGGAAAGTAAACGAAAGTTTTGCTCAATGCAAGCCACGTTCCGCTAACTGGAATAAAGCCAACCAGAATTCCTAGTACAATAGACAGTAAGACCGGGTAACGAACTTTCCAATGTATAAACAAACGCATGAGCAATCGCCATATGACATGCCCGACTAAGAACCATAGCAGCAGGAAAGGCACGAAGAAGGAATGCTTAGTGCCAGGCACCTGAAACAAGGTGTAGTCGAAGAAGGAATATATCGACTGAAAAATGATATATTGTAGAGCGATCTGGATCAATACTCGATTGCCAGCAGGTCCCGTTAAGCTTCGACGCGCAAAGTATCCTGTAACTCCGACGAACAGCGGCATATGGAACGTATAGATCCATAAGAATATTGCTTTCATTTCCGGAATCCTATAGATAAGCGGTTCGATGGCATTCGATACGAATACCGTGACAATAAGTAGAAATCTTAGGTTCAATCCGAAGATCTCTCCACTCCAAGGCGAGTCTTTCGGACTTACTCCGGACCTGTTAAACCAGCGTCTGAAGTGCGCCAACATGTTCTAATCCTCCCTAAGTGAATCCTAGAAGTCAAGCAGGGGTTCATGTGAAACAGTTCATTTTTTTACAACTAATTTACCATATGAAATAGCAATACATTGTGATGATAGTCACAACTATGAGCGTGGATACTCCCTGTATAATGACAGAACGTTGAACGCAGTGATGTAATTTACATTATAGCCGGCTCAACAGGCAGGAAATAGACGGCTGACGTCGAATAGTGCATATGAGCTGTAGATGAGAATAAATTAGAAGTAATGATTCCGTTTAGAATTATCCTACTGCGCGTAATTGCATACGCATCATGCTTATACCTCCATAATCTTTGGCTAATTAGTCACGAATTCCGTTCGGTCTGTACGTGATACCTCAAATTTGAATTTCTTCAATTCACACAATTGTCAAAGTGTAATCGCCTACAAGTGACGCATGTCACAAAAAAAGCTTTTTGTAATGCGGTACGATCTTGTCAGCCTATTACAATATGGCTCTACTTGTCTTTCTGCGGGTTTCTTCTATTTAAGAAGTACGATCTGCAGCGGGACATCAACATATCATCACGTTCCTTGCCTCCAATAGGTTAAAGGATTTTTTGGAAAGGAGACCTATTATATGGTCACATTGCCCAAAGTGAACGATCTTGGATTCTTCGAGATTCGTCTCGAGTCCATCGGGGGGCTAGGCGCCAATCTTGCAGGCAAGATGCTCGCGGAAGCCGGAGTTACTGGCAGCGGGTTGAATGGTGTCAGCTTTTCCTCCTACGGTTCAGAGAAGAAAGGTTCTCCCGTTAAGGCGCATATCCGTTTCTGTATGCCAGGGACGCTTATTCGGGACACAACGCCTGTTGAACGACCGCATATTGTAGGCATCTTTCATGAATCACTTTATAAGTCGGTAAATGTTACGAGCGGCGTCAGCGAAGACAGCTTGGTACTCGTGAATTCCGCTAAAACTCCACAGCAATTAAAGGATAAGCTCGGCCTGCTCGGAGGTACGATCGCTGTTGTAGACGCGGTTAATATTGCGCTGGAAGAGAAGAATCGCGTGAACATGGCGATGCTGGGCGCCTTATTCCGTCTATGTGACTTCCTTGATGCAGAGAAGATGAAGGATGTTATTCGCAAATCGCTGGAGAAGAAATACCCGCAAACCGTGCAGCCCGCGATCAATACGTTCCAACGCGGATATGATGAAGTTAAGTTTGAAACATTTGCAGTGCCTGAAGGTGTGACGATGCCAGAACCTGTACGCTGGGATGTACCTGTGCTGGGATATGAAACTCAACCGATCGGTGGAGTTGTCGTTAACCCTGGTAACTCGATATTAAAGGACCTAAGCATTTCTCGGGCAGGAATGATGCCTCATTTCCTAGAAGACAAGTGCATTCATTGCGCTGCGTGCGATAATGTATGCCCTGACTTCTGTTTTGTATGGGAAGAGAAGCCGGACAAGAAGGGACGTCCGCAAATGTTCCTGCAAGGCATTGATTATCAATATTGCAAAGGTTGTCTCAAGTGCGTTCACGCTTGTCCGACAGACGCGCTCGCTGAAGCGCGGGAAGAGGACGGCTATTCGGACGAGCACCGGACACCGCACCGTTTTTCCTTAGCCCAGATGCTTTAATGACACGTTTTCAGCCAAAGATCGATTAAGGGGGATGAGGACCTGTGGCGATTGAATACGACAAAGAGGTCACAACCGGAACCGTAGAACAACGGATGGTCTATGAGTCCGGCAATGAGATGGCGGCTTACGCTGCGCATCAGATAAATTATCATATTATGGGTTATTATCCGATCTCTCCTTCCACTGAGGTCGCACAATTTTTAGATCTAATGAAAGCTAACGGTCAACACGATATTAAGCTGATTCCAGCCGACGGTGAGCATGGTTCTGCTGGTATTTGCTATGGTGCTTCTACTGCAGGCGGCCGCGTATTTAACGCGACAAGCGCGAATGGTTATATGTACATGCTGGAGCAAATGCCGGTTCAATCCGGTACTCGCTTCCCAATGGTGCTGAACCTCGTGTGCCGCTCGGTATCCGGACCGCTTAATATACATGGGGATCATTCCGACTTGTATTTTGCATTGAACACGGGCTGGCCGATCTTGCTCTGCCGTGATCCGCAAGCTGTATATGATATGAACTTAATGGCTCTTAAGCTCGCTGAGGATTCTGAAGTTCGTTTGCCGGTAATGGTAGCCTTCGACGGCTATTTTACATCTCACCAGAAGCGTAAGGTGCAAACCTTTGCGAATCGTGAAGATGTGCATGCTTTCGTAGGTGAACAGCCAGTACGCGGCTTTGCAGATACGCTTGACCGCAACAATCCGATCACAGTTGGACCGTACATGAACGAGCCGGACTACATCAACAACTGCTATCAGCAATCTATGGCGATGTATAAGGCTGGCGAAGTATTCGATCGTATCCGCAAGGAATATGCGGTACTGACTGGACGCGATTACCCGATTCTGGATCAATATCGTATGGAAGATGCAGAAGTCGCTGTATTCTTGTTGAACTCCGCAGCCGAGATTATTAAGGATGTCGTGGATCAATTAAGAGCGATGGGGATTAAAGCGGGCTCTATCTCGCCGAACATTATCCGTCCGTTCCCAGCGAAGGAAATCGCGGAAGCGTTGAAGCATGTGAAGGCTGTTACGGTCGGTGATCGCGCTGATTCCTACGGCGGCCATGGCGGTAACATGGTGAACGAGATCAAGGCGGCATTCCTGACGCATGGCGTTCACGATACGTTAGTGATCAGCCGCGTCTATGGACTCGGCGGTAAAGACTTCTACGCAGAAGACGGTCACGCGCTGTTTGAAGCGGCTATTGAAGCAGCTGAAACAGGTGTTGTGGCGAAACCGTTCGACTATCATGGACATACGCCAGGTGATCCGGCTAACGCTCCGAAGCGTGTCATAGAGCCGATGAAATATGAGGAGCTGAAAACAGGGCTCATTACAGTTACACCTAACGAAGAGACAGGCAAGCTGAATGTGCGTATTCCGCCGCTTCGCAACCTGACACGGAAGCCGAAGCGCATAGCGCCAGGTCACGGCGCTTGCCCAGGCTGCGGCATCTTCTCTGGTCTGGAGCTGTTCTTTAAAGGAATCGAGGGCGATATTGTCGCCTTGTTCCATACAGGCTGTGCGATGGTCGTAACGACTGGATATCCGTATTCGGCCCATAAGGCGACTTATATCCACAATCTGTTCCAGAATGGCGCTGCAACGCTGTCCGGTGTTGTTGAGATGTTCTGGGAACGCAAACGTCGCGGAGAATTGGATTATTTGAACCTGCCGGATGATTTCACATTCGTTATGGTTACAGGCGACGGCGGTATGGATATCGGTATGGGACCAGCGATTGGAGCTGCTCTGCGCAATCATAAGATGATTATCCTTGAGTATGATAATGAAGGATACATGAATACAGGTGCGCAGTTGTCCTATTCGACGCCGCTTGGTCACCGCACATCGACTTCTAACGTCGGTAGTGCTCAAGCAGGCAAGCTGTTCCACCACAAAGATACCGCTCAGATTATGGCTGCTACACATATTCCGTATGTGTTTACTGGAAGTGAAGCATTCGCGCAGGATCTGGTGAAGAAGGCTGCCAAGGCACAGTGGTATGCACAGAACGAAGGACTTGTGTATGGTAAGATTCTGATTGCTTGTCCGCTGAACTGGTTGTCGGAAGACAAGGAAGGCACGAACATTGTAAACGCGGCAGTTGACTCCTGCTTCTTCCCGCTGTATGAAGTGGAGCACGGCGTTACCAATATTACGTACAATCCTGAAGAGAAGAACAAGAAGGTTCCGCTCTTAGACTGGCTAATGACGATGGGCAAGACTCGCCATATGAAGAAACCAGAGAATGCGGATGCACTCAAAGCGTTCGAAACTGAAGTAGAGCGCCGCTGGAACATGTTGAAGGCGAAGCACGAAAGTCCTTATCTATAAGCTGATATTGAGCCATAGCTCGGATATCTGAATCCAAGCCTCCTGATCCACACGACATTGTGGTGAGGGAGGCTTTTTAGCGTTATTGGGCTGCGCTCAGTATTCCCTCAATTTTCTCTATTCGCCAAATACATGTATACTATAGGAATCAGAATAAGCTTGAAGGAGGCGCTGTAAATTGAATGATTCTAGCCTAGAAGCGCAAGCTATCAAGCTGGCGCGCGATCTGCTGCACAGCGAACGAATTGTGTTCTTCGGAGGTGCAGGTACCTCTACCGAGAGCGGCATTCCTGACTTTCGGTCAGCGGGAGGTGTATTCGATAAGGAGTCGAAGTATCCCTACCCACCGGAAGAGATGGTAAGCCGCCCCTATTTTTATGAAGATCCGAAAGGGTTCTATACCTTTTACCGAGATAAATTGCTGCATCCACATGCTCAGCCCAATGGTTGTCACCGGGCTTTAGCTAAGCTGGAGCAAGAGGGAAGCCTGAAGGCGGTTATCACGCAAAATATTGACGGTCTTCACCAAGCTGCCGGAAGCCGGGAGGTGCTAGAGCTGCATGGAACGGTGCATCGCAACTATTGCTTGAGCTGCGGTGCGGAGTATGATCTGACCGCGGTTTTGAACAGTGATGCCGAGGTGCCCCGGTGCCCCGCGTGCGATGGCATATTGAAGCCGGATGTGGTGCTGTACGGCGAATCGCTGCACGATGATGTCATTGAACGTGCCGTTGACCATGTGAGAGCGGCTGATCTGCTCATCGTTGCGGGAACCTCGTTATCCGTTCAGCCCGCAGCGAGCTTCGTGCAGCTGCGCCGCCCAACTTCGAAGCTGGTGCTCATTAATCGCACAGCGACAGCAATAGATCGTCATGCTGATGCAGTGTATCGCGAACCGGTAGGTCAACTGCTAGAGGAAGCGTGTCGGTTCATGTTTAAGCTGCAGCAAGATGAGTAATAAACAATATATATACAGAAGTGCTCGAAGAGGTTCCGTTACCTATTCAATCATTCGCACATAGGGGAGGTACATAGAGGATGTACATGCTTGGGATTGATCTTGGAACGACAAATCGTAAAGTAGGCATATTCGATGAAGATGGCCGTGAAGTAGCTTCTGCGAGTCGACCAACGTTAGTAATAGATACCGGAAAGGGTTACTCTGTGTATGATCCTGAGCAGATGTGGCAGGACGTGGCGGACATGATCAAGGAGGTTACCACTAAGAGCGGAGTATCCGGCATTCAAGTGATCGGTATCGCGAGTATGGCGGAGAGTGGACTGCTCGTCCACCGGGACCATGGAACGGTCCAATCCCCGCTTCTGCCATGGTTTGATACGAGCTCATCACCGCAGGCTGAGCGAGTGCGCAGCTCAGACACCGCCTTAGCTTTATTTCAACGAACAGGACTGCATCTCTCGTTCAAGCACGGTCTTCCGAAGCTGTTATGGCTGCATAATCAAGATTCGGGCATGTTCCGCGATGCGGTATGGCTGAGTGTATCGGGCTATATTGCTTATCGATTAAGCGGAAGGATGTCATGTGATCCTTCGCTTGCAACGCGTACCTTTGCTTATGACATGCGTACTAAGCAATGGGATAAGGATTGGATCGCATCGTTTGGCCTGCCCGCCGATTTATTCCCAGAGGTGCTGCCAAGCGGCACACCGCTTGGAACTGTCCTGCCGGATATAGCTCGGGAGCTTGGGCTGTCCACTGAGACAACTGTAGCGATCGGCGGTCATGACCATGTGTGCGCTTCCCTTGCGGTTGGCGCTATTCAGCCAGGCGAGGTCTTTGCTTCGATGGGAACCGCTGAGACTTTAGTAGGGATGATGAACCCGAGAGAGCTGGGGCAAGCTGAATTCGATACAGGTCTGTCCTACGGTTTTCATGTCATTCCAGGCTACCAATTCTGGATGGGAGGCAATCCTGCGTCGGGCGGTGCAGTCGAGTGGCTGCGCAAGCAGTTGGCGGATGAAGCTCTTGGGTATGATGATATTATACAGATGATGTCTGACATTCAGGACGGCCCGGGTGAAGTGCTGTTCTTCCCATATTTATCGGGAAGCGGGGCTCCGTATCCGAACTCGAAGACGCGCGCTTCCTTTATCGGACTGTCCTATGCGCACGGCAAGTCGGATATGATTCGTGCTGTATTAGAAGGAACAGCTTATCAATTGAATATGATTAAGAACAGCGCAGAACAGGTATCGGGTCATCCGATCCGAGAGGTTCGCGCAGTTGGCGGCGGTACACGTCTGTCATCGTGGCTGCAGATGAAAGCGGATATTATGAACGCGGCGATTATCGTTCCGCCCGTTAAGGAAGCCACGATGCTGGGTGCGGCATTCACAGCACTGCTTGGGGCAGGGCATGTGAAGGGGGCGCAGGAGCTGCAAGCGCTGGCCGAGCGCAGAGGTGTGACACGCTACGCGCCAGATCAGGCGCGCTATGAGCGATACCATGAGCGCTACGTGCGGACGTTTGAGCCAGTAGCTGCGATGCTGCGCGGATTGTCGTAACAGCCGCTATGACCGAAAGAACGATGACTAAATTAGATCACATCCAAGTATAGTGCTTGCGGGGATGCCGCACTGGATATCGAGAGGAGGAATTAGGATGAAGCGAAAGGTAGTACTGGCAGGAGGCTCGGGATTTCTTGGAGAGTCGTATGCGAAGTCTCTACGGAACCAGGGAGATGAAGTCGTGATATTAACTCGCGGCCGAACAAATGAACGTGACGGTATCCGATATGTGCAATGGGATGGACGCACAATAGGTGATTGGGAACGGGAACTGGACGGGGCTGACGCTGTCGTTAATTTTACCGGGAAAAGTGTGAACTGTATCTACTCTGAAGCTAACCAGAAGGAAATCATCCGCTCTCGACTCGATTCCGTCAAAGTGATCGACGAGGCGCTGCTTCGAGCTAAGCAGCGTCCTCCAGTCCTCGTGCAGGCAGCCTCGCTTGCCATATTCGGCAATACGAAGGAACCGCGAGATGAACAGGGAGTGCACGGAACGGGCTTCTCCGTAAGAGTGTGCCAGATGTGGGAGAAGGTATTCTTTCAGACCTCGATTCCGAATGTGCGCAAAGTGGCTCTTCGAATAGGCTTCGCACTTGGTCCAGGAGGTGGAGCGCTCGAGCCGTTAATGAAGCTCACCCGGTATGGCCTTGGAGGTACTGTTGGCCGCGGAGATCAGATGATTAGCTGGCTTCATCTGGACGACTTAAATCAGATCATCGATTATGTGATTCAGAATCCAAACGCGGAAGGTATATATAACGCAACGGGTCTGCAGCCTGTCACGAACCGAGAGTTTATGAAGACGCTGCGGACGGTGATGAATAAAGGCTGGGCGCCTGCTGCGCCTGCTCCGATCGTACGATTGGGAGCCTATATGATCATGCGCGCTGATCCAGAATTGGCGCTCTCTGGGCGGAATTGTATCCCGAAGCGCCTGCAGGATGAGGGCTTCTCCTTTAAGTATACGAATCTGGAGCAAGCGCTAAGGAATATTATTCAAGATTAGATGAATGCCCGACATCACTTTTTCGTTGGGCGGTTCGTCTGGTAGGACAAGATAGACGAGCGATATTGTGTTGGCGACTGTTCATAGAATCTCCGGAATTGACGGGAGAAATATAACGGATCTGTCAAGCCGACAGAGGCTGCAATCTGCTCAACAGATAGATCAGGCCGATCTCTAAGCAGCTGCCTGCCCTTATCGATGCGAAGCTTGAGCAGGAAGGTAATCGGCGACATTTCTGTTACCTGTTTGAACAGGCGCGACAGATAGGCCCGGCTGTAACCGAGGCTGCCAGCCATCTGCTCCATTGTAAACGGATGCGCGTATTGAATAGACATCATGCGGATCATTTGGCGCACAATTTGCTGAGCTTCATTTTCAGGTTTAAGATGCTCTGCATCCTCTGATACAGATTGATAGTTTGCATATGCTGCCATGATGAGATATAGAGAGCCGCATGCTGATAGATCACATGCCATTTCACGCTTCTGAAATGCGGTCCGCATACGCTCCAAGCCCTCAGCTGCAGTCGCATCACCGATTGCATGGATGGTTGGCTTCGATTCCGTGAAGCCTGCGCGTCTGATGAGGGCTTTTGCTTCATCTCCCTTGAAGGCAGCCCAACGATATTTCCATGGCTGTATTGAATCAGAAACATAGCTTACGAGCTGATTTGGCGCGATCAGAAAGGCATCGCCTGGTCCGAGCTCATAGGTTCGTGCTTCCGTTATATAAGTTCCGTATCCCTCTAATATATGATGCAGCAAATAGTAGTCATAGAGTTTGGGCCCCAGCTTGTGATTGGGCTTCGTTTGGCTCTCGCCTGCAAACAGAATATGAAGTGCTTTGCGTTCGATAAGCGATGGATTAGGAGAAACTTCATAGGTAGGCTCATTAGCTTGTTGGCTTGATGACATTGCGTTACCTCCAAGTTAGGGTTAAGTATATCATTGGTTAATAACTATGATATCACATATGTCCATATGGTGTTCACATCCGGCACTTACTCGTTTCTGGCAGCACCATTACAATAGATATTACATAATGGTATTCATACAGCATTAATAATCATGCTAATGGGAGGTTTCGTCCTTGAAGAATGATCAAATCTTACTCAAACCGTTTTTGGATTGCTTTGGTGCAAGTGATTTGCCGGTTCGATTTTTCCATGCGCCAGGTCGTGTGAATCTAATCGGAGAGCATATTGACTATAACGGAGGCTGGGTTCTGCCAGCCGCGCTCCAGATCGGAACGACTCTATTAATTCGACCTCGTCAGGATCAGAAGATTCGTTTGGTCAGTCTTCAATTTTCAGAGCGAGCTGAAGCTAATTGTGATGAACTGCCAGCGACGAAGTCTGGTGTATGGTCGGACTATGTATTTGGCGTATTAGATGAAATGAAGAAAGCAAATATGCCGATTCGAAGAGGCTATGACGTGCTCGTATCTGGGAACATTCCGAATGGCGCGGGTCTGTCCTCATCTGCTTCACTAGAAGTCGTTGCTGGATACGCCTTCATTACAATGGAAGGTTATGAGATTGAGCGAACAGCGTTAGCTCTGCTTGCGCAGCGTGCGGAGAATCGCTATGTTGGGGTCAACAGCGGCATCATGGACCAATTTGCCGTTGCTCAAGGCAAGCAGGATCACGCAATCATGCTGGATTGCGACTCGCTCCAATATAGGCTGGTGCCATTTCGGATTCATGGCTATAAGCTCGTCATCGGCAATACGAATAAGCGCCGCGGTTTAGTAGATTCCAAGTATAATGAGCGCCGCTCACAGTGCGAACAAGCGTTAACAGCACTTCAGCTGCATATTGACGGTCTGGAGCATCTGGCACAGCTTAGCCCAGAACAATTCGAAGAAGCGAAGCACCTTATTAGTGATGAAGTGGTCAGACAGCGAGCAGAGCATGTTGTGTATGAAAATAAACGCGTTGAACAATCCCTTCAGGCGCTCGAAGCAGGAGAGCTTCTCACTTTCGGCAAGCTAATGATCGCTTCTCATGAATCGTTGCGCGACTTATATGAAGTGAGCTGTACCGAGCTGGATATTATGGTTGAAGAAGCGCTCGCAGTGGACGGAACGATCGGATCGCGCATGACTGGTGCCGGCTTCGGAGGATGCACGGTTTCACTCGTAGCGGAAGAAGCGGTGGAAACGTTTATTGCTGCAGTCGGATCACGTTATAAGGAGCGTACAGGATTAGAAGGCGAGTATTATGTGTGCGATGTCGGCAACGGTGTAGAAGAGATTGTGAGCTTAGCAGCACAACAACAGGAGGCGTAGGATCATGTCAGTTCTTGTAACGGGCGGAGCGGGATATATCGGATCTCATACTGTAGCGGAACTAATCGCATTAGGTGAAGAGGTGGTCATCGTTGACTCTCTCGAGACCGGGCACCGAGGATCGGTACTGGGCGGTACACTTGAAGTTGGCGATATTCGTGACCGCGGCTTTTTGGACCAAGTATTTGCAAAGCATGAGATTGAAGCGGTTATTCACTTTGCGGCTTATTCACTTGTTGGGGAGAGCATGACTAACCCGGCGAAATACTACGATAACAACGTTCACGGAACGCAGGTGCTGCTTGACGCGATGCAAGCGCACGGTGTTAAGCGGATCGTGTTCTCTTCAACAGCGGCGACGTATGGTGAGCCTGAGCGCACACCGATTGAAGAGGGCGACTGCACGGAGCCGACCAATGTTTACGGTGAGACGAAGCTGACGATGGAGCGTATGATGCGTTGGTTTGATCGCGCGTACGGCATGAAGTATGTGGCGCTGCGTTATTTTAATGCTGCTGGTGCGCATGAAAGCGGGCTGATCGGCGAGGACCATCGTCCTGAGTCTCATCTCGTGCCGCTTGTTCTCCAGACCGCGCTTGGCAAACGTGATGAAATATCGGTGTTCGGCAGCGATTATCCGACGCCGGATGGAACGTGTATTCGAGATTATATCCACGTCACTGATCTGGCAGATGCGCATGTAATGGCACTAAAATATTTGCGCAACGGTGGGGACAGTGATACGTTTAATCTTGGCAACGGACAGGGCTTCTCAGTGCTGGAAGTCATTAAGACTGCGGAGAAGGTGACTGGACGGGCGATCAAGACGGTTATTCGTGACCGTCGCGCGGGAGACCCGGCAATACTGATTGCTTCAGCTGAGCGCGCGAAGCAGGTACTCGGCTGGAAGCCGAAACGCGAGTGTCTGGATGTCATCATCGAAAGTGCATGGCGTTGGCATGTGAGCCATCCAAATGGATATTTGGAATCTTAGTAATCAGATGAACCAATACCAACTGGGGAGGCTCTTATCATGGGAACGATGAATGAACATCAGGTGAGCGGCATGAGTGACGGCGATCTTCAAGCCGCGGATACCTGTAAAGCGCTGTCTTTCTCAGAAGAAGTGTGCGAGACGATAGAACAGCTGATTCAATATGCGCGTGCCAAAGGGATGATCGGCGCATTAGATTGCCCGGATGTGCGCAACAAGCTTCTGAATCTATTCAGATTGCCGGAGCCGTATGACGGCTACTGTACGGAGTATGGCGCTGAGCAGGAAGCTGTACGAGGGCTGCAAGACATGCTAGCTTTGCTGCTGGATTATGGATATGCAATCGGATTGATCCCGGACAATTCGACTACGCAGCGCGATCTGCTGGATGCGAGCATAATGGGTATGCTCATGCCGCGTCCTTCAGAGGCGGCTAATCAATTTTGGCAAACGGCTCGGACTGAAGGAATTGTACAGGCGACACGTCATTTTTATAACTTGAGTATCGACAGCAATTATATTCGGATGGATCGTGTACGGAAAAATGTAGAATGGGAGCATGAGAGTGAATATGGTCCGATTCAGATGACGATCAACGTTTCCAAGCCCGAGAAAAGTCCGCAGGAGATAGCACTCGCCAGACAGCAGCCGAGTTCATCTTACCCGCAGTGCCTGCTGTGTGCTGACAATGTTGGCTTTGCAGGACACGCTAATCATCCTGCCCGGCAGAATTTACGCATCATACCGTTGACATTAAATGAGGAAGCTTGGTATTTTCAATATTCGCCTTATGTTTACTATAACGAACACAGCATCGTGTTTAAAAGTGAACACGTCCCGATGAAGCTGACAGAAGCCAGCTTCAAGCGCTTGCTGGAGTTTACGGAACAGTTCCCGCATTATTTCATCGGCTCGAATGCGGATCTTCCAATTGTCGGCGGTTCTATTCTGAGCCATGACCATTTCCAGGCGGGATGTCATACATTCCCTATCGAGCAAGCATGCGCGGATCATTCGTTTACATATCCGCAATTTGCTGGTGTCCGCGTCAGCATCGTTCGTTGGCCGATGTCGGTGCTCCGTCTTGCTGGAGAGGATCGAGATACATTGCTGCAGGCAGTTAATACGGTATTCGAAGCTTGGAAGCAGTACAGCGATCCTTCTGTCGGTATATATGCTTATTCAGGGGATGGTGAGCAGCGTACTCCGCATAACACGGTGACTCCGATTGTTCGCAGACGGGGGACAGCGTACGAAGTCGATGTAGTACTGCGCAATAACCGTACAAGTGAGCAGCATCCGGAAGGTATCTATCATCCGCACCGCGAGATGCATCACATTAAGCGGGAGAATATCGGACTCATCGAGGTAATGGGCTTAGCTATTCTGCCTCCAAGATTATTGCAATCTATCGCAGGAATTAGCGCGCTTCTGACAGGAGCGGAGTCTTGGGAACAGCGGAAGGCTCAGATGAACGAGCATGATGAGCTCACAATTCATCGCGACTGGATCGATATGCTGGTCGAACGCTACGGCTGCGGCAGCAGTGCGGTAGAAGCGGAACGGATCGTGAAGACCGAGCTGGGACGAGCATTTGTTGAGATACTGGGTCATGCAGGCGTTTACAAACGAGATGAGGAAGGCCAGCGCGCATTTATTAGATTCACAGAGCAACTAGGGCTATTTCAAATCTAGAGAACGAGGTGTATTTATGACAAATGTAAAGTTGGATATAGTAGAGAAAACTCCATTTGGACGCAGTCTTCATGTGGAAAATGATCGTTATACGATGTTAATTCCGTTGGATTACGGTATTCGTATTATGCACTTTAGTCTGCGCGGCGGTGACAATGTGTTCCTCCATGATGTGGATGGGAACATTTCGCAAAAGGGTGAGGCGTTTAAGAAAATGGGCAGCGAAGGCTGGCAGATTCGCGGCGGCCATCGCCTATGGGTAAGTCCTGAGGCATTTCCACGCAGTTATTCTGCTGATGATCAGCCCATTCAATGGACAGCTACGAACCAAGGTGTCATTCTAACTTCTCCAGTTGAGCAATGGACTCTCGTACAGAAGCAGATTGAAATTGTGATGACAGAAGAGGAGGTTATTCTGCATCACCGAATTACAAATGAAGGCGCTTATCCCATTACAGTGACGCCTTGGTCAATCAGCGTGATGGCGCAGGGCGGAACGGCCGTCATCCCGCAAACGAAGCGCGAAACGGGAGTGCTGCCTAACCGTACGCTTACGCTGTGGCCTTATACTCGAATGAACGATGAGCGTGTCCAGTGGGGTGAGGATTTCATTACCGTTCGTCAATCTGTTACTGCGGACTGCGCGTTCAAGATCGGTACCAGCAATGAGCCGGGCTGGGCGGCTTATGTTAATAATGGCGTTGCATTTGAAATTCGCCATGAACATCAACTAGGTGCCGTATATCCTGACGGCGGATGTTCCTTCGAATGCTATACAAACGAGCATATGCTCGAGCTGGAGTCGTTAGGAGTGCTGTCGACGATTGAGCCGAGTGAGACGGCTGAGCATACGGAGAGATGGCGTATTACACCGAATATGAGCGTCGAGAAATTAATGGAGCGATAATGAAGTCGCAGGGAAGCGTTGGTGGTAATGGCTGTATGGTGCTGCCTAATATGTCTCTCCGTGAGCATTTGGGTGTTATCCCATTCAGTCAGGATGCTAGGGGATCCCTTAGATAACTAACAAGAGAACCATCAAGCCGTTAATTGTGGCTTGATGGTTCTTTTTCACATTTACTCGCGCAGCCGTAAGCTAAGCCCGAGACGTAGAAAATTGACGTCTCAGCCGCGGAAGAGGCCTCGCGTAGCCTCCAACCCAGGCTGAGACGTAAAAAAACGACGTCTCAGCTCCAAAAACGGCTCATGCGCGGGCTGAGACGTAGAAAACTGACGTCTCAGCGGCCGAAGTGGCCTCGCGTAGCCTCCAACCCAGGCTGAGACGTAAAAAAACGACGTCTCAGCTCCAAAAATGGCTCGCGCGTGAGCCGAGACGTAGAAAACTGACGTCTCAGCCGCCGAAGTGGCCTCGCGCAGCCGCCAACCCAGCCCGAGACGTAAAAAAACGACGTCTCGGGAGTCGAAAGTGCTAATCAACAGCGGGCAGCGCATGTGAGATAAAGTCTTTACAATCTACTTATCGCAATTCATAATGGATATGGCATGATATTACTATATTTTGCCTACACATTATGGAGGTGTGAGAAACATGCGTATTCGTAAAGGGATAGCAGTTATGCTATCTGCCCTGCTTCTTGTGCTCGCTGGCTGTCAATCAGTAGGCGGAGTGGACATAGCAGGCGTAATGACACGATCTGCAGAAGTAACTTCTAGCGAAAGCAAGAGTACGTTATCCATTAAGTTTGATGTAAACGAGAAAGCTAAGCTGACAGAAGAAGATAAGCAGATGTTTACGCTTATAAATGGTCTTCAGCTTGATCTAAACACGAAAGCGCAATCATCCGAACAAGTATCAATGAACGGTAACTTGAAGATGGGAGGAAAGTCGCTTCCATTTCAGCTTAGTCTAGATAAAGAACAACTTGCCTTCAACGTAGAAGGGGCGAAGAAACCATTTGTCCTTCCGTTGACAGCTGATGAGGACTTGGATGAATTTGCAAGTCTACAGCTTGATAATGCTGAGATGGTTAAGCTGCAGAAGACATTCGTTAAGTTCTTCACGAAGCATGCGCCTAATCCGAAGGTAACGAC
Source organism: Paenibacillus marinisediminis (assembly GCF_054343325.1). NCBI lineage: Bacteria > Bacillati > Bacillota > Bacilli > Caryophanales > Paenibacillaceae > Paenibacillus > Paenibacillus marinisediminis. The sequence continues at coordinate 91,311 of NZ_JBTGUH010000003.1, forward strand.
AGTGACTTCTGTTATGGAGCCGATATTCGGACAGAATGAATCGCTGAAGAAGATACATATGGAATTCGGTGCTGATGAATCCTTTGGCTGGGTTCGTGATTTCATGAAGTCCATGATTGCCGACGAGCAAGGGACGAAAGCTTTTTTTGCTGAGATCGGCAAGCTGTACGGACCATTGTATGAAGAGCTTATGTACGATGAATCTTCGATCATGAAGGATGGCGAAGTTTTCTCTGTCATTGCATATAAGTGGCTGAAAGAGAACGGCATCAAGATGCTGGATGAGCTTGAAACGGGCTGGAAAGAGATGACGAAAGAGTCACCAGAGCTTGCTGTCATCCTTAGCGATAAGACGAAGCTGAAGCTGGACATGTATGTTGATGGTGCATTGAATACCAAGAAGACCAACGTTGAGTTCAACATTGCACTGCCAGAAATGGAAGAAATCCCATTGAAGGGCATCAGCTTCCAAGCTGTATCCGAGATGATAAATATCAACCAACCAGTAACAATAGACAAAGTGGATACGAAGAATGCGATTAATATGGCAGAAGATACTCTGACTCCAGGTCAAATGCTGAGAAACTTTGAGAAGGATTCCCTCGCCTATGAACTGCTCATTAATGCTGGAATAACGAGCAAGTACATCGTGCTGCCAATCACGGATGATCCGTATGGTGACTGGCTGTATGAGGGCCCTGCTCCTTATGTAACCAATGGTACGACGATGGTGCCGCTCCGTTATGTAGCTGAACAATTTGATGCGGATGTCAAATGGGATGGTGCCTTGAAGCAAGTTCGTATCGTAGACGATATTACGGGCAGTGTAATCGTATTGACCATAAACAGCAGTCAGGCAACAGTTGACGGTGTTGCGAAGAAGCTGCAAGGTGCGCCTGTACTGAAAGACGGCACGACGGTATACGTTCCGCTCCGGTCGATCGGAGAGCTTCTAGGCGCTAAGGTAGGCTTTGAACCAGGTGGAGATGTAGATTATGTTATTTTAGAACGTAAATAATCACGATTGATTAGCGAAAGCTCAAGCTTAAAGAGATACTCTTTAGGGTTGAGCTTTTTCGTATTTATACCCCATAAAGAGGTATTTATAAGAGTGACAATTGATTTTTATTCAATTTGTTGGAGGATTTTGACAATGGGTGGAGAAAATGAAAGAGGTTACAATTGTTCACCTTCATTCGCATCTGAAGCAATTGAATCAGGCTGTGGAAGCTGGTGGCGATGTAGAAAGCATCCGCTCAAAGGAGTGTAGCACTTATGTCCAAATCATTAGGCTCTAATACTAACATCATTATTCGTATGGAAATTGACAAGAGCAAGTGCACGTTTGCCCAAGTAGCGTCTGCTATCGGAGAAAGCGGTGGCGATATCGTAGCGATTGACGTCATTCGCAGCACGAACACTTCGACTGTACGAGATATTACGGTCAATGTGTATGATGGAAGTGTGGGAGATCGAGTAGTAGAAAGACTTAAACCGATTGATGGGGTAAATATCGTAAACATTTCAGATCAGACCTTCCTTCTTCACTTGGGAGGCAAGATAGAGATGCAGCCTAAGGTGCCGATTCGCAATCGGGATGACTTGTCCCGCGTATATACTCCGGGTGTAGCACGCGTATGTATGGCGATTCACGAGGACCCGAAGCGCGCCTTTACGTTGACGATCAAGCGTGATACAGTTGCGGTCATCTCAGACGGTACAGCCGTGTTAGGTCTTGGCAATATTGGACCCCGAGCAGCTATGCCGGTAATGGAAGGAAAGGCCATGCTGTTCAAACAGTTTGCAGGTGTTGATGCATTCCCGATATGCTTGGATACGCAGGATCCGGACGAGATCGTCAGAACGATTCAAGCGATCGCGCCAGGCTTCGGCGGAATTAATCTGGAGGACATTTCCGCGCCGCGCTGCTTTGACATCGAGAAACGACTAACGGAAGCACTGGATATTCCCGTGTTCCATGACGATCAACATGGTACCGCAGTCGTCCTTCTGGCTGCAATTATAAATTCACTGCGCATCGTAAAGAAGAAGCTTGAAGATTGCAAGATCGTATTGTGCGGCATCGGTGCTGCAGGAATGGCATGTACGAATATACTTCTGGAAGCAGGCGCGAAAAATATTATCGGTGTCGACCGCCAAGGCGCGCTTGTTCGTACGATTCCGTATGAGAATGAAGCTTGGAATCAATATGCAGCGAAGACGAATCCGAATGAAGAGTCAGGGAGTTTATCAGAAGTTATCCGTGGTGCGGATATCTTCATCGGCGTATCTGGCCCAGGCGTGTTGAAGAAAGAGGATGTGCTGGCCATGGGATCGGATCCGATCGTATTTGCGATGGCGAACCCGACGCCGGAGATCGATCCGGATGAGATCGAGGGCATTGCGCGCATCATTGCGACGGGACGTTCTGACTATCCGAACCAGATCAATAACGTGCTGTGCTTCCCTGGATTGTTCCGAGGTCTGCTTGACAGCCGGGCATCGAGAGTTACAGAGAAGATGAAGCTTGCTGCTGCACATGCCATTGCTCAGGTCGTCACGGATGATGAATTAAGTGAGCTGTACATTATTCCGTCAGTGTTCAACGATAAAGTTGTGCCTAGGGTTAGAGATGCTGTTATCAACTCAGCGTATGAAGAAGGCATAGCTCGCCGCAGAGATTTCAGAGAGAAGAGCTCGCACTGATAGAAGATTGAAATAGTTGTGCTATCTATAGAATCCATAATACCCGTATTCCCTGCATGCTTGGGGATGCGGGTTTTTTGTTGATTCCGGGAAGGGAGTATCTCAAAATAGTCATTTAAAATAGAAATTATCATTGACAGACTTTAAAGCAGCTGTACAATATACTTTAATAGATTTATGCATTTATGCTTTTATGCGTTAAACCATTATAAGTTATGGATCAAATTAGCGCAGAGGCAGACCAACCACTCGATACAGAGAATGAGAACGGTGGGGTAGAGGGATTTATTATATGCTTCATAAACGGAAGGGGACAAATGTCATGAAATCGAAGAGTTATGTATTGGTGTCGCTGCTGTTGATCGGGTTATTGACGTTTATGACAGCATGCGGTGAGAAGAACAAAGACGCAAATAATGCGGCATCTGGAAATGCCGGCATCCAAGCCAAAGAGAAAGTGAAGATCGGAATTACCCAGATTGTCGAGCATCCATCTCTTGATGAAGCTCGCAAAGGCTTTATAGCAGCATTGAAGGATGCGGGCTATGTGGAAGGCGAGAACCTTGAGATTGACTTCCAGAACGCGCAAAATGATCAAAATAACGCAGCTACAATTGCCCAAAAGTTTGCATCAGATGGCAAGGATCTAATACTTGCGATTGCGACACCATCCGCTCAGACAGCGGCTCAGAACATTAAGGATGTACCAATATTGTTTACGGCGGTAACGGACCCGCTTGGCGCTGGTCTTGTGCAAAGCATTGAGAAGCCTGGCATGAACGTGACAGGAACGACCGACCTTCATCCGGAAGCGGTCTCCAAGCTGATGGAGTTCATCAGCAAAAATGTAAAAGACGTAAAGGCTGTTGGCATTATGGCTAACGAAGGCGAACAGAACACGTTGACAAACCTGAAGCAAGCTGAAGACGCACTAGTTAAGCTGGGTATTAAGGTTGTGAAGGCGCCAGTATCCAACTCTTCTGAAGTGAAGCAAGCTGCAGAATCGTTGATCGGCAAGGTACAAGCGATCTATGTACCGTCGGATAACACAATCGTCAGCGCACTCAACGCGGTTATTGGGGTAGCGAATGAGAATAAGATTCCATTGTTCGTAGCAGAGAAGGATTCGGTGAAAGCAGGCGGAGTGGCCTCGTACGGCTTCGAATACTACGATCTGGGATATACCACTGGCAAGATGGCTGTCGAGATCTTGAAAGATGGCAAGAAGCCGGCAGATATGGCGGTTCGCATCCCAGAGACGCTTGATCTTGCTCTTAATATGAAAGCTGCCGCAGATCAAGGCTTTGAGGTAACAGATGCGATCAAGAGTGAAGTGAAGCCAGAGAACCTGTTCAAATAATGATCCTGTCTGCAACAAGTATTGATGCGTATGATGTTGCGGTCCGCTCCCTTTCAGGGGGCGGGCTTTTCGCTACCATCCCATTTCAAAGCTGCAGCGCATGCTGTTCCAGCTCTGACCTGACAGGAAGACTCAATTGATGAACATTTGAAACGCTGAGAAGCCTCGCAAGGGGCATATCGTTTCAACAGAGGAGGATAAAGCATGTTTGATATTGGATTTTTGACTGCGATGCATAAGTCTTTGGAACTCGGATTGCTATATGCATTGATGGCGTTAGGTGTATACCTCACGTTCCGGATATTAGACTTTCCGGATTTGACGGTGGATGGCAGCTTTACGACAGGCGGAGCTATCGCGGCCTTATGTATTAGCAACGGTGTTAATCCCATGATTGGCACGCTGCTTGCCTTTATTGGCGGAGGCATAGCTGGCGCTCTGACAGGTATTATTCATACGAAAGGCCGCATCAATCCGCTGTTGTCCGGGATACTGATGATGATCGCCCTGTATTCGATTAACTTGCGTATCATGGGTAAAGCCAACATTGGCTTATTGAATAAGGAAACGATACTAACCCCGCTGTCTGGAGGTTTTACATTTGTTATCGTGATGGGGCTGTTCGCATTTGGAGTCAAATTGCTGCTGGATTGGTTTTTGCGCACAGAAATCGGACTTGCGCTTCGTGCGACAGGTGACAATTCGCGAATGGTTAGAAGCTTTGGGGTACACACCCATATGACGATCATTCTTGGAGTGAGCTTATCCAATGCATTGGTCGCTTTGTCTGGGGCACTGATCGCTCAATACCAAGGCTTTGCGGATATTCAGTCCGGCGTCGGCATGATCGTCATCGGATTGGCATCCGTCATTATTGGTGAAGCGATATTTGGTCATAAGACAATCGCTCGCACAACGCTTGCGGTGCTGCTCGGCGCTGTGTTATACCGCCTCATTATCGCGATTGCGCTGCAAATGGAGCTGAATGCAACTGACTTGAAGCTGCTTACATCCGTTATCGTAATCTTCGCGCTGACATTGCCGATGGTCCAGCGTTCCTACAAGCAGAGATCCGCAAGCCGGAAGCGGGCTGCCGAGCTTGCACAATCTGGAGGTGAACTCTAATGCTGAACATCGAACATGTAAGCAAGCTGTTTAATCCAGGTACAGCTGACGAGAAGCTGGCCTTGACGAATATCTCACTGCAGCTTCAGCCAGGGGACTTTGTAACGGTGATTGGCAGCAACGGCGCAGGGAAATCAACACTGATGAACGTGATCGCGGGAGTGATACAGCCTGACGTTGGTACTGTGAACATTAACGGTCATGACGTTACCTTCATGCCAGAGCATAAGCGCAGCCAATGGATTGGACGCGTGTTCCAAGATCCGATGGCAGGTACAGCGCCTTCCATGACGATCGAAGAGAACTTAGCTATCGCCTATTCCCGTGGGAAGAAGCGAGGCTTAAGCTTCGGAGTGAGCCGCAGCCGACGCACCTGGTATAGGGAGCAGCTGAGTACGCTGGGCTTGTATCTGGAGGAGCGATTAACTGCTAAGGTAGGACTCTTATCAGGCGGTGAACGACAAGCGCTCAGTTTGCTTATGGCTACCTTTATGCAGCCGAGTCTGCTTCTGCTTGATGAGCATACGGCAGCTCTCGATCCGGCACGCGCGGAAATGATCACGCGGTTGACGGAACGGATCGTGAAGGAAACCAAGCTAACGACACTCATGGTAACGCACAATATGGAGCAGGCGATTCGTCTAGGCAATCGACTCATTATGATGGATAAAGGGAAGATCATATTAGATATCAAAGCGGAAGAGAAACGCAATCTTACAGTTGAGAAGCTGTTGCGACAGTTTGAACTGCTGCGCGGCGAGAAATTTGTGGATGATCGAGTTGTATTGGGCGGATAACCGCCATTCAAGAGCAGCAGTGCTGAGCGGAAGTCGCCCAGCGCTGCTTTTTACATTTTATGATGAAGATTGCCGAAAACGGTTGCAGAAAATATCGGAATTATCTATATGAAATGATGGTAAAAATAACCTTGTATGTGCTATAATTCCTTTCAATATAGGCAGCGAATAGAATCGAATCCTGGTATTATATGGTTGAAAATTGCGGCTGACATTATTGAAACACATTATAGAGAGGATTTGGCCATATGTCGAAGTTAATACACAGCATCGTAGTACGGATTATTCTCATCATTACGATAATGGTACTCGTGCTTGGAACCACACTTTTCTCTGTGCAGGTCAAACAACAAAACAAGATGTATATGGAATTTTTTGAACAGCGCTTAAATCAGATTGTGGACTTGCAGATACAGGAACTTCGCGTGGCAGTTCGACAGGCTTCTTTAACGATGGAAGACACCAAGAATGCCGGGATGAACTTTACTGAAAACATTAATTTTATGCAGATTCGGCAGAAGCTGAACGCCCTTCTTAAAGAAGATATGGAACATATGTACCTTCTGTCTACTAAAATTCCCGCCAGCTCGACTCTCGATAATCCACACATGACCATGATTCAAGGTGATAACGGGATGGACGAGCAGGGCTTCATTGCTGGATCGGTATTCCCTATGGATGAAGGAAAGATGGAGGCTGTTCAGAAGCTGAAGACAAATGATGCCGCCAGTACTAAGGAATACACCTCGGACGGGAAGCAGATCATCACGACATTAGTTCCGATTACTAATGAAATGGGTCAAACATTAGCATATTTGGGCGTAGACTATGATTATAGTATGATTAAGAACAAGCTGAATGATATGTTATGGTCCGCGATCAGCATTTGCGCCTCCATTGAATTGTTATGCATTGTATTCGTAGCCATCTACATCAGCTTGCAATTACGACCGCTTAACAAAGTTCGTCGATTGGCTGAGCAGGCTGCAGAGGGCGATCTGACTGTTCGTTTACATGTAAAGGGCAAGGATGAATTCAGTCGTATCGGATCAGTTGTTAATCAAATGATCGAACGGTTAAACGGTTTGCTGCATGAAATACAAGTGGCATCTAAGGGAGTATCGCAATCGACGATCGAGTTAGCAAGAGGCGCAGAAGAGACAGCGCTTTCAGCGACTGAGGTCAGCGCTGCGATGCAGCAGGTTGCATCAGGGGCGCAGATGCAGCAGTTAAGCGCTGAGGAGACGAAGCGGGCTATGATGGAAATTGCGGCTGGCGTTCATCAGATAACCGAAACTTCGACTAATGTGCTGGAGAAGATGGAGATCTCGGCATCGAAGGCAGAGAACGGGCGCCAGATTGTTAACGAAACTGTATTGCAGATGGAGCGAATACAAGAAGCGTCCGATATTACTTACGATGCATTACAGCGCCTGTCGAATGAGGTTAATCAGATTAGTGAGGCGGTTCACTTCATACAAGGCGTCGTAAAGCAGACGGAACTGTTGGCTTTAAATGCTTCCATTGAAGCTGCACGCGCAGGCGAGCACGGCAAGGGGTTCCAAGTAGTTGCTACGGAGGTGCGCAAGCTTGCTGATAGCTCTAAGACATCACTTAATCGTATTATGGAGCTTATTGCTGAAGTTCATACCTATAGAGCGAATACAGAACGAGCGGCGAAGCATCAGAAAGAATCCGTTGAATACGGGTTAAAGGTTGTTCGCGCTGCAGACGACGCCTTCATGGAGATTACTACCGAGGTCATGAATATATCGGAACAAGTAAAGGAAGGCAGTGTCGTTTCGATGCAAATGTCTGCTGCAAGTGAAGAAGTTACGGCATCTCTGGAACAATTAAGTGAGATCGCGAGTCAGAGCCACTCTTCATCGGAGCGCGTTGCGGCGGCAACTGAAGAACAGTCAGCGATGACCGAACAGATTCGAGCATCCGTTGACCAGCTGCAATCGCTGAGTACGCAGTTGGAAGCGCAGATTGCTAAGTTTAAGGTATCATATATCGAAGAGAAGCAGTAAGGGGAGATGAGGCAGCTATGAAGCAGGAAAAAGTCGTGTGGATTACTGGCGCTGCCAGCGGCTTCGGACTGCTTACGGCTGCCTCCTTTTTGCAAGCGGGATGGACAGTCGTAGCGACGATGAGGCAGGCAGACAGCCGACAAGAGGGAGTAACAAACAGTGTGCTGGAACGCGCTGAGGGCGCGGCGGTAAGCCGCTTACACATATGGGAACTGGATGTCACATCCGAGCAGGCCGTAACGGAGACGGCAGAACGTATTAAGCTTACTTTCGGCAGGCTGGACATTCTCGTGAATAACGCAGGCTTTGCGGTTGGCGGCTTTGCGGAAGATATTCCGATGGAACAATGGCGGAAGCAGTTCGATACGAATGTATTCGCTGTTATTCAGACCTCCCGCGAAGCAATGCGAATCATGCGCGAGCAGAAGGAAGGCTGCATTATTCAGCTTAGCAGCATTAGCGGCCGCATGGGGTTCCCTGGAATGGGGCCTTATGCGGCTTCTAAATTTGCCGTTGAAGGATTCTCGGAGTCCTTGCGATATGAAGCGCTCGTTCACGGCGTCGATGTCGTGCTTGTTGAAGCGGGCAGCTACAAGACGAATATATGGGATCGAAGTCTGTCGATGCTCGATGAACAACCAAACTCGCCAAATGCCATCTACACCAGCAAGCTGAAGGCAAGTGTAGCGGAGACGAGCAGAACAGCGTCGCCGCCCGAACAGGTGTCACGATTAATTCTGCGAATCGCTGCGCTGCCTCATGGGAGAAGAAGGTTAAGGTATATTGTAGGGAAAGGTGTAAGACAGTCACTGGCAGCACGGGCCATGCTTCCATGGCGCGTATTTGAACGTATCGTGTGGCGAATAATCGGTGTTAAGCTGCCCCATAAGCGTGAGCAGCATTAATCCGCATTTGCCGTAAACCGTTGGCAATCAACATAAAGTGATGGCTCGTGGGTATCATAAGGTTGGAGGTGGTCGCTATGCCTTATAACAAGGCGGAACGCATTCATCAACAACGCAACAAAGCTAGATTCGCGGAGCAGAGCATCACGTTGAAGTCATACAAGGCAGCACGCCGAGCTCCAAGTCTGAACAACATTTCAAAGCAGGAAAAGTAGGCTGATCTGACTTCATTATGAAGGCAGCATGAAAGGAGTTCCAGACATGGCCCATAAGCAACCAGGACATTCGAATCTGAATAAGTCAACTCGGACGGCAGACGCTAACAACGCCAAAGGCAAACGTCGGTAGAGCAGGAGGCATGCAATGATTAATTATTCTAAATCTCTCGATCTGACTAGTGACTATTCCTGTGCAAATGCCAATTCTGATGTGCCGCACCTCATGAAGCAGCTGCAGCAGCTTCAAGCGCAGCAAGACGGTTCTCCTGAATTGGAGGAGCAATTAAACCATGTGAAGAATCAGCTTCATTTTATTAAGACAAAATGTGGTTTGCGTTAATGAATTAAATGACACGAGAGGCATCTATCCTAGCTAATAGGGAAGGTGCCTTTTCTATTTCTGATGGAAGATTTAGTCTATCATACATACCTGCATCACATGAAGATTGTAGGATCATCTGATACAATACGATTATTAAGGTTGATGTAGTTGAACAGGTTCAAGGAGGAACAGATGAAACACATATTAATCGTTGAGGATGATAAGGATCTGAATGAAGGCATTAAATTAATATTGGATCATGCAGATACGACAGTTGCACAAGCTTATAATATCAAGAGTGCTGAAGGGCTGTTGAAGAATAATAAATTTGATCTGATCCTGCTGGATGTCAACCTGCCAGATGGGAATGGCTTTGAGCTGTGCAAAGATATTCGACAAACCTCCTCTGTCCCGATTATTTTTCTAACGGCTGAAGATATGGAGCTCAACATTGTACGAGGCTTGGAAATGGGCGGTGATGATTATATCACGAAACCATTCAGTCTGATGGTGCTGCGAGCAAGAGTGAAAGCTGTTCTTCGGCGTCATTCAAGCAGTCAAGCGAATACGATTATAATTGGCGATCTTGCCATAGATTTCGATAATATGATGTTCACCCGTAAGGAGCGGAAGATAACGCTGAGCAAAATTGAACAGAAGCTGCTAAAGATCTTGGTTGTGAATCGCGGCAACATTATAAGTCGAGAGCGGCTGGTTGATCTCGTTTGGGATCATGAATCCGAGGATGTAGATGAGCATGCCCTTACAGTCAGCATTAAACGTCTGAGAAGTAAGCTGGAAGAAGATCCATCTCAGCCTCAATACATTAAGAATGTGTATGGCATCGGCTATACATGGGTGAAGGAAGAGATCAATGAAGCTTAAGATCAGCAATCACATGTTCTATAAAATATATCTAATCTATGGTTGTCTCCTTGCTGCATGGTGTATGGCTGTTTATGCGGCTGTGGTGAATAACTATCATCTCAAGGTTGTACTGCCTTGTTTACTAGCAGCAATCTTCTTGATAGCGATATGTTTTGTGTACAATATGAAGTACTATGTGCTGCGGCTATTTACTGTTCTTGACCACACTATAGATGATGCGATTGCGGACAGACCTATTGTGGTTAAAAATGAAGAAACAGAACTGGCATTATTCATTGCGAAGCTAGCTAAATATACGCGTATGCGTGATCAAGGGCTTCGGGATAATAATCAACAGAAACAGCAGATCGAGAGCTTTATTGCAGATATATCTCACCAAACCAAGACCCCCATCTCTAATATCCTGCTATACAGTGAGCTGCTAGAAGAAAAAACGATAAACGATCCTGAATTGAATCGATATTCACACCTAGTCGCTGCACAATCTCAGAAGCTAAAGTGGTTAATCAGTTCACTTATACATATGTCCAGGCTAGAAAATGGTATTATCCATTGCGATATTCAACAGCGTAATCTATCTAAATTGCTAATAGATGTCATTAATAGTGTGTATTCCACTGCCACTAAGAAGCAAATTCATATCGAGTACTCTTGTGATCCGCAGTTAGAAGCGCAATTCGATGCCAAATGGACACAGGAAGCGATCACGAATGTACTTGAGAACAGCGTGAAATATACACCTCCATTCGGCAAGGTCAGCATTTCTGTTGAACCCTATGAGCTATTTGTTCGAATTCATATCAAGGATACGGGAATTGGAATAGAGGAATCGGAAATACCGCGCATCTTTGAGCGGTTCTATCGTTCTGAGCAGGTGTCCCAAGAAGAAGGAATCGGATTGGGACTGTATCTGGCAAGAAGCATCATAACGGCACAAAAAGGCTATATGAAAGTTCAATCTGAATTGGAGAAGGGCTCTGATTTCTCCATTTTCCTGCCTAAATAGGGGCTGCGTCTGCAGTCCCTTGTTTTATAGAAAAGTATCGAATCTGTTATTATTGGGACACTTTTGAGTTACTATTACAAGCTAGAATGATGGTATCAATCAAGAAAGGGTTGAACAGCATGTCGATCTTAATGACACATCAATTGTATAAAGTCTACGGCAAAGAACCGAATCTTGTAAAAGCATTGAACGGTGTTGATGTAACGATAGAAGAAGGTGAGTTCGTCGCGATTGTCGGTACTTCTGGCAGCGGGAAGAGCACCTTGCTTCATATGCTAGGCGGTCTAGATCGTCCTACTAGCGGAAGAGTAATTGTCGATGGCAATGAGCTGTTCACCATGGGCGCAGAAGAATTGACGATATTCCGTCGCCGTCATATAGGGTTTGTATTTCAAAACTTTAACCTTGTACCTATCTTGAATGTATATGAAAATATTGTGCTCCCTATTGAATTAGATGGAAAGCGAGTGGATCAATCCTATGTGTTGCAGATCATAAACTTACTCGGACTTCAGAGCAAAATGAACACCATGCCTAATCATCTATCAGGGGGACAGCAGCAGCGGGTCGCAATCGCAAGAGCACTTGCAACCAAGCCAGCTATCATGCTTGCAGACGAGCCAACAGGCAATTTGGACAGCAGAACGAGTCAGGATGTTCTCGGCTTATTGAAGATCACCAGTCAACAATTCAAACAAACGATTGTGATGATCACTCACAATGAGGAAATTGCGCAAACAGCTAATCGCATCATCCGCATTGAAGATGGTCACATCGTATAAGGCAGGTGAATGACGATGTACGAAACACACAATAAGAAAATCATGAACAGGCTCGTAATGCGCAGCTTGCGCGCAGGTAAGATGCATCATGTATTGGTGATGCTGAGCATCATTCTAGCAACTACCTTATTAATGGCACTTGGAGCATTGCCAGGCAGTTACTCGATGGAGCAGAAACGTGAATTAGCACATGAAGGACAAGCCCATTTCATAGGTGTACAAGATGAACAGATCCAGCAACTTGAGAATCATTCAGAGATTGAAGCCATGACGCTGTATAAAACAGGATCATTGCTAGAAGTCGACGATTACCGAATATATCTTGCTTACTATGATGCCGATTCTGAGCAGATCAAGACCATGTCTGTTATCGAAGGACGTGCACCCCAGCAGACCCATGAAATCGCTGTAAGCAAACCGTATCTGGAACGATTAGGGAAAGAGCCAAGGGTTGGCGCTGAGATCTCGTTAACATTTCTAGACGGAACAACAGAAACGTTCACGGTCAGTGGCTTGGTTAATGAACGAGCTCGGACGAGCACACATCCGATATATGTATCTAAAGCCTATGCAGATCAAGGTAAGCAGCTAGAAAAGTTTGCTTATAACGCTATAATTCGGGTCAAGGGCGCAGATAACCTCATGCCAGACAGCTTTAGTAATAAAGTTCAGCTAATTGCTGATGATGCGGGAATTCCGCATCAAAATATTAGTGAGAATGGGTTTTACGTTAATCTTCTTAAACCGAATACTACGAATCTGTTGGCGGCAGCTGGGATCAGTGTGGTTGTTCTTATCGCTAGTGCGCTCGTTATTTACAGTACGTTCTACATATCCGTTATCGGTAAGATCAGGGAATACGGACAGCTTGCCACCATTGGTACCACACAGAGGCAAATACGTAGATTGCTTAAGAAAGAAGGAACCATACTTTGTATCATTGCCATTCCTATAGGGCTACTATTAGGAGGTATAGTTACCTATCTGATTATCCCTGCTGGATGGAGCTGGACCAATGAGCTGTTTGTTATGCTGATTACAATCGTACTGAATGTAATAACGGTACGTTTTGCAATTCATAAACCAGCGAAGCTTGCAGCTACCGTCTCTCCTGTTGAGGCTGCGAACTATTCGGCATATTCTGGTATTAAAGAGATCGCACAAACGAAAAAATTACATCGTCGCATGACAACGTTTCGCTTAGCGGCAATCAACTTTTCACGTAATCGCAAGAAAACGATCATTACCATCATATCCCTCTGCTTAGGCGGCACGCTATTTATGGCAATCGCGACTTGGAATAATGCAATGGACATAGAGAAGTTCGCACGCAATGAATTTGACATGCCCAACGGACAATTCCTAGTGAAATTATCTAGCAACGCCATCCAGACGACAGATCATGGCAAGAGTGGATTACAGCTCGCGAATCCTCTATCTGACCAATTGGCACAACAAATTATTGCTATCCCTGGTGTCCAGAAGATCGTGCCTACTGAAAGCTTTAATGTTTCATTCCGATATCTGGATAATCAAGAAGATTGGACAACAGCTGCTGTCATCACACAGCGGGATATGCAACAGATTAATCAGGAGCTGCTTGAAGGTCCAATCGATTATGAGCAACTTGTTCAACAACATGAGATTATTGTCAGAGGAAATGAAACGCTCGAAAAATACTATGGCGGGGGATTCCAGGTTGGAGATACTGTACGTCTAAAATATTATAATGGTCAGATGGTAGAAAAAGAGTTTAGAGTAGCAGGTACGATAGTCGAAGGCGGCGGTACGGATGGATGGTTCCTATTTCCACAACAAACGGCTCATGAAATGATGAAGACTAATATTAACTCCCAATTTGAAATTGTATCTGATCCATCTCAAGAAGCGGCTGTTTATGCGAGCCTTTATGAGATCATTGGGAATTCTTCATCATTGAAAATAGATCGTCTCAAAGATCGTGTATCAGAGGTATCCGTATTTTTTTCAAGCGTGATGATGGTCTTCTTTGGACTAACTTTGTTCATTGTTGTATTCAGTGTCATTAACCTGATCAATACCATTGTCACGAATGTGATGACTCGCAAGCATGAATTTGCTTTGTTGCAGGCAGTGGGGATGACACGGAAACAGTTATCATTCATGATTCAAGGAGAAAGTATGCTATTAGCTGCAGGTAATGTTATATTATCGACATTATTCGGAGGGGTACTAGGATACGTCGTCTACGAGGCAATGGCTAAGCAAGGTGCAGATTTCTATATGACTTACCGATTCCCAACCTGGTATTTACTCGGTTACGTGCTCTTTACAGTAATGATCCCCGTGATCATTTCTTATCTTACAACGCGTAGCCTCGAGAAGGAATCAGTCATGGAGCAGCTGTAAAGTGGATTGTGAATATGAAGTATGACTAATTCAAGCTATAAAAGGGATCGGCACTGTAAACTGTACCCCTTGTAAAGGACATTCTAAAAAAGTCTAGGCAGATTGAAGAAGATGATCTCTGTATTGAACAGGGGTCATCTGTTTTAAATTCCATTGGTATCTGTAGTGATTGTAATAAGTCATGTAGTCCTTAATCTCCCGTTTTAACTCGTCCAAAGTCAAACAGGGTTTAATGGAGGCCTGATCTTTAAAATGACCAAAAAATGATTCCTGAGGTGCGTTGTCCCAGCAGTTTCCCCGCCTGGACATAGACTGCTTTAAATTCATCTTTCTCACCATTTTTTGAAAATCTGGATGTGTATAATGGGATCCTTGGTCAGAATGAATGAAGGCACCCTCTGCTTTCTTAAACCTTCGGTTTTTCTTAAGCTTCAGGAGGGTATCTGTCGCAAGATCCATCGTGATTCGGTCTGACACATGATATGCCAAGATTTCATTGGTTGAACTGTCCTTGATAGTTGATAAATAGGCTTTCTTGCCTGAACCGTAAAATAAATAGGTGATATCCGTCAGTAATATCTTACCGGGGATCTTCTGCTTAAACTCACGGTTTAGCAGGTTGGGAACGACCCTGTGTTCTTGGGTAGCCTTCATCATCCTTTTATAGGGATTAGCCTTCCTGAAAGGGCACACAATGTCGTACTTCTTCATAATCCTCCTGATGCGTTTCAGATTGTAGACAATCTTAAATTGACCCTCCAGTGTCATCTTGATGGATCGGGCCCCTTTCTTGCGTCTCTTGAAATGATAAGCCATTAAGACGATTTCTTTTACCTGTTCATCTTGTCGCTCACGTTGACTTCTCTTTTGCTCTGCTTCAGAAGACCAATGCCTGTAATATCTGCTTCTAGAAACCCCGGCCACCTTGCATAAGTAGTTGATCATGCGGTGGAATTGATATTTCTTAACGATGGCACGGATAAGGATATATCTTTTATTGGGTGACAGTTTTATCCTTTGTTCTGCCCCCTCTCCGCATAACGAATCTTTTTTAGCAATTCGTTCTCTGCTTTTAGTAAGGCATTCTGAGCCTCCAGTCTAGCGTACTTCTCTTCTAGTGTCAGTTCCCGTTTAAGGGGTCTTCCTGACGATTGACTTCTTGTGTCCTGCAAACCTAAGATACCGTTTTTCTGGTAACTGGCGCGCCATCTATCTCCTGATGATTTAACTCTTTGTCTTCCTATGATTGATACGTCAAAACCGCATTCCTTAAATATTTCCCATGGCAGCTTGCCCTTGTTATTCTCTGAAATAAACAATTCTTTAAATGCATCTGTATACGTAATTGCCTTAGAAGAAACGGATTTCACGTAAGGATTGTTAGATAGCATCTTGATTTCGTTATCTGAAAATATTTTTTTGCTCATTACAATTCCCCATTCTCATTTAGTTGTTAAAAACAAAAGTACCCTATCGAGAGACTTTTTTAAAGTGTCTACTCGATAGGGTACAGTTTACAGTGCCGATCCTCTTTTATTCTTTATGCCAATACAGTACAAGAAGTTCTGTTTTGTACAGGCTCCGCTTCCTTCGCGTCCGTGTTGAAATTGGAAGCTGTATCCGTCTGCCCTCCAAGCTGCAGCTGGTACATCCGATAGTAACGCCCTTGCAGCGCCATGAGCTCGTCATGCGAGCCCTGCTCGACAATTTCTCCGCGATGGAGAACGAGAATGACGTCCGCGCTGCGAATCGTGGAGAGACGATGCGCGATAATAAATGTCGTACGTCCGCGCTTCAGTACTTCAAGCGCATCTTGAATCAATGCTTCCGTCTCGGTATCGATGTTAGCCGTTGCTTCGTCCAGAATGAGAATGGCAGGCTCAAATGCGAGTGCGCGCGCAAATGAAATCAATTGACGCTGACCAGCGGATAACGTGCTGCCTTTCTCAATTACTGGCTCATCAATGCCTTTTGGCAGCTGCTTCAAGATTCGGTCCGCACCAACAGCTTTCAGTGATGCTTCAACCTTTTCCCGGGAAATGGCCGGATCACCCAAGCTGACATTCGATGCAATCGTACCGCTGAATAAATAAGGGTCTTGCAGCACGATCCCCATGTGCTGGCGAATCCATTGCTTCGGAATGTCGCGTATCACTTGACCGTCGATCCGAATCTCGCCAACCTGCGGGTCATAGAAGCGGAACAAGAGGTTCATAATCGAGCTCTTGCCTGAACCGGTATGACCGACAAGCGCGATAGTTTGACCAGGCTTCGCTTCAAAGCTAATATTTTTCAGCACGTAATCTTCTTTATAGGCAAATGACACTTGGTCGAATTCGACATGACCTTTATAACGCGGCATGGTGCCCTCATGGCGATCTTCTCCCGGCTCATCCATCAACTCGAATACGCGGCCGGCAGAGACAAGGGATTGATCCAGGTTCGCAAGCTGGTTCACGATACCTGTAATCGGTTGGAACAACCGGTTCAACAGGTCTACGAATGCGTACAGCACGCCCATTGAAATGACACCGTTAGCGTCTAGAGCGCCGCCGCCAAAGTACCAGAGCACGATCGCAAAGGCAATGTTGCGCAGTACGGTAACCAGGTTATGCGACGTATATGCATTAAGCTTAAGCAGCTTATTCTGGTGCTTCAGATAGTCCTCATTTAGCTCTTCAAATTCTTTCAACGTTTCCTTCTCACGGCGGAAAGCGCGAATAACAGGCATGCCTTGAATCGATTCATTAATGATCGCGTTAATAGCGCTCAAGCGTGAGCGAATGATCTTGTTATAGCGAGTAGCGAACTTGCGATACAGAACGATCCACATCCAGATCATGGGCAGCAGGACCAATGAGATCGCAGCAAGCTTGGCATCCAGGATGAATAGCGCGATATATATGCCAGTGATCGTAATGATGCCTGATGTAAAGTTAGAAAGGACGGCGACAAATAGATCCTTTACAGCTTCTGTATCGTTCGTTATGCGCGATACGACCTTGCCCGCGGGCAAGTTATCGAAGTATGGAATCGGCAAGCGCTGCACGTGAGCATAGACGTCTCCACGCAGCTTGCGGATTACTTTGTTAGCCGCTGTCTGTAGTCCCAAGATCTTGCCGAAGCTCAAAGCGATACTAAGGATGAGCAGCAGCACGTAAATCACGAGCCAGCCGATCATCGCATTGATCTCCGGCTTGTAAAACAACAGGATATCGTTCAGCGACAGCTTATGGGCGGGTCCCTGCCATTCGCCGGACTTGGAAGTGATCGTCAGTACACCGTCCGCATAATCACGCGTTCCGTTCGGTTCGGGAATGACTTCATCAACGAGATAGAATGTCGTTCCGCCTTGAATGATGTGAATCGCCTTGTTTCCCTTGGCTTCACCTTCCGCGAAACGGTCACTCCGCTTATACGTTATACCTTCAAAGTCAACGTTATACTTGGAGTCAGTCGACGTTTGATAGAACGGCTGCTCGATGCCGAGAATGTGCTGGTCGATTATGGTCTTGGCGATAAAAGGTCCAGCCAATTCCGCGGCGACTGCAATGGAGAGCATCAACATCGAAATGATGAAGGTCCATTTATAGGTAAGTGCATATTTCCATAGCCGTTTGCCGACATTTTTGGGTTGTGCGGCGTCTGGCTGTACTTCGTGTTCGTGGTTCATCATGACGTTCCTCCTTTATCTGATGCTTGATTGGGTATGGAAACATCCCGGTCTTACAAGGAGGATTCCAACTGCTGGCGGTTGTATTGCTCTCGATACCAACCGTCCAGATTCATTAATTGATCATGTGTGCCTTGCTCTACGATTCGACCTTCATCCAGCACGATGATGAGGTCAGCGTGCTCGACTGCCGATAAGCGGTGAGTCGTGATCAGTGTCGTCTTGCCTGCGCGCTCTTCGCGAATATTTTCAATAATGTTCGCCTCTGTGCGAGCGTCAACGGCTGACAATGCATCGTCGAGGATGAGAATATCAGCATCCGAGATAAAGGCGCGGGCGAGAGATACCCGCTGTTTCTGTCCGCCTGACAGGGCAACACCTTTCTCGCCGACGATCGTTTCAACGCCATCTGCCAATGTCGGCAGATCATGTGTGAAGGAGGCGGTGTCGATCGCTCGCATTACATGATCGTCGCTGCCATTCAGATTGCCGTATAGGATATTGTTCTTAACGGTCTTGGAGAATAAGATCTGCTCCTGCGGCACATAACCGATCCAGCTGCGAATCCGTTCCAGAGGCATGCTCTGCAAGGGAACACCGTTGATGCGAATCTCACCACTGCCAATCGGGTATTCTCGTAATAACTGCTTAACGAAGGTAGACTTGCCGCTTCCAGTTCGCCCGACGATACCGAGCGTTTGCCCTTTCCGAAGCGTTAAGGTCATATCCTCCAGATTGTTATAAGTTGAAGATGGGTAACGGAATTGATAATTACTCCATTCGATCGTTTCCGGTTGTTGGACGTCTTGGGTGACATCCGCATTCTGAACGTCTGGCGTATAATCGAGCATTTCATTCACACGATCCAGTGAAGCATTGCCTCGCTGCATGACGTTGATGAGTTCACCGATAGCGAACATCGGCCAGATCAGCATACCAAGGTACATATTGAACACAAGCAGGTCACCGAATGATATCGCGTTATGGATAATGAGATACGCGCCGTATCCAAGACTAATGGTATAGCTGAGTCCGACGGCGAGACGGATCGTCGGATCGAACATCGCATCGATCTTCGCTACCTCGACATTTTTGCGATATACGTCCTGCGCGATGTCGCGGAAGCGTTGTTCATCATTCGCTTCCTGCACATAGGCGCGTAAGACGCGCACGCCGCCAACGGATTCCAACACCTGATCATTCATCACACCGAAGGCGTCCTGCGAGATCATATAGCGCTCATGGATCTTCTTGCCGAATACTTTCATCGCGATAGCGATAATCGGCAACGGCAGCATCGCCGCTAAAGTCAGCTTCCAGGAGACGAAGAAGATCATGGCGGACAGCACGACTAACAGAAATATCGTGGAATCTGTGATCAGCAGCATGCCAAAGCCTGCTGTCGTAGATACGGAACGAAGGTCATTGGTCGCGCGCGCCATGAGATCGCCAGTTCGGTACTTCTCGAAGAAGGTAGGAGTCATCTTGAGAAGGTGACGCATATATCTGGAGCGCAGCATCCGTTCCACCAGATAAGCTCCTCCAAAGATCTGATACATCCACACATAAGTGACGGCGTATATCACGATCGTCGCTATCGCAATTAAGAACATATACAGGATGAGGTTATCCCAGGTGATTAAGCCGTACACAATCTCATCGATTGCCTGACCGAGCAAGCGGGGCGGGATCAGCTCAAGCACACCGACAAAGATAAGCATGAAGATACCGACTGAATATCGCACCTTATGCTCTTTATAGAACCAAGATAACTTGCGTATGACATCAAACATTCCATTTCACTTCCTTTTGGATTCGAGTACATGCATTATGGCATTAAAAAAGGTATATCGTCGTAAACGATATACCTTGTGGGCAACGAGTGTATTAGCTTACGGGCTGATGGGCCCGCAAATAGATGAATGACAGTTATAGTGAGGAAGGCTCAGCAGCAGCGTCCATCAGAACTAGTGATTAGACCTGTTGCTGTCTTCATTCCACAAGCATTCGATATGCAGGGCTCCATGTATGAAGTTATGTGTATGGCGAATATCTCCGCCGCGATCAGTAATGAACAACATGGATCTCACCTGCCTCTCTGTGGAATATACACGTTTACCGTGTCTGCTTTGTTGATTCTAGCACTGCCATAAAAGTGTTGTCAATCCATATTTGAACAATTAAATACATATTAATTATTTTGTATGCATCCCTATCATCAATTTAGGGGCAGAAGAACTGGACATTATAAAGCCTTTAATTCGTCGTCTCCACTGCGACTGAAGCAGGGGGAGCATGACGATCTCTCGATAGAAACAGCCACACGCCGAACAGCAGCAGAATGCATGCGCTAATCTGTAATGGAGTCATGACTTCGCCGAGCATGATCCAAGCAAGAATGCTGGCTCCTACTGGTTCTCCCAATATACTCATGGATATCGCAGTTGCACTGACGTATTTCAGCAGCCAGTTGAACAGCATATGTCCAAGTACAGTTGGGATAACGGCCATCAGGAAGAAGATCAGCCATTCATTTATCGGATAACCGGTTAACGGTATCCCAGCCCCCACATTATATAGCGCGAGACATAAGCCGGCGATAAGAAAGACAGAGAAATTGTAAACGTAGGACGATACACGCTGGCGCAAATCTTGCCCGAGCAGAAGATGGATAACGACTGCCACTGTGCCGAGCACAGACAGCAGATCTCCGTATAGCGCCTGCTTGGAGATGGAGAAATCACCCCAGCCGATCATGGCAACGCCAATCAGTGCGATTCCGACTCCAATGATCGCTGCGCGCGAGGTCCGATGCTTGAACAACCAGAATGAGCCCAGCATAACGAGAATCGGTTCAAGTGCAAGGATCATCGTTGAGCTGGCGACAGTTGTATGACGAAGAGACTCCATCCACAGCAGAAAATGAAGCCCCAGAAAGAAGCCCGATCCTGCGAGCTTGAGCGCATCCTTGTGGCCAAGACCGCGCCATTGTTTGCGATACACCCACACCCATGGAAGGAGAAGCACATTCGTCATAAGCAGACGGTACATTCCGAGTATGGATGCCGGTGCTTCCGACCATTTTACGAAGATCGCAGAGAAGGATACAGCAATGATGCCAACAAATAATAGGGCGTAGTAACGCGATGTTTTACTGGAAGACATAATGAGTCTCACTCCGATAAGCATAATAGGATTTCAATTTGTTAGTATAGCGCATTTTGGAAATACTTGAAAGAGGAATTGCGGTACAAAGGTACACAGGTACACGCGCTAATAGTCGAATGTCCGTTTAAAGAAGATGTGCCCTATCAGATTGACAGCAAGATTGATGAGTGTTACCATTTAAGACATTAAATAGGAGGAGGCTCGTTATCTATGTTTAATTCCATGCGTACTCGATAAGTTGGCGATAAGAAGCGGATAACACCCTTGTGGTGGGCTTTTTAGAGTTGCTTATTTATACGTATGCAGACATAGATCGCGATTCGGATAGCGTTTGTGCTATACCTTCTTTCGCTATATTCTCACACGTGATAAATGCAGATCTAAGCCCGCATCGGGACCTGGATCTGCTTTTTTATTGCCCAAAATGAACCCGTCTAACAACGACGCGCAGTGATTGAATGACAAGTAAATGATCTGTAAAGGAGTCAATCTTATGCGAAATATGTTACGCATGCTAATGTTCATCTATATTTAATCTTCCTTTCGTAAATCGCAGGATACCCTGCGAACAGAAAACTGCGATTTCTGAAGGAGGAATATAGGATGTTATTGATAAAAGCAAAAGATATTCATGTGGAGTATTCGGGGCGCGATGTATTGGATATTGATCATCTGGAGCTCTATGATTATGATCGCATCGGTCTGGTCGGCGCTAACGGAGCTGGAAAGAGCACATTGCTCAAAGTATTGCTCGGCGAATGTCCTTTATCGGATGGCATAGTCGTCAAGGACGGCAATATTGCCTACATTCCACAGTTGGAAGATATAGTTGTCCAAGAGGTGAAGGATTACGCCTTAATGGGCAAGCTGGGCGTTAACAATCTGAATACAGAACGCATGAGCGGCGGTGAAGAAACACGGCTGAAGATTGCACAAGCTCTGTCCGGAATGGTGCAAGTTATATTTGCGGATGAACCGACGTGCCACCTCGACCGCGAGGGTATTGACTTGTTAATCCATCAGTTTCGATACTATTCTGGAGCTGTACTTGTCATAAGCCATGACCGCTATTTTCTGGATCAAGTCGTTGATAAGATCTGGGAGCTGAAGGATGGGAGGATCACCGAGTATTGGGGCGGATATTCCGATTACTTGGCACAGAAGGAAGAGGAGCGTCTTGCTCAGGAAGCTCAATATAAGGGGTTTCTCGCTGAACAAGATCGGCTGAAGAAAGCCATTACCGAGCTGCACTCTCAAGCTCGGAAGTTAGATCAGAAAGCGAAGGGATCATCCAAAAAGAACAGCACAGAAAGCGGCGGTCGTCTCAGTCATCAAAAGCCGGTGGGAAGCAAGCAGAAGAAGCTGCACAATGCCGCGAAAAATATGGAGCATCGCATCGAAGTGCTTGGTGATGTCAAGCCGCCGGAAGCGATTCGCTCCTTCCAATTCCGGCAGAGCAAAGCCTTGGAGCTTCATCATCCATTTCCGATCATGGGGAAGGGAATTAACAAGCAGTATGAGGGCAAGGTCATCTTTGAAGATGCGGCGTTTCAATTTCCGCTGGGCGCAAAGATTGCGGTAACGGGTGCAAATGGGTCAGGTAAGACGACGCTATTCAACATGATCCTGAATCGAGAAGACGGCATCTCCTTGTCGCCCAAAGCGGAAATTGGCTGTTTTGCTCAAAACGGCTACAAGTTTAATCGCGATCAGGGTGTGATGGCTTTCATGCTGGAAAGCTGTGATTATCAGGTATCGGACATTCGAGCTGTACTGGCGTCCTTGGGGTTTTCGTCTAACGATATTCGGAAAGAGCTGTCCATGCTAAGCGGCGGCGAGATCATTAAATTGCAGCTAGCCAAAATGCTGCTCGGGCGATATAACATCCTGCTTATGGATGAACCGAGCAATTTTCTTGATCTGGCAGCAGTGGAGGCTTTAGAAAATCTGATGAGGAGCTATGCGGGTACGATTGTTTTCATATCGCATGATGCGCGATTGCTGGAGAATGTAGCTGAGCTCGTATATCACATTGAGGATAAGAAAATAGTTCAGAAGGTTTAGAGCTAAAAACAGCGGCGGTCTTTGACTTTACTTTCAAGTCTTAGATCGCCGCTGTTTCGTGTAACGGGGAGTCAGCACCTTGTAGATCGCACATCTGTCAAGTAACGGACTCCTTCTGAACACGCCAGAAACATTTGCCTGAGGGTTGTTTTTTCAGTATGATGAAGTGATGATGTAATGACGTGAACGGGCTTGCATCTATGATTTGCCGATAAGCAATGACAGGATGCCGGCAGCAATAAGAGGTCCCACGGGGACACCGCGGAAAAATGCAACACCAAGAACTGTACCTATGAGCAGTCCAGCTACTACGGTCGGTGATTGTGACATAAGAGTGACGCCTCTGCCGCCAAGATAGGCTACTAACATACCTACTCCTATAGCGAGCAATGACTTCCAATTCAGAAGCGAGGAAGTCAACGTCTCCACAGATATTTTTCCGCTTGCAATTGGAGACATGACACCGATCGTCAGGATGATGATACCGATGGTTAGACCATATTTTTCAATCCATGGAAATACCGCATGCAAATTCGTAACGCGCAGAAACAGCAGCACGACCATAGCGATAGTAATTGTAGAATTTCCACTAATAATGCCAAGAGCGGCCAGACCTAACAAGATTAGAGCAGGCGCATCGATCTGTGACAACATATTAAAGCACTCCTTTCCAACGACTCTTACCTTAACATAAACAGGTTCATTTGAACATGAGCATACTAACAGATTGTCCATACGATCGACTTTTCACTCGAAGATCATGCTTCTTTTTAACATAGTTTGTGAAAATAGAGAATTGAGGATAAGCATAGGGGGAACGATTATGAAGACTATACTTGTTACTGGCTTTGATCCATTTGGCGGGGAAAGCTTGAACCCTTCATGGGAAGCGGTGCGCAGGCTGGAGGGAGAATACGAGGGGGACTATACAGTCGCCGCTAGATTGCTCCCTACATCATTTGCAAGAGCGCAGCACTTATTGAAGCAGTTATTAACGGAAATAGAACCGGATTACGTTATATGTGTCGGGCAAGCGGGAGGAAGACCGGATCTGACATTGGAACGCATAGCGATTAATCTAATGGAGGCTCGAATTGCGGATAACGATGGTGAAGCGCCGCTTGATACATCAATTGCAGCGAATGGTCCTGCAGCCTATTGGACGTCGCTGCCGATAAAGGCAATGATGGCTGCCGTCAGAGAAGCGGGAGTACCCTGCAGCATATCCTACACTGCGGGTACATTTGTCTGCAACACGATATTTTACGCGCTTATGCATCAGCTTGCGACTAGTCCGGAGCTAAGCGGCTGCAAGGGCGGGTTTATTCATATTCCATTTTTACCAGAACAAGCGCTTCACCATCCTGGAAAAGCGAGCATGAGCCTCGATCAGATCGTACTCGGGCTGAAGGCGGCCATTGCTGCCGCAGCTCTGCCAGAACGAAGCGAGATTGCTGCAGGTATATTGCACGGCGAATAAGATTCGGGAGGAGAACATAATGAGTGATTCCATAAATGAATTAGAGCGCCAAGAAGAAGAAGCGAGGCTGCATAAGGTCATCCGAGTGATGGACCACCAGATGCATACGCTCCGTGAAACGATTGGCAGCCAGCAGAGTGAGATCGTCGAGATGAAACGTAACTTCTGGGATGAAGTTACGGTCGACAGCGACGCGATGTTTGAAACGTATGTTAGTGTGATGCAGCAAGCGAAGGACTTGGCGAACTATGAGCGCGTGCAGGAGCATGCCTCCAGGTTGCTGAACCGCTTGCAGAAGCATATCGACAACCCGTATTTTGGACGAATCCGGTTTCGAGAAGAAGGCGACACCGAGGATCTGGATATCTATATCGGCTTGATGTCGGTGACCGATGCTGGTCGAGACGATCATCTCGTTTATGATTGGCGCACGCCGATCGCGAGCTTGTTCTATGATTATGCGCCAGGACCTGCCCGTTACCGTACGCCGATGGGGCAGATTGAAGGCGAGATGACGATGAAGCGTCAATATGTCATACGTGACGGCGCTCTGGAGGCGGTATTCGATACCGGGATCCAGATCGGAGATGATATGCTGCAGGATATGCTCACGAAGAGTGCGGATACGAAGATGAAGAGCATCGTCAGCACGATTCAACGGGAGCAGAACCGCATTATCCGTGACGAGCAGCATGACGTGCTGTTCGTGCAGGGCGCTGCGGGAAGCGGCAAGACATCGGCTGCGCTGCAGCGAATTGCGTATCTGCTGTATAAATACAGAGACAGCATGCGTTCAGAGCAAGTGCTGCTATTTTCACCGAACGAGCTGTTTAACGATTATGTGTCCAATATATTGCCGGAGCTGGGCGAGGCCAACATGACGCAGACGACTTATCAGGACTACCTGGATTATCGTCTGCCTACTTCAATGAAGATCGAAGATGTGTACGATCAAGCGGAGCGCTTGATGGCTGGCAGCGCGAACGCCTTTGCATCAGAAGAAGAGAGAGATCAGGCAGAGGCTCAAGCGGAAGCGGCGCGTTGGAAGTCATCCTCAGCCTTTATGAAGGTAGTGGATGCTTATGTAGAGCATCTGCATAAGCAAGGGATGGCATTTTTGCCACTCGGCACACCGAAGCGCACGATTATTACGACAGAGATGATGCGCGAGTATTTCTATGTTACGTTGGCGGATTGGTCCTTGCCTGCTCGCGTGAGCAAGCTGAAGGATTGGATCATGGCGTATCTGGACCAATGGGCTGCGGAAGAGGAGAAGAAGGTGTACCGCCGTTTTCTGAAGCAGAAGGAGTATTGGGGCACGGAGCAAGAGATGAAGGAAATGAGCCGCAAGCAGGTACGAAAATGGGTGCGGGCGATGCAGAAAGAAGTGCGCGCCAAAGCTCATATCCATTGGGACGCGGTGTATGCCGGCCTAGTGCACAATCTACCGCTATGGGTAGAGGCGGCTAATATTCCGAACGATACCCCTGAGCAGTTAACATTTGCCCGGATATGGGGAAGTTCGTTTGAGAATTTGAAGGACGGCAACCTCACATATGAAGATGCATCCGCATACTTGTATTTGCTGGAGTCAGTTGAAGGCTTCGATACGTTCAATCACATACGACATGTCGTCATTGATGAAGCGCAGGACTATTCACCGTTTCAATATGCGCTGCTCAGCAGACTATTTCCACGAAGTAAGTTCACGATACTGGGAGATTGGAATCAAGCGATCTATGAAGCGAATCGCATGAATTCTGTCGCGTCTGTGCAGGCGATGTTTGCGGATCGCTCGAGCGAGGTTATTCGATTGACGAAGAGCTATCGATCGACACGCAATATTACGGAGTATGCGCAGCATATTCTGCCGGAAGGCGAGCCTGCCGAGCCGTTCAACCGCGAAGGCAATGAACCGCGATTGACCATCGTAGATGATGAGGAAGCGCGAATCCAGTTCGTGCGCGCTCGGCTGCTGCAGCTGAAGGAAGCGGGGATCCATTCCGCAGCCGTTATCACGAAAGATGAAGTAACTTGCAATCGTGTCTATGCGGAGCTGGAAGCTGAGCTGCCTGAGCTGCGGCGCGTCACGAAGCACACTCGTCAATTCGTGGCAGGTTATTGGGTTATGCCGTCTTATTTGGCGAAAGGGCTGGAGTTTGACGCGGTTATCGTGTACGATGCGGATGCTGCCAGTTACGGAGAAGAGAAGGATCGCA
This sequence comes from Paenibacillus marinisediminis, assembly GCF_054343325.1. Lineage (NCBI taxonomy): Bacteria > Bacillati > Bacillota > Bacilli > Caryophanales > Paenibacillaceae > Paenibacillus > Paenibacillus marinisediminis. The sequence goes on from NZ_JBTGUH010000003.1 coordinate 118,445, forward strand.
AGCTGCTGTATACCGTGTGCACGCGAGCGCTTCATGAATTGGATATTGTAGCAGTTGGCGAGCCATCGCCTTGGTTGAAATAAAAATAAAGGGTAATTTAAGACTCCGCCTGTCGCGAAAGACGGATGAGCTTCTTAAATTACCCTTTTGGTATTGTAAGCAAGTCGTTGCAGCTTAGATGCGAGCAAAGCCCTCATCCAACAAATATTCAACAGCCTCTTCGTACGATTCGAATGCGTCTTGAAGCGTATCTTCCGCAAATATCATCCACATGTCGTTTTCATCGTCATGTTTCAGCGTGACACGTTGTTCATCTGCATCAAACCATTGTTCTGCAGTGTCATCTTGTTCTTGCACAGATGACGGCTCGTGCTCCGTCGGTTGAAGCGATTCGATCGAAGCGCGGATAATGGCTTTTAGCGATGCTTCATCGAAGTCGCGGATATTCACGAATCCGCGGTCATCGGCTTGCGTCTTCCAGTCGGCTGTCTGACCAGCATATACGTAGCCATTTCCGTTAGGGTGGAGATGATAAACGACCGTTTTCTTATCAAATGCGCTGTCTTCGTAATGATAATTGATGCGGCCTAGAGATACATTTTTGCGTGTCAATTCTGGAAATGTTTCGATAACCGCCTGCTTCTGTTCATAAGTCAGCATAAATGGGTGATGCTCCTATCGTCATAGATTCGGTAATAGTATATCACATCGTCAATTATGTTCGGATATGGAGTGCTGTGAATTGTGTATAATGAGGGAAGGCAGCTTTTATTATCTCTTTGACGCATTTCGTTGATACATTTCGTTGATACATTTCGTGCAGCAGCCACATCTTTAGATTGGAGTATAGCATTCATATGAGCAATGGACAGAATCGTAAACATATCGTGCCAGGGTTAGAAGTGAATATCGTATTGAAGCAGGATCAGCGTACAGGCAAGTTGACGCGCGGGATCGTAAAAGACATCTTAACGAATTCACCGACTCATCCCCACGGTATAAAGGTTAGACTGCAAGACGGGCAGGTTGGCAGAGTGAAGGCGATCATTGCATCATCTGCAGCCAAATCTGCTTCGCAGCAGGATACAAGCAACGGATAAGCGGCCGCGCCTCTACTTTTATCTAGCATTTACATGCATTATCCTGTAATATGGGTTGAATCTGATACAGAAATGGTGATGAATTTGAACGATAAAGCTCGTAATTTTGATAAAAATGGATTTTCCCCGCTCGGCATTCAGGCAGAGTGGGTTCGCAGGCTGCAGATGTACGGCATCAGCGCGCCGACTCCTGTGCAGCAGCAAGCGATCCCGATCGCGCTAGAAGAGAAGGATCTTATCGCGCAGGCGCAGACAGGCACAGGGAAGACGCTCGCGTTCCTTCTGCCTATCCTGCAGAAGGTTAATCCTGCCCGCGATCAGATCCAAGCGCTGATCGTAACGCCGACACGCGAACTTGCGCTGCAGATTACAGCAGAGCTGGAGAAGCTGCTGGATGCGCCGGATCGCGAGATCAGAGTCTTGGCAGCCTATGGCGGGCAAGATGTAGAGCGGCAGATGCGCAAGCTGCAGCGCAGCGTGCACATTGTGGTTGGCACGCCAGGGCGTTTGCTCGATCATATGCGCCGCGGGACGATCAATCTGGGCAAGCTGTCCACGCTGGTATTGGATGAAGCAGACCAGATGCTGCATATGGGCTTCTTGAACGAGGTCGAGGACATTATCCGTCAGACGCCTACTGCACGTCAGACGATGCTGTTCTCGGCCACGATGCCGCAGGCGGTTCGCGAGCTGGCTGCGCAATTCATGCGGAAACCAGCCGATGTGCGCGTTGCCGCACCGCAGATCACGGTAACGGGCATTAAGCAGCGCATCGTCGAAACGACGGACCGCGGCAAGCAGGCCGCGTTGATTGAAGCCATGGAGCTGTATCGCCCGTACTTGGCGGTCATCTTCTGCCGCACGAAGCGCAGAGCGAGCACGCTGAATGAAGCGCTGCAGGAGCTCGGCTATTCTTCAGACGAGCTCCATGGCGACCTCTCGCAGCAGAAGCGCGAGCAAGTGATGCAGCGTTTCCGCGATGCGAAGCTGCAGTTCCTGGTCGCTACTGACGTGGCGGCGCGCGGACTTGACGTTGAAGGTGTAACACACGTATTCAACTATGACATTCCGCATGATGCGGAGAGCTACGTGCATCGCATCGGCAGAACGGCGCGCGCGGGCGGAACGGGAATGGCGATTACATTCGCATCGCCTCGCGATAAGATGTATGTGAGCCTGATCGAAAAGGGCATTCGCATGACGATCGATAAGCAAGCCGCGAAGGCGATGAAGGATGACTTCGAGGAGCGCGGCTCCGGTGAGCGGAAGCAAGATAAGTCGAGCCGCAGCGGTGGTAGAGGCGCGCGCAACAGCAGCGGCAACAACCGCCGCGGCGGGAATGACAGCCGCAACGACGGCAAGGGCACACGCAAGCGCGATGAGCGCAGCACTTCGGACCGCGGTCGATCCGGTCGAGGCAGAGCATCAGGCGACGGCAGGCAGGATGCACGCGGCCGTCGCGATGAAAGCGCGCAGGGCCGCTCAGGCAGCACGGCATCCCGCGGGACTAAGGAACGGAACGCACGCGGCGGCAGAACGGCGCAAGAGGGACGCTCTGGCGGCCGTTCAGGCGGACGCCAGTCGGGCGGTGCGCCGCGCGGTCGCGGTGCTTCCAAGCGCTAGAGCATCGGCTAGTACAAAAAAGACGTAATCCGGATCATCCGGTTACGTCTTTTTTTGTATGATTAATATTAGGTGCCGATGCTGGCCCGCTCAGATTTGGTCATCTTCTTGATGACCAAATCGTAAGAATGATCGATGAGATCGATGATCTCTTCATCCGTCAAGTTGCCGTCCAATGCGATCGAATTCCAATGCTGCTTGTTTAGGTGATAACCCGGAGTAATCTCGGGGTACTGCTCACGCAACGCGTCGGCGCGCAGCGGATCGCACTTCAAGCTGATCTGCGGACCGCCGTCAGCAGGAAGCAAGGCATACATCTTGTTGCCCACCTTCATTACATTTACATCGGGTCCAAATGGATTCGTCAAGCTTGTCCCGCGCTTCGTCATACAATAATCGACCCATTTCTGCATAACCATCATACCCCCTTCACTTTAAAATATTCAGTTATCATCCAGCATAACGAACTGATCAAAGTTAATCAAACTTTGTTTAATCGTAAATTATATCTGTATTCGGAGAACAATAGGGTGAGTTTGGTAACAGTGGGATTCCTGAGCACCGATCTCTATTGTTACATTGTTGTGAAAATGATATATTATATATATTATTTAATTACTATTGAACGTCAAAAGGACTGATACCCGTATGAGTTATGATTCGCGCTCACCGCTCTACATGCAAGTGCAGCAATATATCCAGAATCAGATTGAGCATGGAGAATTGAAGCCGAATGACCGCATACCAACCGAGAAAGAACTGATGGATCAGTTTCAAGTGAGTCGAATTACTGTGGTTAATGCCTTGGCTTCGCTTGCGAAAGAAGGAATTATATATCGTGTGCCAGGCAGAGGCAGCTTTGTGTCTGAAGCTCCGCCAACTGATTCAGCACCTAATCAAGAGATTAAGACAGTGCTTGAAGCCAGCCCTTCAGTTAAGGACACACCTGCACCTAATGTTGCGCGCAGAATTGAACGAACGATAGGCTTTGTTATGCCGACATTGAACGATTATTTTGAGGTACGGATCATAAACGCAATTAAGCGAACCTTGAAGGAACGCGGCTATAATATGCTGTTAGCTTACAGCGATGGGGACAAAGAGCGGGAAGAACAGCAGATACGTCAATTTATGGACATAGGCGTAGCCGGACTGCTGCTATTTCCAGTAGATGAGGACTTGTACAATGAGGAAATTCTGTCACTTAAAGTGAATCAATTTCCGTTTGTGCTGATCGATCGTTATTTGCCTGGAGTGGAGACGCATTATGTATGCTCCGACAATCGCATGGGAGCGAAGATGGCCGTGCAGCATCTTATGGAGCTTGGACATCGCAAGATTGCGATCTGTACGGATGCTTACCGTGGAACGATGAGTGTTCAGGACCGCATACATGGATATATGGATGCTTTCCAGCAGTCGGGAGAACTGATTGATCCAGCATTAATCTTAACAGATTTCACAGTACCCAATGAACCGGAAGCGATGATGAATTCTGAGTTGGCCCGCTATATGAAGAGTGAAATGGCCACTGCCTACATTGCCCTGAACGGACAGCTTGGAATCTATCTGAAAATGATTGCAGAGCGACACGGCTTCCGTGTGCCTGAGGATATCTCCATCGTCAGCTTTGATGATCCCGGCAGTCCGAACGGACATAACGGATACTTTACCCACATTGATCAGAATGAAGCGGAGATTGGACGTCTTGCAGCGAGTACGCTTGCCGATCTGTTGGAGAAGCCTGCAGGAAACTCAAGAGATGGACGTTATGAGAAGATTATGATTGCGCCGAAGCTGAGGATTAGACAATCAACTACAAGTGTATCCCAATAATAAGACAGGCTGCCTCATGAATAGGCAGCCTGTTTTTGTATTATGCAGGGATTTGTACAAGCGTGAGCACGGACAGAAAGTGTACGACTGACCCTGCCAGAACAAATAAATGCCAGATCATATGATGATACGGAAATCCCCGCCATACATAGAATATCGTGCCGACTGTATATAAGATACCGCCGGTAACGAGTAATGTTAATCCGATCTGCGGCATCGAATCGACGAGCGGACCCCAAGCAAATACGATGATCCAGCCCATCAGAATGTACATTCCGGTAGAGGCAAACAGAAATTTTTTAGTGAAAAATGCTTTAAACACGATTCCGCCTGCTGCTATAGCCCAAACGATACCGAACAGTGTCCAGCCGAGCGCTGGAGGCAGCGCGATCAAGACAAGAGGCGTATACGTGCCTGCAATGAATAAATAAATGGATGAATGATCGAAGGTTTCAAACAGATCCTTGACCTTTCCAGGCGGAAAGCTGTGAACAAGCGTCGAAGAGGTGTATAGCAGAACCATCGTCACCCCATATATTGTGAAACTGACCACATGAATGGCTTCGCCATAAATCGCCGCGAAAACGATCAATAAGGTTAGAGCGGCAATGCTCAGCACGACACCGATTTCGTGCGTGATGGCATTAGCTATCTCCTCACCTTTCGTGTATGTATGAGTATCAGCCATATTCTTTCATATCCTTTCAAACGGAACCTTACAATGGATAAGCAACGTTCCCATTCTTATTATTCAATTGTAGCGGACTATGAAACGTCCTGCAAATGAAGGAACCTTCGCTGCCGATTAATTTCACTAATTTCAGAACATGCCCATTAGCCATTGTTCATATACTTCATTGGGAGAACTCAATGATACTCCAACGATTGCATCACAAATTAGTGAAATGGAGAGAGTTCATATGTTGAATACAGAGCAGATCATCGCGCGAACAGATCAAACCGGGGCTCCGAACTATATGCCGCTGCCGATCGTTATTGCACGCGCCGAAGGAGTATGGGTTGAAGATCCAGAAGGACGCAGGTACATGGATATGCTTAGTGCCTATTCTGCACTTAACCACGGACATCGGCATCCTGTTATCGTGCAGGCATTAAAGGATCAATTGGATCGAGTGACGCTGACTTCGAGAGCTTTTCATAATGACCAGTTGTTTATGCTGTATGAGAAGCTATGCGAGCTAACCGGAAAGAGCGCCGTGCTTCCAATGAATACGGGTGCAGAAGCGGTTGAAACTGCGCTGAAGGCTGCGAGACGCTGGGCGTATGAAGTAAAGCGGGTACCTGAAGATGAAGCGGAAATAATCGTTTGCGCAGGCAATTTTCATGGTCGTACGATAACCGTAACTTCTTTTTCAACTGAAGAGGCCTATAAGCGGGGCTTTGGTCCATTTACACCAGGCTTCAAGCAAGTGCCGTATGGTGATTTGACAGCGCTTAAACGGGCGATTGGCCCGAATACAGCAGCGCTCCTTATTGAGCCCATTCAAGGTGAAGCTGGAATCGTGATTCCTGAACAAGGGTATTTGAGAAATGCTTACGAGCTGTGCTCGCAAGAACAAGTACTCTTTATTGCGGATGAGATTCAGACGGGCTTCGGACGAACAGGCAAGCTGTTTGCTTGCGACTGGGAACAAGTAAAGCCGGATATCTATGTGCTGGGCAAAGCTTTAGGCGGCGGTGTTTATCCGATCTCTGCAGTTGCAGCCGATCACGACATATTAGATTTGTTCAGCCCTGGCTCGCATGGCTCGACCTTTGGCGGCAATCCGCTCGGTTGTGCTGCGGCAATAGCAGCGCTTCATGTGATAGAGCATGAGCGATTGGTTGAGCGTTCGGCTGACTTAGGAGCCTATACAATCGATCGTTTGCAATCGATTCACAGTCCGCTCATTAAGGAGGTGCGCGGACGCGGATTATTTATAGGCGTGGAGCTGTATGAAGCGGCGCGTCCAACGTGCGAGCGCTTGATGGAGCTCGGGGTGCTGTGCAAAGAAACACATGACAAGACGATTCGCTTAGCTCCTCCGCTGACGATTACCCATGAAGAACTGGATTGGGCGCTGGAACGGATCGAGCGAGTGCTTACAGTATAGGCATCAATTGAGTGAAGGCGGGGAGGGGCTTCTTTATGAGACAGCAAGTCAGCATAATTGGAATACCGCTTCATTTGGGACAAGGACGCCGAGGAGTGGACCTTGGGGTTGCGGCAATACGATATGCGAATTTGACGGATCGGCTCACAGCGCTTGGCTGTGATGTGATGGACATAGGCGATGTGCCGGTACCTTTACCTCATTCCTTGTCGGGAAGCGAGATGCCCGATAAGTTGAAAAATGTAAAGGAAATCGCGGCGGTATCAGTTGAAGTTGCAACTCGAGTGGAGGAGCAGCTGCGCAGCGGACGATTTCCGATCATACTCGGCGGAGACCATGCAATTGCGATCGGAAGCTTGGCCGGCGTTAAGCGAGCAGTGCCCCGGCTTGGTGTAATTTGGTTTGATGCGCATACAGACATCAACACCGATGAAACGACACCTTCAGGCAATGTGCATGGCATGCCGCTCGCAGTCGCAATCGGAATGGGGCATCCTAACCTAGTACAGGTGGTTGGAGCCGCTAAGCGAATAGACGCCTCCAACATCGTTATTGTTGGCGCGCGTTCAATTGATCCGGGTGAGAAGACGCTGCTGATGCAAGCCGGAATAACGGTGTTCACGATGCATGAGATTGATCGCATCGGCATCGCCAGCGTGATGGAAGAAGCGATTCGCATAGCCAGTCGCGATACGGATGGTGTGCATCTTAGCTTGGACTTGGACGCCTTCGATCCGATCGAGGCTCCCGGAGTAGGGACTCCTGTTCAAGGAGGACTTACGTATCGAGAAGGCAGTTTGGTTATGGAGATGCTGGCTGCTGCCAACATTTTAACCTCGGTTGATGTAGTAGAAGTGAATCCACTGCTCGATCATCGCAATAGAACCGCTGAAGTGGCGGTGGATATGATCTGTTCGCTCCTTGGTGAGCGAATTATGTAGAATAATATGTAAAATGATCTTATAATGAATAGATAGTGATGATGAGGAGGTCCATGGTAATGTTGCTGAAGGAAAATGATATCGTAGTATTTCAAGGCGATAGTATAACAGACTGCTGTCGTGTTCGTACGAGTGCGACAGACATGGGGCACGGCTATGCTCTAATGGCGGCAGGATTATTTGGCGCCAAATATCCTGACAAGCATGTGACTTTCTATAATCGCGGGATAAGCGGTGACCGAGTCAAGGATTTGCAAGAACGCTGGGATATCGATTGCATCGCGTTAGAGCCGACGATCGTATCGATCTACATAGGGATCAATGACACATGGCGTCGCTATGACGGCAATGATATTACTTCTACCGCAAGCTACGAAGCAGGGTATCGAGATATAATAGAGCGCACACTTTCCCGAACCAACGCCAAGCTTGTCTTGGTAGAGCCATTTGTCTTGCCGGTGCCTGAAGATCGTAAGACTTGGCGTGAAGATCTGGATCCAAAGATAGATGTTGTACGCCATCTTGCTCGTGAATATGGTGCCGCATTAGTGCCGCTAGACGGTCTGTTTGCTCAGGCTTCTACGAAAGCACCGTGTGCTTATTGGGCGCCAGATGGCGTGCATCCAAGTCCAGCAGGACATGCGCTGATCGCGAAGGCTTGGCTAGAGACGGTGGGTGCTCTCTAAGAGTTAATGCAATCATATAACATTATCATTATACATTCACATTTAGTAGGAGTGGTTCCAGGGTCGTGTAAATGACTTTGGTCTGCTCCTTTATTTATTTTGTGACAGGATAAAGAGAGTTATATGTCTTGCAGAGCGTTTGACCAATATCCCAAGGGCTCAGGAAGGGGATGCGAGAATCTAGAATTGTGAGAACCTAGAATAACGCAGGTGTAAATATTGAGCAGCTCAAAAACCAAGCACGAAGTGCATGAGTGCCCAATGTAATGAGTGATGGTACGAGCATTTGACCAATATCCCACAAGCTCAGGAAAGGTACGCGAGAAACTAGAATGATGCAAGTGCAAGTGCAAGTGTAAGTGTCGACGGCCAAGCAGTATTGAAAGTGCGAGAGAAGCTAGAAGAATGCTTATTGGGTCGATTAGATAGCATTAAGAGAGCAACAAATATAAAACTATGAATTGTTAAGAATGTGTCGTAAAACACAGGCTTATGCGGCAACGTATACAGAGGACATTGTATGATGTCTGGATACGAAATTGTAATGAGTAGACATGGATAGGCTGATTAATTGATCCCATGCAGAATAGGGCTTGGATAAGGAGTTGAAGCGAAAACAGAATTCATCCAAATACCTCTGCAGATACTTTGGTCCAATTCCTTGGAAGGTGTCAATCATCCAACTGCGGGCTTGCTGAAACACTTTTTTCAGATGACGAAATCGTATAGCTCGATAAGGATGAGGAATTATCGTAATGCTGGATATATCTGTGCATGTATGATGATTGATGAAATCACTGCAAACGATAGGGCGTAAAGTTCTACCGCTAAGTTGCTGTCGATCGACGCGTTTCATCTTGAGGCAGACCATCTGCTCATCTGTGTCCATGGATGCAGCTACAATAAGTGGATGCTCTTTAGGAAGAAGCTCCATTGTAGAACGAAAATATGGTTTTCCATGATAATCAACAATCCCTTGAATGACACCTTTCAGAGGCTGTTCGTTATCTGAAGCGCTAATAATGGCTCGAATCTTATGCAGAATGGACCAGGCGGTCTTATAAGTTACTTGAATAATCGAGCTGAGTTGAACTGTGTTGATGTTGATATTATGTTGAGAAACTAGCCATATTGCGGTGATCCACTTCTGTAAAGAGGTGCGGCTATTTTCCATAATGGTGTCTGTTGTGAGCGAGGTGTGATGCTTGCATGCGCCGCATTCATATAAAGGCAAACGTCGTGTACTTATAATATAGGCATATGAATAATCGCAGCGGGGACATTTAAACCCATGAGGCCACTTTATATTATATAGATAGGAAACACAAACCTGTTCGTCAGAAAAATGTAGTAATAATTCCTCAATTGTATTCCACTCATTCAATTTGTTCATCATTCTCACTCCTCATCAATGCACGAATGTATGTTCCTATCTGTAGTAAATTATACCAAACAAATGTTCGTTTATCAACCATTATTAGTAAATTTCTGATGTATAAATCGAAGCTAAAGTCTGAAGAGAGACTGAGTTTGAAAATGGATGTTACCTGAGAAGATGGGATATTGGTCAAATGGGCTGTGAGAGGATATCCATTTCAAGAAGAGTTAAAGAAGAGATCAAGAGGAGTTCAAGAAGAGTTCAGGAAGTGTACAAGTAAAGTTCAAGTAAAGTTCAAGTAGAGTTTGAGAGGTGCGCCTATAAAGCAAGGAGAAAGCCCAAGAAAAATAGGATCCTGAGAGAAAGGGATAGCAGTCAAATGGGCTGCTGAAGGACATAAAGGGACGTAAAGGGTCATAAAGGGAAATAAAGGGGCATACTCTCGAGGGGGCTCCTGCTTCATTAGGAGATAGATGACGAAAGATATGGAAACTGAAAACAGAAGATAGTGAACAAGGTAAAAAGTATCAAATTAATAAAATGCAGTTGTTCTACAATGAGTGAGTAGCTTAGTTGTTAGGAGAGAGGAGTTAATGATGATGAAGATGAAGGATAAAGTGACTGCTTATTTTACGATGCTTGAAGGCAGTGCGACTGAGATTGGGCGTCAGCAGGGGCTGGAAGTAAAGCGGCAGCCGCAATTGCTCGATTTGTCTGTGTTGAAGGAGGAACTGCCTGCGCATGTATTAACTGCAAAAAAGAGAATATTTGAGAGCATAAATCCGTCGTGGAACGAGGAATTGGGAGCATTTGCGGAGGAACTGCAGGTACCTTCGTCGAAACTGATCTATTATGCGAACACTCAGATTGCGTCAGGCTGCAGTCATTGCGCAGTGCTTCCGAATCGGACAGCTGATAAGCGTACCTATGTACTGCGCACTTATGATTTGGCCCCGCATATGGATGATATGCGGCTGTGCTCTACGAGAATGACGGGTGCGTATACGCATACCGGATTCTCCATCCAATTGTTCGGACGCAGTGAGGGAATGAATGAGCATGGATTATGTGTGACATTTTCCGCGTGTGGGCAGCCTGTTGGAGACCTCCCTGGAATGCGCAAGCCGCGTGCAGAGGGACTGCAGTTCTGGGCTGTCGTGCGCCTGCTGTTAGAAAAATGCAGCACTGTAAGTGAAGCATTAGATACCTTAAAGGAAATACCGATCGCCTCGAATATGAATATGCTTGTCACGGATCTAAAGGGACAGACTGCGCTCATTGAGACGTATGATGGGATATATGCAACAAGGTTAGTGGACGTTGAGAGCGAAATGTCGCATCTTATCGCTACGAATCACCCTCTATTCACTGAAGTCGCTCAGGTTCAACCACGGATTATGGGTAATTCGATGGTACGGCTTGAGACGCTGGAGCGTGTGATGAATCAGGAAGAGCGGCTTATTGCGAAGGGCGATCTGCTGCGATTGATGGAGACGGAATACCCGACAGGGCTAGCGATTCACAATTATGAGCAATGGTTTGGTACGCTGCGTTCGATGCTGTTCGATCTGGAGGATCGATCAGTAGATGTATGCTTTGGCTCACCATTGTTGAACCCGTGGTATAAGCTTAAGGTTGGAGATAAGTTAGAAGCTCATACCTTTGAGGTAAAGCTCCAGACGAAGGAATACGGCCCACAATTCTGGGCAGATCATACACAAGCCTGATAGGAGGGGCGGCTGATGACGAAAAACACGATTGAACGCGCTGTACAATATATCGAGGCACATCTTTGTGAGCCGCTCCGGGCAGAAGATGTTGCACGTGAAGTGCATATTTCTCATTCACATTTTCATCGGATATTTATGGCGTTAACAGGAGAGACCATCGGCAACTATATTCGCAAAAGACGGCTGACGGAAGCAGCGCGGGAGCTATTAGGAACGAATCGCCCGATCATGGACATCGCGATGGACTATCAATTTGAATCACAGGCTGCTTTTAGCCGTTCGTTCAAGCGGGTGTATGGAACTGCTCCGTACCAGTTTCGCGCACGGGGAACTCGACCTGTTATGAGTGAGAAAGGGCAGCTCCTCGGCAAGAGGCTGTATCATCGATTGGATCATATTACGATCGAGCCGACGATTCAGGTGTTAGAGCGCTCCATCCACGTTATCGGGACGAGGGGATGGACCTCACTGGAGCATAATCGAATTCCGGACATCTGGGATGAGTTGATAACGAGACGGCAGGAAATAGCGGGGATTAAGGATCATCGCACGGGATATGGAATATGCAGGGCGACCAGCGCATTATCGTTTCAGGAGTTTACCGAGCAATCACCGTTTGAACAGATGGCGGGATATGAGGTTTATCCTGAGAGTACCGTTCCCGATAAGATGTGCGCATGCGTACTGCAACCGGGGCGATATGCCGTTTTTGAGCATCTGGGGCCGACGAAGGTGCTGCCTGCCAGCTATGAATATATCTGGGGCACGTGGCTGTCTAACACGGATCTAAGTCTCGATTGCCGTGATGACTTTGAGCTGTACGGCCCTGAGTTCAAGGGGAGAGAATCCGATGAATCAAAGCTCTATATCTATATTCCTATTATATGAACGGTGAAATGATCGAAGGCTGAGATGCATATAAATGACGTCTCAGCCTTCAATAGGTTGAATCCACTCTAACTACCAGTTTGATCCGCCCGAAGAGTTGTTGTTATTGTTGCTCCACGATGATCCTCCTGAGCTGTTGGAGTTGTTGCCCCAGCTCGAACCACTTGAAGAATTATTCATCGACCGCCGCTGTTCCTCTGCGCGTCGAGCAGCTTCTTCCCGACGTTCCTCAGCAATTACGTGCTCATAAGCGGAATTCATAGCGGATATAATGCCTGCTAGAGCTCCAGCTTGATAAGCAGCATCCTCATATCTCCCTTGAGACATCAGATTGCGAACCTGGTTCTGAACATTAGAGTAATCTCGGTTGTACCGTGATGCATTTACTTTGCTGCGTGTTCGACTGTATGTGGATTGATATTTGCGCTCTAGATCATGAATCTTGCTCTCAGCGCTTTGTTTAAGCGCAGCGGTGCGTTCAACATCCTGTAGGTAAGCTTCAGCATCTTGAACGAAGCGGCTGCTCAGTTCAAGAAGAAGATCTACATCGTAAGGCGGCTCATTTAGCATGGACATGATGCTGTTGTTCAACTGCTGCAGCTGCTGCTCCAACTGATTCCACTGGCGAACCAGTTGATTGCGGCTGATGATGCTGCCGCCTGATCTTAATGCCTTGTCACCTGCGGTGAACCGACGCTTAGACTCCTCAAGTTGTTGATCCAAGCTGTGGACCAACTCCGAATATACTTGGGCACGCTTATCCCGCTCCTGCAAATGATGAAATATCTCATCTAGCGCGGTTCGTGCCAGCTCGTACTCTTGAACTTCGACTTCGCTCCATGTGCGTACTTGCTTGAGCTGACGAGCGGCTGTTGGAAGAACATGCAGAATGCCAAGATAATCTTGCCACTGCGCTTCCCAGTGCTTTGTGCGGTAGAGATGTCGAACGCGATCAGTTAGGACACGCAACTGTTGGTCCTCTTCTGGATAGCCCGTAAGCTTGCCTGCTGCTCGATCGATATCTGCCGCATTCTTAAGCTTCAGATCAGCAAGCCGCTGTACCATTTGCACAGCATCAGCCAGTTGTTGACCAGAACGTTCCGATAATCGTTCTGCCTCCGGTATATCCCCATCCTGCAGTACAATGAACATCCGTTCCATAGTTGCGCGAGCTTCCTCAATTCGCGAATAAGGATCAATATGCACGAGCTTCAGGCTGTGCTCTTGCACAATGGCTTCGAAGCGATTGCGTTGCGCTGCTGCTTCGTTCGGGAACTGGCGGTATGCTTCCGCAAAACGAGGCACCGCTGCAACATCCTGCTCCAAGCGATCGTGCGCCGCTTGAGCCTCGATGAAGCGCGTATCCGCTTGAAGCGGATCGAACGCGTCCAAATCATCAATGGCTTGAAATTCTTGCGCCAGCTGTTTACTGCGTTCTTCAAGCTTCCCAAGCGACCATTTGCGCGAAGTCTGCTCTTGCGTTAGCGTGGACTGCACCTGTCGAAGGTCGCTCTTCTCCGTTATGAGGCCGGAGCTAACGTGCTTTTCGGTCTCTTCAATCACGATTACACGCTGCATGATAGAGGCAGTCTTCGCTTCATAATCCTTAAGCTGTACGATCGTTTGCTTAAGCTGGGTGTATACCGAGCGGCGGAAATATTGTACGCTGCCGATCTGTTGAAGCTGATCAAGTACCGCCTTCAGCGTAACTAGCAGCTCATTAATCTCACGGTCAATCGCTTCAGCAGTTTGCAAGGTTATGCCTTGATATAGGCTTGCATATGGTCGATTCCGTTCAGAGGAACGGTTCAGATCAGCCATTATTCCTGGGATACGCTTCTGAAGCCGCTGATGGCGAATCTTGGACCAGAAGAAGAATCCCGCCGTTGCAACGACCAATAGAGCGGCTAAGACAATCAGTATAGTCGACCATGGAATGTGAATCGGCTGACTATTGCTGATCGGATTGACAGCAGCAGAGCTGCCTGGATTAGACGGCTTGTTAGAAGCAGGAGGTGTCTGAGTCTCCGATTTAGGCGTATTGCCTTCAGGCTTAGACGGTGTTACAGGCGAAGGTGTCGGTGTCACAGGAGACACGGAACCAGCAGGCGCCTTTAGCTCATTCGTGGCATTCATCAAGGCGATCGCACCGTCCGCGAAGCGTCCTTCCTTCGCTGATGGAATGAAATGATGATCGACGAATTCACTTAATTTCGACTTAGAAGATCCATCCCCATTATAGTCTTCAGGCAATGCGTCAATCTTAGCCTGCAATGCGGGATTATTGAAGTTCATTTCAACTCGGCGATCATTCTTAGATAACAGAACTATGACATCGTCAGCAGTCAATTGCCAAGCTTCATAGACAGAAGAGGCATAGTCAGCCGGATTCTCGCCATCTAGACTGTTTATCGTCAGAAAGTAAAAGGTGTACAAGCTGCCTTGCGCGGCCTGTTCAATGCTGTCTAACGATTCCTTAGGAATCATACCTGCTGTATCTTGAACTAAGCCATCTTTAGGCGGAATTGGATCTGCATATATGACACTGGGTAACAATAGCACCAATATGAGCATAAATGCCAGCCATCGACGAGCAATTTTCACAAAAAAACCCCCTCCCTATGCTGGTTATCGCATGTAAACATATCACTGTCTACAGTATACGAGAGGGCAAAGAGAGAGGGAAGGACTTTTTACTCAAAAGCTTTCGGACTTATTATTCGGATACAAGTAGTAGTAGACCATACCCATAAATACACTGCCGCCGATGATGTTGCCGATCGTAACAGGAATTAGATTGTGAAGGGCACCTTGCAGGCTGATCGAAGCGGGATGATCCACAGCCAGTGCAATTGAGAATGAGCATAAGTTAGCGATGCAGTGCTCTAATCCGGCAATAAAGAAGCAATAGACCAACAGGATCATTGCGAACATTTTCGGTCCGTCGCCCTTAAGACCCATCGGGACAAAAAAAGCCATGCATACGAGCCAATTGCATAATATCGCGCGAAAGAAAACTTGAACTATAGGTACGGACATTTTCTTTTCAACCGCATGTATGAACATGGGATTGCTTAATGTTCCATCAAATAGACCGGATGCCCATAGCAGCAAGGCAAATAGAATAGCGCCGATTAAGTTGCCCAAATAGCTGGTGCTCCAAATCTTAAGTGTATCGTTCCACGTAGTCTTGCCTCGCAAGGTTGCGAAAGTGAAGTAGAAGGTATTGCCTGTAAACAGATCTCCCCCCGCATAAGCGATCAATATGATAGCCGCGCCGAAGGTTAAGGCTGCAAGCGGATAAGCGAATGGGGAATGAACAGCATCAAACAAATTGCCGGTTGAATAAGCGACGACGACACCGAAGCCGATAAACGCACTGGCAAGCATTGATCTAAGCAAAGAATGCAGTATATTCTTCTCCCAAACGGCTTTCTTCTTTAATGCCAACGCTTCTACCTGTTCAGACGGCTGCTGTTCCATAACGCGGCTCCCCATGATATGGTGGACATGAAAACATATCCTCATGGATAGAATGTCCAGAACAGCAGCCTGACATGCGTATAGTAAACTATGCTTATCGCCTAGTCTCCGCTCAGTATGGCGGCTCTGACTCGATAATAGAATTGCTGCCAAGCGGGTGATGCTTGCTTGAGATGCGGATGTTCACGCAGAAAGGCGTCCATCGCTGCCCGCTCCTCCAACGAGAGGTTATGCTGCTGCGAATCAGCACTCTCAGGACGCAGTCCTTCTCTTTGCACCGGCTTATCAGGCTCATCGGCCATATGCTACAGCTCCTTTCGAAAGGGATGCTCACGGGATGCGAACTAATCCTCTTGCTCCCAGCTTCTGCGCAGTGTGAACAGCTCTCGAAGCTGCTCGGTGGACATTTCTGTGATCCAATTCTCGCCGCCAGTCACGATTGAATCGCTTAAGCCCTGCTTCAGTTCAAGCATCTCATCGATTCGCTCTTCCAGCGTACCAAGCGTAATGAACTTGTGAACTTGAACATCCCGCGTCTGGCCAATCCGAAAGGCGCGGTCTGTAGCCTGGTTCTCAACTGCCGGATTCCACCAGCGATCAAAATGAAACACATGATTGGCCGCCGTAAGGTTCAACCCCGTGCCTCCAGCCTTAAGTGAGAGAATGAAGATAGCAGGCGCGTCAGCAGCGTCAGTGTTCTGAAAGTTTGCAATCATCTCATCGCGCTTCTTCTTAGGAACGCCGCCGTGCAGAAATAGAACTTGCTCACCGGTATGCTGGGATATCGTGCGCTGCAGCCATTCACCCATGCCGACAAATTGAGTGAAGATAAGGCATCGGTCTCCCTCCGCCCTCAGCTCTTCGACCATATCGAGCAGGCGTTCCACTTTGTTGGAGCGGGATACCCATGGTTCATCCATTTGCCCTTTCAACAGCAGATCAGGCAGATCGCATACTTGCTTTAGCTTGGTCAGAGTAGCTAGGATGAGCCCTCTGCGTTCCATCGCAGTTAGGCGGTCGATCTTGTCGAGCATATCTTGAATAATACCTTCGTACAACGTGCCCTGCTCAACCGTTAATGGGACATATACCTTCATCTCATTCTTGTCCGGCAGATCGAGCTGGATGGCAGGATCTTTCTTAACACGTCGGAGTAGAAACGGATTAATCAGCTTCTGTACCTGTTGAATCACTTCAGCATTTCGATCGCGTTCGATCGGCAAAATGTAGCGATGTCTAAACTCATTCAGGCTTCCGAGATAACCGGGATTAATAAAGTCGAAGATCGACCACAACTCAGTTAAACGATTTTCGATCGGAGTACCCGTCAATGCGATGCGATGCTGGGCTTCCAAGCGACGAACAGCGGCTGATTGCTTCGTGTATACATTTTTTACGTACTGTGCTTCGTCTAGGCATACACAGCTCCAAGTTATCTGTGCCAGATCATCTTCATCCATCTGCGCAGTCGTGTACGAGGTCAGGACGAGATCTACATCTTCAACAACCTGCACGAAAGCAGGCCCGCGCTTGCGGTTGCTGCCATAGTGAATGTAGACGCGCAGACTAGGTGCGAAGCGCTCCAGCTCTTTCTGCCAGTTCCCGAGAACTGAGGTCGGACAGATCAAAATTGCGGGACTTAACAGTTGGTTCTGTCCGCGAAGCACGAGTAGATAGTTTATAAATTGTATCGTCTTGCCGAGTCCCATATCATCTGCCAGACACCCTCCAAGTCCAAACTGTCGGAGGAAGAGCAGCCAGGATAAGCCTTCGGTCTGATATTTGCGAAGCGAGCCTAAGAAGCTCTCCGGTGCATGAATGAGCGGCATTGATTGTTTCTGCTGGAGCTTAGCGATCATATCGGTTAACGCTTCATTAAGCTCAATCTCGAACTTTAAGTAGTCCTCGTCATCGCGTTCCAACAAGGAATCTTCGTCCCAGTTGTTCATGTCATCCTGCAGCACCATTTCAAGCACGTCTCTGAAGCTTAGGCCGCGTTTCTTACGCACGCGGTTCATAACAGCGCGAATTCGAGCTAACGTTGCAGGGTCGAGCTCGATCCAGCGATCTCGAAATCGCACGAGCCGCTGCTGCTGACGTGCCAGCTGCTCCAGCTCGTCTTCGGTCAGCGTCATGTCGCCGACCGCAAACTTCCAGTCGAAGTCCAGCAACTGCTGTATTCCGAGCATGGAGCTTCCCGCTGAGCCTGCTGATGACTTCATCTTGGCTTTCATCCGCAGCTTGCTGCGCTTTAACGATTCCCACCAGGAAGGGAGGAAGACAGCTGTGCCTTCCGCGAGCAGTCGAGCGCTGTATTCCGAAAGAAACTTCCATGCCTCATCGTTAGTTAGCTTGTTGCGAAGCCGTTCAGGATACTCGCTGTCTGTTAACTCGGGAAGCTGCAGCGCCCACAAGCTTAAGCTCTTATCCACACGCTCCTTGATATATGGCTCCCAATGTGCTGGAATGCGATGTTCTTCCGACACGCTGTTATCCGTAGTCACGGTATTGCTGTTATCCCACGAATCATGCCCCAGTCGAAGGAGACGCTCGGGCTTCTCCTTATCTTGCAGGACGAGCTCAAGCGACCAGCTATGCTCATCACCATATGGCTCCAACAGCCGCAAGCCTGTGCGGAATGGCAGCGGATCCTCCTTAATCCCCAAGGAGACAAGCCAATCTTCTTCGTCTCTCTGCCACGGAGCGCGTCTATCGATCCCCATAAGATCCGCCTGATCCGGCAGCATAGGCTGTTCGGAACGCAAGTTGCTCCACGCGGATTCGAGAGGCTCATGCTGCTCGATAAGCTCTGCTATGATCGCATCCAGCCATATATGAACGGGTCCGAGTTCCAGCCGCTTGGCTTCCTGCCATAGGGATGCAGCAGTCCCGACTAGAGATTCTGGCAGCTTGAGTTTCCAGCCAAATGAACCTTCATTCCATTTATCAATATCGGGAGTGTACCAGCCGTGTTTGAGGGCTTCGCGCAGCAACGATGCGATACGCATCAGCAGTTGTGCTTCATCGCTCCAATGAATAACAGCCGCTTCAATCGGCGATACCTGACAGAAGTAATGCATCGCCATGAGCGGCGGCACGATGAAGCCTTCAACGCCTCGCTGTTCATGGATTTCCAGCATCGTACCGTAGCAGGAAGGTGCATGCCAGCCGAACAGCAGGTGCTTGAAGGCAACAGGATTATACCCATGTTCAAGCTCTTTCCATAGAAATACACTGCCGTTATCCAACATCTTGCAGCGGGGGACGATTGGTTTAGTCGTTATCATCAAAGGAGCTTTCCTTTCTTGATTTCTTCTTGAAGCGCACGCAGCCGCGAGTGCTGGTGAGAAATATATTGTATGTACCGCTCCCAGACAGGGACGCGGTTTAGCGTCTTATAGATCTGCTTGAGCTTCTTCATCAGCCTCACCGCATCACGATATGCTTCGCGGTTCCGCCCTGCGATCGCGCGCTCAACGGACTGATGATACAGGGGCAGCAGCAGTTCACGATCCTGCTGCTCCAGCTGCCGCAGCATATCCTTGTTGATCTCCCGCGGTGAGATGCCGCGGTACAAGTGAATATCAACCCAGGTTCGGTACAAGCCTTTCTTCATGAGATAGTCACAATAGTACCAATAGGTAAGATGTAGGTAGCTGACCATCACTTGATGCCAGACTTTCGCATCCGGTTGATGTTCAGCGCCCTGACCCCATGCCCGCATAAATACGGCCCAGTCATTGCGTGAAGCACGTTCCATAGCTGGCATTACGAAGTGGATCCAGCGGAGCAGCGCTGACCACTGATTCCGGTCAGCGTGGTAATACATAATTCTCCAATAGTATACCAATTTGTCCTGCGTTCCAACGGACTTCAGACGATCAATGGCCGCAGCATCGAGTCCCTGGAGCACTTCCTGCCAGGCTGCGATTCGCTGCAGGTATCTCCAGGTCTTGCTCTCAGGTGTAGCATATCGAAGACTGGCTTCGATTCTAGTATATTCGACTTCCTGCCAATCAGCCTGCCTGAGCAATTGCTCCCACAGAAGCTGATAAATGGATGTCCAATCTATGCTGGACCGTTCAATATTGGCTTCACTGTCGATCACATATTGCTTGATGGACGCTACCGCCTGTGGATAGCTATGATAGGCTTCCTCCGGCGATAATTGCTCAAGCAGCTGCTCTATTTCCTGCAGGGCGGCCATATATTGATCTTCCATCTTCCACTGGATACGGACAAATGACCAGTCTGACGCCTGACCATGCATATTGCGATCTATGGCCTGCAGCAGAAACAGCTGAACGTGAAGCTGATATAGCAGCCGTACAGTCGGTTCCCATGTATCGGAGTTGGCATATTCATAATAGGCTTGTGCCGTATGCACAATTGAAGTATCAATGACATCTTCCTTGAAGTCAAAGTTAGCGGCAAAGAAAGCGTGCCACTCCCCTGGTGTATGTATTGGAAGGGGGAGGGCAGCGCTGTCGATTATCTTTTTAGGTGTACGAAAGAGCGTAGTGTTCGTATTAGCCATCATTTCAGGAGCAGCCGGCGCGGCAGCGATCTGGGGCTTTTCCTCCAACAGCCACTGTTGGTACTGGCGACAGGAAGCCAGGAAGGTTGCTGAATGATAACCGTACATATTGTAAGCTTGAAAGAAAGCGGCAGCCAGATGGCGGCATAATGGACCGCTGTCACAGGAACATTTGCTTAGGCTTAATGTTTCAGTATGTAATAAGACCTCATAGGCCTGTTTATCTCTCACTTCCGCTTTTATGAAGGAGTTTTCCTCTGGCTGAAGCGATACAATTGCAAATCTTCGAAACAAAAACCAACCGCTCTCTAACACCGTTAAGTCCATCTGAGTTCGGACTTGTTCTGCGATAAGTGCGATTCGGTCTCTCATTTGAGTCATGTGAACATTTCCTCCGGACTTGATCAGAGTAGAGTCATCCCGTTCGGACGTCTATTATCAAGAATAACAGCCATTGTAAATAAGGTCTACCAGACTAGTATAAACCTTTGTTTGCACTCTTAACAAAACATACCAATATTTATGCTAAATTAACTCAAACAAGCGGAGACGAGCGGCTTAAAGGTGGTGGCAGATCACGTTATAGAATTTGTTACATCTCATTGAAGGGGACATACAAAAAACCTCTTTCACTAAGTCAGAACCAGACTGTTGTGAAAGAGGCCGCAGTTATTATGGCTCGATCGGTGATCGATCAGGCAGCTGTTGTACAAAACTATCGGATAAATTCAATAATTGCAAGGCGCGATCGAACTCATCATTTGAGGATTGAATCGGCTCTGTACTATTTGCTTTCAAAGGGTATTCCGTTCCATCTTCATAACCGCTCCCTGATACAAGCAAAGTCGAATCGTTCAGATAGGAGCCAGATGGCAAATAATATCGCTCAGGCAGTATATTCGTGTTCTGATTCAATAAGTCGATTCCGAAATGGATCTGCTCATCCAACGAAATCCCCAATAGATTAGCAACCGTAGGCAGGATGTCAACTTGACCGCCTGTTTGCTTAACGGTTTCGGGTGCAATACCATCCCCGAAGATCATCAATGGAATATTGATCATGTCAGCATATCCATACTCATGACCGTAGATCTCAGCCATGAGATCTTTCTCATGGTCATCGAGCGAGTAGATAGGCAGTCCTAGATGATCGCCATAAATGACCACTAAGCTGTCATCCCAGATGCCGCTCTCTTTCAATTCGGCAATAAATTCGCCTAATGCTTTATCGGCATAGCTCTGAGCTCGAATGTAATCTCCAACCAATGTATTATCATAGCGTTCCGGGAGCTGGACTTGCGGTTTATCTTCCGGAATAGTAAATGGGTGATGGGCGGTCATGGAAATGATCTGTGCGTAGTACGGCTGGTTTGACGCCTGCATCTCCATTAGCTTCTCAGTTGTCTTGCGATAAAGCACTTCGTCTGAGGATCCGAAGAAAACTTTGTCCTCATCTTTGAAATATTCAGCATCATAATAAGTACCGAAGCCAAGCGCGGCATACATTTCTTTGCGATTCCAGAACTCGACTACGTTCGTGTGGAAAGTAGCGGTCTGATATCCCTCAGCACTAAGCAACTTCGGCATGCTGGGCAGCTGTTTGTATGCATACTCCCCAGATGCTGCACCGTTACGAGGGATATACATGGATGTATTGACGACGAATTCTGCATCAGAAGTATTGCCTTGCCCAACCTGCTGATAGAAATTAGGGAAGTATAAGCCTTCTTCCATCAGTTTGTTCATGTTAGGAGTAATTTCTTGACCCTCAATCTCTAACCCCAGCAGGAAGTTCTGAAAAGATTCCATCTGAATAACGATTAGGTTCTTGCCTTTGGCAGCACCTGCTAAACGAGGATTGGCCACCGGCGATATGCCTTTAAGTTCATCGATAGCAGCTTGATTAATCTGATCGGTAGGTACAACTTCCGGTTCTTTATTTTTGGAAAGGATCGTGTAAGCTTCGTAATTCAGAATTCCCATCTGCTCTGCCTTCACGATCTCATTCATGCTGGCTCTGTTAGGCAGCACATTGAACAGACACAGGAACAGCGAAAGGGCGAATATGGCAGGCACGAAGCCTCTTCTGCGTTTTACGGCATTGGTTTTGCGCCATTGCTTCGCTTTATCGCTGCGGAACAGCCAGACCGCTAATACGATGATATCAATGAAAATGAGCAGGAAGTAGGGGTCCAATAGCGAGAATACACTGTTGCTAACCGCAGTTACCTGATTCACTTGCTCAAGCGCATGGTATGTAGCGATGACTCCGTAATATTTGTAGTACATGATAACAGCGAACAGGATCCCGGTCAGAACGAGATTGACAGTTAGATAAATGGGAATCTTTCGCTTCGTTGCAAACCACTCAATGGCGCAGAACAACAACCATATGAAAGGAAGCTCCTTTACAAATATGCTCCAAGAAGGTCCATCCTCAAAAATAACAAACCACGCTAAAGCACTCTTCAGGAGCAATACAATTGTAAATAGGATAAATGGATGAACAATCCACCGCCATCTCGGCGTTAGTCGTAACAAGGTAAACACCTGCCTTAATGTAATCGAAATCTTATCATGTTGTAGAGTTTGACCGAACTCCAGTTTACAATATTTATTGTTGATTTTGACACATTCCTATTAAAAAATGCAAGTGATAATAATGTTATTAAATGTAAAAAAATAACTATATGCGGCAAAGCCGCCTGACTCCAGTGGAATCAAAGCGGCTCATTGAGCGGTGCCGGTTGTTATTAGTCTTCGTCTTCCTCATCATCGTCGTCATCGTCATCATCGTCGTCGCGTTCATGTTTGTCTTTTTTCTTATGCTTCTTCTCTTTCTTCTTCTTGCGCTTTTTATGCTTCTTGTGCTTTTTCTTATCATCATCGTCGCAATCGTCATCGTCGTCATCATCATCGTCATCATCATCGTCATCGTCGCAGTCATCATCGTCATCGTCGTCTTCACAGCCGCAATCGCACTTGTCTTTCTTCTTATGCTTCTTCTCTTTCTTCTTCTTGCGCTTTTTATGCTTCTTGTGCTTTTTCTTATCATCATCGTCGCAATCGTCATCATCGTCATCATCATCGTCATCGTCGCAGTCATCATCGTCATCATCGTCGTCTTCACAGCCGCAATCACACTTGTCTTTCTTCTTATGTTTCTTCTTGTGCTTTTTATGTTTCTTATGCTTTTTCTTATCATCATCCTCATCTTCCAGGTCTATCTCGAATTTCTTGCCGTCCATTAGCTCAACTTCGATTTCTTCAACGGAGTCCCAGTCGATATCGGACAACCAATCCAGCAGAGCATCGTCCTTTGAATCCTTGTTGCCTTCATTCAACAAGTCTTCGTAGCAGAATTTACTTGAGCTACCGTCCTCGTACTCGACCTCGATTTCCTCGATTTCGTTAAACCCGTGTTTGTATAGTTCGGATTTACACTTTTCGAATTTACCCAACCGAATCAAATCCTCTCATAGAAGATCGAAACTCTATAAGTTTCATTGCTATTTTATGATGCTATCTCCTATATGTTTGGGTAAATGTATGAGGCTAATCGTGGATGTTTAGCTTTCTAAATACATGCCGCTAGACAAGTACATCCGTATATTTTCCCTATTAGCTTACAATCGCCCTTCCTCATTGTTGCTAGAAATCATATTTTAATGCATCTCGACGAAAGACAAGGAGCGAACCTTATGAAGGGATTGATTCTTTGTGCAGGTAAAGGCACTAGGCTCCAACCTTTTTCGAATGACATCTCGAAAGCTCTGCTTCCGGTAGCGAACAAACCACTTATTCATTATAGTATCGAAAAATTGATCGCACTGAACATCAAGGACATCGGTATCGTGATCCAATCCGCGCAGGAAGCGATGTTTCGTCATTGTGTAGGAGACGGCACAATATGGGAAGCCGATATTACTTACTTGTATCAAGAAAGACCGCTTGGAATCGCAGACGCTGTTAAACGAGCGGAAGTATTTATAGGATCGGATTCTTTTATGCTTCTCCTAGGGGACAATATGATCGAACAGTCTCTAGCTGGCCTGCAGAACTCCATCCTGCAAAAACGCTGTGACGGTGCCTTACTGCTTGGGGAGGTAGTAAAACCTCAAGATTACGGCATTGCAGAGATTGCTAATCAACGCATTATCGGCCTGGAAGAGAAGCCTTCCCATCCGAAGTCCAATCTAGCGATATTAGGCGCCTATGCATTTACTCCTCATATATTTGACGCGATTCATGCGATTTCTCCTTCACGGAGAGGCGAATATGAGATAACGGATGCCATTCAGTGGTTGATTGATCGGCAATTTTCAATTGCATATGATGTGACGAAGCTATCGCATACGGATGTAGGTACGATTGAACGCTGGCTGGAAGCTACCCGTTGGGTTCTGCAATCTTATTCAGCGCAAGAGTTGGAAGATTCTTATGAGCATGTGCAGCATTGTACGGTGATACAGCCTGTTATGATTCATCCAAGCAGTCAAGTGAGCGATAGTGTGATAGGCCCCTACACCGTCATTGGTCCAAATGTTACGTTAGAACGATGTCAGGTTAAAGGCAGCATCATATTGGACGGTGTGACTCTTTGCCAGCGTGAAATAACAGATGCTGTCGTGAACGAGCATCATGCGGTGACCATTGCTCGGGGGGCAGATGTATGAACATTTTGGTTGTAGGTGTAGGGTATGTAGGAACGACTACTGCGCTGTTGTTTGCAGAGCTGGGTTGGAATGTGGTAGGAGTAGATTCAAATGAACGCAAGATTCAAGATTTAGAGAATGGCGTATTGCCATTTTATGAACCGGGTTTGGATACTTTACTGAAGAAGCATATCGAATCTGGAAAACTATCATTCAGCACCAATCTATCCGAAGCAGTAAAACACCATGATGTGATCTTCATCTGTGTTGGCACGCCTTCCATGGAAGACGGAGGAGCAGATCTGCAGTATGTACGCCAGGCGGCAACAACGATCGGTGCTTCAATGGATGATTATAAGCTGCTGGTAACGAAGAGTACGGTACCGGTCGGTACTCAGCGGCAGGTCGTGCAGTGGATCAGCGAGGCGCAGTCGCAGTCTATTCCGTTCGATGTCGTATCGAACCCAGAATTTCTGCGAGAAGGCAGTGCGATGCATGATGCCTTTCACCCTGATCGCATCATTATCGGCAGCGATACAGAAGCAGGAGCTGAGCAGCTCAAGAGATTGTACCGCGATCTGGAATGCCCGTACCTCGTAACCTCTCCGGCAACGGCAGAAATGATCAAATATGCTTCCAATTCATTCTTGGCAGTCAAGATTTCATTCATGAATGAATTGGCAAGATTATGTGATCAATTGGATGTATCCATTTCTGATGTAGCTGAAGGAATGGGGTACGATACGCGTATTGGCAGGTCATTCCTGCGCGCAGGCATTGGCTTTGGTGGCTCCTGTTTCCCGAAGGATGTGAAGTCGCTTCTGCATACGTCTAAGATGCTGGGAGAACCTTTGCGCCTTCTGCAGGATGTTGTAGCCATTAACGAAACGCAATACATTTATGTGCTTGAAAGGATGCGAAAGCGGCTAGGATCGTTCCAAGGCAAACAGATTGCCGTTCTTGGACTTTCCTTCAAGCCAGGAACCGATGATATGCGTGAAGCGCCTTCCTTATCGATCATCTCTTATCTAGTGGAGCATGGGGCAATCGTTCAAGTGCATGATCCCGTCGTTCGAATGCCTGCTCCATTGTTAACGGACAACCTTGCCCAGTTTGCTGATCTGCAGGATACACTTAGTGGGGCAGATGCAGCAATCATCTGTACGGAATGGCCTGAATACGCTGATGCGGATTGGGCTTCACTGAAGAAGGCTATGAAGCAACCGCTATTAGTTGACGGCAGAAATATGCTCAACCGTGAGCGGCTTCAAGCTGTGGGCTTTACGTATGTAGGAATCGGAAATGGGTGACGGTAATGAAGACGATATTGGTGACAGGTGCAGCGGGCTTTATAGGCTCGCATCTTTGTGAAGAACTGCTTAAGAATGAATCGAATCAGGTCATTGGGCTGGATGCCTATATAGATCTGACGACGCCCGTATGGATCAAGGAAAGGAATGTGGCGGAGCTGCTTAAGCACCCTCGATTTACGTTTCATGCTGCTGATCTGATGACAGCAGCGTGGGACGAATTGCTGCCAGGGGTAGATGTCATCTATCATCTAGCGGGCATGCCGGGCGTAAGATCGAGCTGGGGAAGCGACTTTGTTCATTATGCCAACTATAATATCGTAGCTACGCAGCGACTGCTGGAAGGATGCAGAGCATATCCGATCAACAGATTGATCTTTGCATCTACATCATCTGTTTATGGCGAGAAGAAGGGGAAAGTTGATGAGTCCGCTATCCCCGAACCGCTCTCGCCTTATGGTATTACTAAATTGACATGTGAACACCTATGCCGTGTGTATGGCGAGGATCACGGTATTCCGATTGTCATCATGAGATTCTTTACGGTTTATGGTCCGCGTCAGCGACCGGACATGGCTTTTCATCGCTTTATTAAACAGATGCTTGATGGGAAGCCGATTACGCTGTACGGAGACGGCAGCCAGAGCAGAGACTTTACTTATATAGAAGATTGTGTACGCGCAGTTGCAGCAGCTGCGTCCGCTAAGGGAATTGTCGGACAGACAATTAATATTGGGGGCAAGGAACGTGCGTCTGTAAATGAATGTATCGCGATTCTGGAAGAGCTGCTCCAGAAGAAGGCGAGGGTGGAATCGGCAGGCGCTCCAGTAGGCGAGCCAAAGAGCACCTGGGCAGACATTAGCAAAGCCGAGCACCTGCTCGGTTATTCGCCGACAATGGACTTGAAGTCCGGGTTGGCAAGAGAGATCGCATATGTCAGACAGTTGTACTAAGCTCTTCCCATTGTGATGAATCCAATACATGCCCGAGCTAAAGAAGCCCGGGCATGTTTGTGATGGGTAAATATACAGCTCACGTCCATACCGATAAAATATCTTGCGCTACCCGATCCCAGGTAAATCGCTGCTCTGCCAGTCTTCTGCCGCGCAGTCCCATTTGGTGGCATTGGTCCATGTTGGAGAGCATCTGATTCAGCTTCTCGGCATATTCGAGCGGATTGTAAGGGTCTGTAATGAGCATGCCGTTATCGTTTAGAATAACCTCAGGATTGCCGCCTCTTGCTGTAGTGATGAAAGGAAGTCCTGCAGCCATCGCCTCATAATGAACTCGTGCCAATGGTTCATCCCAGATCGACGTGCAGACGAATATGTCCGCCGCACAGAACCAACGATGAACCTCATGAGCGTCTACATAGCCTGTAGTCAGCACAGGCAGCTGCGAGCGCGCTGCCAAAGCGCGGACGTAGGCGATATAATCGCTGACTCGGTTATCGGAATACCAAGCCCCGCCTACAACGACGAGCACGGCATCTTGATGCCGCAAATGGGACATGGCTCGAACGAGCACATGAGGTCCTTTATTACGTGACAAGCGACCGACGAACAAGATGACCTTCTTGGAGCCAATCTGGTGCTCTGCTCTGAGCGATTGCCGATTCTGCTGCGATGCTTGTGATTCCTTCCATGGCGCGAAGCGATCCAGATCCACACCCGAGTATATCGTTCGAAGCTTTGGCTCAGCCTGCGGATAATAGCGAGTGATTTCTTGGCCGATGAAGTCGCTGATCGTGATGATCTGTTCAGTCGTCTTGATCACGGCTTCCCCTTCATCTTGCCGAAGCTTGGTCGGATTGAACATATCGTTATGCATACTTAGAATAATTCGCGAATTAGGAGCTGACTGACGGACAGGGAGAACCATGCGCGGACGGTTAAAGATGTGAATGACATCATAAACCTCTGCAGATTCGTTCAGAAAGCTGACGACACCCTCAACGTATACATCAAATACACCTTCTGACGGAACCCGGACATATCGAATCCCATTCACCATTTCATCGGGAAGGAGCTCTGGATCTGTGCGGCCAAGTATCGTTAGTCGATGATGCCTTCCTAGCTGCTGGGCAACTCCGCATATATAGGTTTGAATAGCACCGCCGCGAATGTTGGGAACAGGCAGCTTCTCGGTACATATCATCAGCACATTCATTTGTTATCGTCCTCCTTTCGTCACGCCATTTTGCGTCTGCTTCGGCTTCTTCTAGCAGATAGCGCTGATCTTCTGGCTGCCAGACGCTTTCTGATCGCGAGTCGGCCGTTAGCCTTGCGAGCGGTCTTAACGAAGCGGGTGGTATTGCCTGCTGCTCGACGCTTTGGCTTCTTCTTTGCTGTGCCTCTGATACGCTTGCGAACTGCGACAGAGAAGCGAGGCCGCAGTTTGCGACGCTTGCGGCGCCTTGCTGCGCGTCGAGCAGGAGCTATACGCGGAAGTGTCAGCAATGGAAAGAAAGCAGGTCCAGGCTGCGGCAGATCTGGAGCGATAACTTCTTGTGAAACTAGTGGGGGAGGCGGATCGTCATTACGGGATGGTTGTTCCGGATCGAATGATTCTTCAGAGACTCGCTCGAGTCCTTGCTTGCCTGCGGAGATAAGCTCGGAATCAGGCACTTCGATGTCCCACGGAAGCGGTTCATGCTGCGGCATATAGTCACCAGGGGGATACTTGTCACGATCGTTCAGCAGCTCCTGAAGTACCTGCCACTTGGTACTTTCTGTGGTGAGCACACGCTGCAGGATCGGTGCCAGCTCCAGGTTCATGAAGTTTACGGGATCGAACACCATTTCCTTCACATGCTTATAGAATTCATTCGGGAAAGCCATATCGATCCAGAGAAGGTCAAACATTTCCTGATCCAGCGGATTGCCTCTGTTATAGGCTTCGATCATTCCGCGAATCCACGTGATATCCCATACGCCCATATCGTCCATGGTGCTGGTCATCAGCTTGCGGAGATCGCGGAACGGCAGATCATAGGCCACGCCGTCGAGGTCGATAACCCATATACCGCCTGGTCCCATCTGACCGTTGGACCAGCCATAATCTTGATGCGCGAGTCCCCAATAAGACTCGCCCATGGCTACCATGCTGGAATATGCCGAGTTTTGAAGGCGATCAAGCATTTCACGCGCCTGCTGCTCAAATTCATCTATTACTTGAAGCAGCGGTGCACTGCCAGCCGTTTCAGGATATGCCTCCGCGATATCGCGGAACCAGCCGATCTTGGTCAAGATCTTCTGATAATGCTTCGGCCAGTTGTACAGACGTGAGGATTTCGCCGCGCCGTGCGGAGGGACATAATTCTTCGACCATAGATGGAACTCGCCGAGACCTTGGCACAGCGCGGATGCGCCTTCGAGGTCGATCTTCGAGGCTTGTATTAGAGTGTCGATCCAATCCGTGACGATCCATGCCTTGCCTCCAGCCTCGACATAGAGCTGGTCGTCGATGGTCGGGATAAGCGCTGGAACTCTCGCTCCCTGTTCTACTAAATATTGCTGTGCGCCAATGCTGAACAGGCTGCGCTGCGGGGTACGATGCAGCACCTTGATGCTGCGCGGGCCTTTATCGGTGTCAATGCGCCATATCGCTCCGCCTTTGTCTGGCTTGGAAGTGATTAGCACCATCTGCGATACGCGCATATCATATTGTTCCATCACTTTCCACGCCAATGCTTCCAATTCAGGCGGCACGTATTGCTCGAGCACCGTTCCAACAGCAGGTTTACCTTCGGTTTCCGGGGCGGTCATAAGATGGTCCCAAGGCACAATCTGATAGGATTCCGATTCTATTGCCTCCAATCCTATACCCTCCAATCTTGCAAATCACACTCCTTATTAGCTCATTCCCAACACAATGCTTCACAGGGAATATTGCTGGGAATTATACGGAGTGTGCTGCTATTTTATTTGTGAGCAAGGCATGTTCGTAGGCGTCCATTACTTTTTTGGCGACGTTTGAGATAGGGTAGCGTTCTTCTATATGTCTTCTGCCCCAGCGTGATAAATTGACTCTATCCTCTATGCTCATACTCAATACGCAATCGATTTGATCGATCAGCATCTCGCGTGTGAACGGTTCAGGCGTAATAGAATGATCACCGAACCAGCTGTCCCATGCCTTCGATGAATTGGCGAAATAAATCGCTCCGAGGAAGCCTCTGCTTCCGATGGCGATGAAAGGGCGCATGCAAGCCATAGCTTCTAAAGCTATGCGTCCAGTGCCGATGGCGCAATCACATACAGCATAATAGCTGCGCATGTTGAGCGCTTCGCCGGCAAAAGTGATAAATGGCTGACCGACCTGCTGCTGCATCTGATTTGCAAGCGCGATGATCTCCTGTTCTTCTCTGCCGCCGCCTGCAATGATGAGATGCAACTGAGGGTACCCCTGTTTACGCAAGCTTGCCACGGCATGGATGAGCTCCTTGCATATATCAGCTTTTTCCCAAGCTAGCCGACTTGCATAAACGATAACCTGCGCACGTGGCGATATTCCCATTTTGCTGCGAAGATGCTCTCTATAATCGGGGTTAAATGCCTGATATTCCGTGACATCTACACCGTTTGGGATCAGTCGAGAAGAGATATTGTTCGTTAACAGCATGCGTTCGACCGCTGGACTTACACTGATCACCATTGATTCGCGGATTTCATCTAACATCTTCGGTTCATAATAAGTGCCATGAACGGTAAATACAAATGGGATATGGGCATCATTTGCAGCCTTCTTGGCCAATATGCCGGAAGGGAATTGATGCGCATGAACAAGATGAATCTGTTCTGCTTCGATAATCGAAGCAAGCAGGTTCAGCAGCTCCGGGTAATAATCGACATTCGGTTCATAATTGCTCATAACGAAGTCCAGTTCGTATACCGGGCAGCCTAGTCCGATAAAGGGATGAAGCAGCTTTCCTCTCTTGCTGGCAATGACGACCTTAACGCCTTGACGAAGCAATTCTCGAGTAAGGGATAAGGTGTAGGTTTCAGTACCGCCAACATTTAATTGATCGATAACCATGAGAACATGCAAAGGATGAAACAGGGGATAGGCTGATGAAATGATTGCAGGGGTTGAACGCGCAGGTATGGGTATTTCCGGCATTATCTCCAATTTAGAAGGGAGCTCGGAACTTCCATTGTCTGATACAGTCTGCTTGGCTGCTGGAGGTGCTGTCTTGATCGAAGATGTACGTTTAGCTTTAGTCACGCATTCACATCCTTTCCGCAGATGCAGTCATATATTTATATTCATATGTTCAACTGCCATGGCTGACATGTACAAACGTGGAACTCCATGAAAATGATGTATTTCCATAGTTGTCCGAGTGTCGCCGCTAGTTGGCGAGAATATAGTGCAGTAATGACTGGAACATGTATGCGCATAAAGGAGCAGATTATATGACGGCAGCTAGCAATTATAAGGACGAAGACATCTACCGGCCAATCATTGAACTAGTATGTCAGGCTTACAAGCTGGGACGGTGGCTTGAAACTTGTGAAAGGCTGGGCGGCTCATATAATGTTTCGCTCAAAATAAAGACGGATAGAGGACAGTATGTGGTCAAGGTGTTGAATTCTGCGGGCAGCGAGGCTCAACTGAAGGAACTGCAGCCGATGCTCGTCATGCTGCATGAAGCGGCCGTTCCGGTTCCAGTCCCTCTGACTACAGATGATGGAAGCTGTTACTATAGGCATCAAGATACGTTAATTCAAGTGACTCCTTTCGTAGAAGGAGTCAGCTTCGCCTACCATGAGCAGCAGGTGTTCAATAGTGGCAGCATGCTGCGGCTATTCCATGATACGCTTCAGCAGCGTGAATTTCGTTCGAAGCCGACGCGCTCCTTCTATCGCGATACAGTCTACTATGTTCATGCATTTGAGAAGTTAAAGGCTAATGAAGCAATCGCGCGGCAGGAGCTAGAACATGCGGAACGATTGAGCGTTCGCATCTTATCGGAGTGGGACAGGATCGAATCTCGACTTCCGAAGGGGATAATTCATGGAGATTGGCATTATTGGAATCAATTGTACCGGGAGAGCGATCATGAGGTTATTGCTGTCGTAGATTTCGATTATGTACAGGAAGGAATACGGATCTATGATGTCGCTTATGCCTTATGGTCGTCTTACATTCTGCTGCCTAGATACGCCCGTACATTCGACCGATGTTTTCTGTCCGCATATGGCGAACTAACTGCTGAGGAGAAGATGATTCTTCCGATAGCGGTAGCGCGGATCGGCTTGTACTTCTTATACTATTCAGCTCAGACACCAGATCCTATTGAGAAATGGAAGAGTCAATACGCAAGTCAGGTGCCGCTGCTGGAATGGCTGCAGGACAAAGGACGCGACAGATTAAACAGGCTGACGGACTTACCATAAGGGAACCAAACAATAGGATTGATACATAGACCGTTTCCCCTGATTTGTTAGGGGACGGTCTATTTTATATCTAGGTAGCTGTCATTTCCTCGCCAGCGATGCCGCACATGCCTCAATGAGAGCATTTGACTAATATCCCCAAGGCTCAGGAAGGCGGCCCTGAGCTATTGGGATAATGGCCAAATGACGATGGGAACGAGAAGAAGTGAATGAGCCCAGTGCAAGAAGAACCTCCAAGTGAGCATTTGACTAATATCCCCAAGGCTCAGGAAGGCGGCGCCTGAGTAATTGGGATAATGGCCAAATGATGATGAGAAAGAGTAGAAGTGAATGAGCCCAGTGCAAGAAGAGCCTCCTAGTGAGCATTTGACTAATATCCCCAAGGCTCAGGAAGGCGGCCCTGAGCTATTGGGATAATGGCCAAATGACGATGGGAACGAGAAGAAGTGAATGAGCCCAGTGCAAGAAGAACCTCCAAGTGAGCATTTGACTAATATCCCTAAGGCTCAGGAAGGCGGCGCCTGAGTAAATGGGATAATGGTCAAATGACGATGGGAAAGAGTAGAAGTGAATGAGCCCAGTGCAAGAAGAGCCTCCAAGCGAGCATTTGACTAATATCCCCAAGGTTCAGGAAGGCGGCGCCTGAGTAAATGGGATAATGGCCAAATGACGATGGGAAAGAGTAGAGATGAATGCGTCCAGTGCAAGAAGAACCTCCTAGTGAGCATTTGACTAATATCCCCAAGGTTCAGGAAGGAGGTCCCTGAGTAATTGGGATAATGGCCAAATGACGATGAGAAAGAGTAGAAGTGAATGAGTTCAGTGCAAGAAGAGCCTCCTAGTGAGCATTTGACTAATATCCTCAAGGTTCAGGAAGGAGGTCCCTGAGTAATTGGGATAATGGCCAAAGGTTCTTCTACCAGAAAACGTGTAGAAGAGAAGCTTGTAGGAGCGGGTCGCGTAACAAAGTGCTTTCATGCAGGACTCATACTCTTTTTCTCCAATGACAGCCTTCCCAGCACGTGAATGAAAAAAAAGGATAGAGTAGCAAATAATAAACGATATCGTCATAAAATAATATAGCCTCTGTGAAGATGATAACCATCGAGAACGATGGAAATCAGATCTGACCAAGTTTATCCACCATACCGACCATAATCGCGTCGACAACTGCCCCATTCCATGTCTTTAATCCACCGATAACGACGATGACTAACGATAATATGAACACATCTTACGATACTTCCACAATGCTGCTTGGGCTGGATTTGTAAGGGGAAATACGAATCTATGATATTTATTGCAAAGCTCAGATGCAGGTTTTCATAACAATATGAAACAAGGCAGGTGGAAGAGATGCAGACCATATTATTGTGGTTAATGTTGTTAAGTTCAATGGAATCGCTGTTTGCAGCTGCCGCGGCAATAGAAGAGCCGGATCAGAATGTACCGAATATGAATCATAGGTATGCTGTCTATCAGAATAGTCGGTATGTGCGGCAAATGGATTCATACTCTGATGCGGTAAACTTTGCGAAGCAATTGACGAACGGCAAGATCATTCATAAGAATGGCACTGTGGTATGGGAATCTCTAAGCGATCAGAACCGCAATTCCATCATGATTAATATACCTAACATCTTGCAGATGCCTGAACTGCCACGTGGTTGTGAAGTTACTGCTTTAGCGATGCTGCTTCAGTATGCAGGAGTGTCCGTCGATAAGATGGAGCTTGCAAAGGACATTAAGAGGGACACTACGCCTTATGAGAAGGTAGATGGTGAAGTTTATTTTGGAAACCCTTACGATGGATTTGTTGGCGATATATACTCGTTCTCAAATCCAGGCTTAGGCGTATTTCATGGTCCGATTGCGGAATTGGCAGAGAAGTATTTACCTGAACGAGTCATTGACATGACGAAAATGTCTTTTCAAGATATGTTGTATCCTCTCTCGCAAGGGCAGCCTGTATGGGTTATTCATAACAGCTTGTTCGACACCGTTCCTGAGAGCCAGTGGTATACTTGGAATACACCGAGCGGAAGGCTGGACATTACGTATAAAGAACATAGCGTCTTGATCACGGGTGTTGACGATGAGTACATCTATTTTAACGACCCTCTAGATGAGCAAATGAAAGCAAAGAGAGATGCATTCCAACGAGGATGGGAGCAGATGGGCTCACAAGCAATCACTTATGTGCCTCAGAGGACTCATAAAGTTGAATCACTGTTCAACCAATAATACGATACAGCCTTGATCAGCATAGGGAATATCTATTTACATCGCAGGGAATAATCTGATATTATATAGCAAATATTGAAACGCAATGATGAGAAGAGTAGGTAAATTCATTCCTCACCAGAGAGCTCCGGTCGCTGAAAAGGAGCAGGAATGGCTTGCTGAACCAAGCCTCTGAGCGGCATGTCGGACCCGTTGATGGCGATGGCATGACAGGAGCTCCTGTTACAGAGCTAGAGTATAAGCATGCTTCGTCATGCCGTACTTGATGAGGTTAATATGGCGACATGTTAATAAACCTGGGGTGGTACCACGAGGATCTCGTCCCCAAGACACACAGTCTTGGAGGTGAGGTCCTTTTTTGCGTGCAGGCGGGTTGAACGGCTGATTAACCACAGACAGGAGGATGCGATCATGAACAGGGAAGAGATAGCAGGCAGTGAACATTTTATATATAAGCTGATTAAGGATGATATTGAAGCTGGAGCATACAGCAGAGACATATGCACTCGATTTCCGCCAGAGCCCAATGGCTATCTTCATATTGGCAGCGCATATGCGATTCACACGAACTATTCGATAGCTAAGCATTTTGATGGAACATTCAATTTGCGGTTTGATGACACGAATCCGTTGAAGGAAGATGTGGAATACGTGAACGCGATCATCGAAGACCTCAACTGGCTCGGCTATGGGCCAGGGGACAACATCTATTATGGTTCGGACTATTCGGAAGAAATCTTCAACGCGGCAGTCACCTTGATTAAGAAGGGCAAGGCCTATGTATGCGATCTGACGCCAGAGGAAGTGACGGAGTACAGAGGAACTTTGACGGAACCTGGAAAGAACAGTCCTTACCGAGATCGATCAGTTGAAGACAATCTTGAATTATTTGCGAATATGAGAAATGGTGAATACCCAACTTCGTCCAAGGTGCTACGGGCCAAGATTGATATGAGTTCACCGAATATCAATCTCAGAGATCCTGTCCTCTATCGCATCATACATGCAGAGCATTACCGGACTGGCAACGTATGGTGTCTATATCCGATGTATGATTTTGCGCATCCGATTCAAGACGCGATCGAGGGTATCACCCATTCCTTATGCTCGATTGAATTCAAGGATCATCGCCCCTTATATGAATGGGTGCTGTATGAACTGGAGGTCGTCGAAGCGCCAAAGCAGAGGGAATTCGGCAGATTGAATCTAACCGGAGTGGTGACGAGCAAACGATACTTGAGACAGCTCGTGGCAGGTGGATTCGTCGATGGCTGGGATGATCCAAGACTGCCGACGATCCGCGGATTGAGACGAAGAGGGTACACGCCCGAGAGCATTAGAAGCTTTGTCGAGGAGATTGGCTTAATCAAGCATCAGAATACAGTCGATATCGCTATGCTGGAGCACTCGATTAGACAGGATCTCAAGGCGAAGGTCAATGGGGTGATGGCGGTATTGAATCCGCTGCGTGTCGTGATCACGAATTATCCGGAAGGCGAATCGGAAATGCTGCCGCTTGATAACAATAGTGAGAATCAAGAACTGGGCAAGAGGGAAGTTCCATTTTCAAGAATCGTCTATATTGAGCAAGATGACTTTATGGAGGTTCCGACACATGGCTTCCACCGCTTGACGATCGGTCAAGAGGTGCGGCTCAGGGGAGCCTATTATATCCGCTGCAACGAAGTGATTAAGGATGAGCGGACAGGGGAGATCGTCGAGCTCCACTGTACGTATGATCCGAGAACGAAGAGCGGAACAGGCTTCAATGAGCGCAAGGTGAAGAGCACCATTCATTGGGTATCCGCTGAGCACGGTATAAAGGTCGATGTGCATCTGTACGATAAGCTGCTGTTGGATGATGATGTGCTGAAAGATGAGAATCCAGCTTGGGAGACATGCTTGAATCCGGACTCCTTTATCGTGGTGAAGGGAGCTGTTATTGAACCGTCAATTGGAAACGCGCGGCCTGGTGATCAGTTTCAATTTCTTCGGCACGGATACTTCTGTGTGGATACGAAGTACTCAACCAGCGATACACTTGTATTTAACCGCATCGTTCCCTTGAAGGACAGTTGGAAGAAAAATAGCCGAGGCTGAGCGGTGACAACATGTGGTTGTTATATCATGTTAATGGAGTTATATTAATGTAAAGACAGATAGGTAGACACAATAAAAGCGCCAGTGGTGGCGCTTTTATTGCTACTTTGGGCGTGTACACCATTTTACATCAATAGACTGGTAGAATATCTTTCATCTATTTCAGAGAAGGAAGAGAGATGAAGTGAGTAGACTCAAGATAGATCTCAAGTTGCATTTCAATACACAAAATGTGTTCGCAGGTATACTATCGGCCTTAATGGCCTGTACGGGTGGAGCTGTGCTCATCGTAAGCAGTGCAGAAACGGCAGGCTATACGAGCGCCGAGCTTATTTCCTGGTTGTTCGCGGTTTATTTCTTCGGTGGAATATTGAATATCATCTTGTCCATTCTGTATAAGACTCCATTCGGCGGCGCGCATTCGATTACTGCAGTTGCCTTCTTGAGCACGTCGGGGATTCATTTTACGGTACAGGAATTGGCTGGAGCAAGCATCATGGCAGGGCTGCTTATCGCATTGTTTGGCATAACCGGCATATCTAGCAAATTGTTTGAACTGCTGCCTAAGCCGATTATGGATGCGATGCTGGCAGGACTGATCTTCATTCACATCGTAAAGATTGTGCCTACCTTCAATACGGCTCCGATCGTTGGCGGAATGGCGCTGCTAGGATTCTTCCTCGTTCCGAAGATATT
Organism: Paenibacillus marinisediminis; assembly: GCF_054343325.1. Taxonomy (NCBI): domain Bacteria; kingdom Bacillati; phylum Bacillota; class Bacilli; order Caryophanales; family Paenibacillaceae; genus Paenibacillus; species Paenibacillus marinisediminis. The sequence goes on from NZ_JBTGUH010000003.1 coordinate 156,167, forward strand.
CAAGCAGGTTCCCCCTGTATTGGGCGTTATTGCCTTCGCTTTAATAGGGCTATGGATAAGCTTTGACTTCCCGCCATATGAAAATATCCCATTCTCGATGCCGAGCTTGATCGTACCGTCATTTTCAATGAATGGCTTCGTTTCGATCGCACTGCCTTTGACGATATTGGTGCTCAGCAATGATCTATTCGTCGCATTAGCAGCTCTTCGTAAGAATGGCTTCGAGCCTTCCATACGAAAGACGATTACGATCAATGGCATCGCTTCGGCGTTAGCAGCATTTGTCGGCAGTCATGCCATTAATATTGGCGGGATGATGACCACGTTATGCAGCAGTGATGAGGCTGGCCCGAGGAAGCATCGCTACTATGCTGCTATCGTATCGGGTATATTGGTCGCACTGTTCGGATTGTTTGCATGGAAAGTGATTGCCTTTATCAATATTTTGCCGCTATCCTTTATACATCTCATAACGGGCTTCTCGTTGCTTGGCGTGTTTATTCAAAGCATGCAATCCGCCTTCAGCGATAGTTCCTATCGATATGCTACTGCCTTTACATTTGTCATCGCAGTTTCGAATGTGTCGTTTCTCGGCATTTCTGCTCCTGTATGGTGCCTGCTGGTAGGCTCGTTAACGGCCAAATGGTTGGGTGAGGGCAAAGTGAAGCAGCTGTCGTAATCTCCATTAAAGGAGATGCAGGAGTTCGGCAATACGTGCTTCTGCATCTTGTTTGCCCGCGTCGATGCATTGTCTAATCTTCTTCAGATCATAGGACATCACTTGACCGACATCCGGTCTGAATACAATATCAGCATAAGGAAGCGTACGACGAACATTATCCAGCATCATGATGTTCAATGAGCGGAACATAACGTCAAACATACTCTTTGGCTCCGTCTCTTGGAGCTCTGGTCCCACATCTACCGCCAGGACGATGGACGCGCCTGCATTCCGCACGATATCCGCAGGCACTTGATTCAGTACACAGCCGTCGACGAGTACTTTATCCTCGTATGTGACTGGAGCGAATACACCGGGTACTGCTGTTGTTGCGCGGATAGCGATTCTTAAGTCCCCTTGATCAAATATATATTGCTGTCCGCTCATGAGATCAACAGATACTGCTCGAAATGGAATCCGGGTATCCTCGATCTTAAAATCACCAAGTCCCTTTTCCTCAAGAAATTGAAGCAACAGGTTAAATACCTTATCTCCGCCTAGAATGCTCTTCTTTCTATATCCCAACTCCATGAGACGGTAGGAAGGCAGCGATAATGCGAATTCCTCCACCTCTTCGATATCCAGACCAGCCGCTACGAGCCCACCGATTGCGCCGCCCATGCTCGTTCCCGCGATAAATTCGATTGGAATCTGATATTGCTTCAGTACTTTGAACACTCCAATATGAGCTAATCCTCGAACAGCGCCTCCGCCTAAAGCAAGTCCGACCTTTTTCATGATGGTCCCTCCTACAGATCGATCGCACAAATCATAAAATAGCAGTATATAGACATAATATCGTTTTGATTCACGCATGTGCAACGTCCTGTAGAATCGCGTTCAATTGATACTTGACAAATAATTATTTTTATGTTATGATATATTATTTATCTATTGACCGGATGTTAAGCGCGTGGTAAAACTATTTTTGTAGTCAGAGTTGGTCATATCCATTAAGGAGGAGAACATGATAAACATTGCTGATGGAGTTGCCATGCTAGAACTTAACATCCAGGGGTTCATATTGAATCCAACACTGATCTGGGATGAGGACACCGCGATACTGATGGATACCGGAATGCCAGGTCAAGCGGAAGCCATACGCGAGGCGATGAATAAGGCAGGAGTTCCCTATGAACGATTGAAGGCGGTGATCCTGACTCATCAGGATATAGACCATATCGGAAGTATTCAGGAAATTGTTCAGGGTTCTAACCAGCACATTGCCGTTTATGCGCATGAGATGGATAAGCCGTATATTGAGGGGACGCTGCCTCTCCTTAAGGCTGATCGGAAACGCATGAGCAGCGAAGAGTGGGAGTCGCTTCCTGCAGCGATGAAGTATATCTATGAGAATCCTCCGAGAGCTAGGGTCGATATGACGTTGGAGGACGGGCAAGAACTGCCTTATTGCGGCGGCTTGCGTGTTATACATACTCCGGGTCACACTCCTGGTCATATCTGCTTGTATCTGAAATCAAGCCGTACACTAGTTGCAGGTGATGCGATGATCCGTGCGAATGGAAGCTTGAGAGGTCCTGTTCCAAGGGCCACATTGGATATGGATATTGCCCTTGATTCGCTTAAGAAGCTTCTAGACCTAGATATTGAGCGTGTGATCTGTTATCACGGAGGCTTAAGTGTTGTAAATGTTAAGGAGCAGCTGCATAAGCTAGTTGAACCATCCGAATAAATAAGACGGGGCTGTCCTATTAGCCATGAACTGGCTAGAGGGCAGCCCTTTATTGTTGTAAACGCTCAGGCAGGTATACAAGGAAGAGCCCATGACCATTGCAGGGCCATGGGCGTTCTCTTACATTAGAAGAAGAAAGGCAGCAGGAACAGGTCAGAGATAAATGGAAACGGGAATCGTCTAAAGAAAAAGCGCCGTCTCGGGAAAAATCCAGGATGAAATCCGAACTGCCTGTAGGTTGAAGGCTGAGCTGGCATACCGCTCATCATCTCATCCGTCGGAACAGCAAGAGTGACACCGTCTTGATCGACGTGAGCAATAAATCCATCGTGTGAATGACCGTCATTTGTGCGAATTCCAACATATTTATTCATACAAGTCATGCAGGCATCTCGTAAATAGTTAGGGTCCATGTGCATCCTCCCAATGATTGTTTATTCATCATCAGTCTATGGACTATTAACTAGATCGTTCACGGCGAATGCCTATCTAATGGAGAGAATGCCGCCCAAAAAAAGGGCGGTATAGCTCATATGACCTGTACTCTTAATTGGTCTTGATTAACAAGTAGATGAAGTAGGGGGCTCCTAATATCGATACGACGAGTCCTACAGGTAGTTCAGCAGGTGCGATGATGACACGACCCAAAGCATCAGCCGATAGGAGCAAGAGTGCGCCAAGCAGAGCCGAGATCGGAATTATACGTGCGTGTCGAGCACCTACGAGCTGCTTTGCCAGATGAGGCGCGATTAATCCTAAGAAGGTAATTCCTCCACCTGCGGCTACACAAGCGCCAGCTAAGCCTACAGCAATGAGCAGAAGCAGGCGACGATCTCGCTCTACATGTGCTCCTAAACCGATCGCGATGGGATCGCCTAATCTGAGAATGTCCAGCGTACGCGATTTGTAGATAGCCAGAGGGATCAAGATGATGATCCACGGCAATAAGCTCCATACGAATGTCCAGTTGGTTCCCCATATGGAACCAGACAACCACACGAGGGCATCCATAAAGTCGTTCGGATTCATCTTCATCTGCAGTACGATCAATCCTGCGCTAAATGCGGCATTGACCCCGATCCCGACCAGGATAAGACGTGTCGGTGTTACCCCTTTATTTTTCCAAGCAAGGATATAGATGAGCATCGCAGCGACAAAGGCGCCGACTAATGCTGCAAAGGGCAATGCAAAGATCGACAGCTTGCCGGTGATAAAGGCTGTTCCCTGAAAGAAGAACATATAGAGTACAACCGCGAATCCAGCACCTGCATTAATTCCTAATATTCCAGGATCAGCAAGCGGATTCTGTGAAATGCTCTGCAGGATCGCACCGGATACCGCTATTCCTGCGCCAATGAGCAGAGCCAATACCATGCGCGGCAAGCGGAATTCAAACAGCACTAGATTGGATCGTCCTTCACTAATACCGAATATCGATTTCATAACGTCTTCTAATGGGATCTTTATGTACCCCGCATTAAGACTGACAAAGAACATGATCGCGATGAGGATGAACAGTGTAATACCGATATACCAAGTTTTTATATTTTGCTTATCATGCTGCCTGATCATAAACTTCTCCCGTCCTTACGCGCAAGATATAGAAAGAATGGCACGCCTATAATAGCGGTTACCGCACCGACCGGTGTTTCGAAGGGGGCATTGATCATTCGTCCGACGATATCGGCAAAGACCAGCAATATTCTTCCCAGCACGGCGGAGCATGGAATAATCCAGCGATAATCCATTCCTACTAGGAAGCGTGTAACATGCGGGATAACGAGTCCAACGAAGCCAATCATGCCCGCAATGGAAACCGCGACACCCGTTAGAATCAGGACGGTTATAGTACCCAACAGCTTGACTCTTCCTGTACGCTGACCTAGGCCTTTAGCTACATCTTCTCCCAAGCTTAAGATTGTAATAGAGCGAGACAATATGATGGCTAGACCAATGCCAATGATGAAAACCGGTAGGACAGCTTTTATCGTGGACATCTGCACCCCAGCAACGCCGCCGGCGTACCAAAAGTTTATTTCCTTAGCCACGTTGAATTTGATCCCAATAGCGGTTGACAGCGCGCTTAATAGAGACGTGATCGCTGACCCGGCTAACGCTAGCTTGACAGGAGACATTCCGCCCTTCGAGAGAGACGTGATGCCAAACACAAGGCCTGTCCCTAATCCGGCACCGACAAAGGAACAGAGCATGAACATCGTGTAAGGAGCGCCAGAAAATAGCGCAAACGCGATCGCCATCATAAATGTAGAGCCAGCAGTTACCCCCATAATGTCAGGTGAAGCGAGCGGGTTGCGTGTCATTCCTTGCATAATAGCGCCGGATACAGCTAGTGCTGCTCCTACCAAAGCGGCTGCAATCGCACGAGGCAATCTTAGCTCACGAATAATAATGTGGGAGGAAACCGTATCATCGTATGAAAATAAGCTCTGCCACACTGTCTTGAAGTCGACATCGGAAGCTCCAAAATGAATAGAGGCGATGATCGATAAGAATAATAATCCAGAGCCTAGTATTAATATGGCGGAGGCCAATAACGGTCTGCTGCGCTGTTTTGATTTCGAATCGTTTGATGGTTTCGTTAATGAATCTCCGTTAAACATGAATATCCTTCTTTCTATACAGCAAAGAAATGAGAACCGTTATCATTATAAGGTAACGAGAACTAAATCTCAATGTGAGGCAATCGTTTATCATCATTGCGGATGTACATTATGGTAATTGCTAATTCAGGTTGTAATTGAGAATGAAAATAGTTATCATTTAGAACAGCAATTATTTTCTATTAACTCGCATAGAGGAAGTGCAGCAATATGAGTTTTAACCTGAATAAGAAGAAATATTTATTGGTATTATGTGTGTGCATGCTGTCAGTAGCTTTAGCTGCTTGCGGAAATGGTAAAGATACGTCGGGAAATGCAACCACAGAGAATGCGGGACAAGCGAATAAGGATGCTGGTGGAGCTGAAGCAGGGCGCGTATTAACGGATGCGATGGGTCATCAAGTAACAATTCCCGCGAAACCGGAACGCGTGATCGCTTCCTATCTTGAAGATAATCTGGTGGCTTTAGGCATTAAACCAGTTGCTCAATGGTCTGTAAATGACGGAGCTAGCATACAAGGCTATTTACAAGGGGATCTAGCGGGAGTACCTACAATTCCTCATGATCTGCCGTTTGAAGCAGTTGAAAGCTTTTCTCCGGATCTGATCATTATGGATTCTGCTAGTATGGTAGAAGGCGGAAAGTATGAAACGTACTCTAAGATAGCCCCTACATATGTGATAGGGACGGATATGAACAATGACTGGCGTCAAGAGTTGCTCACTGTCGGCGAAATATTCGATAAGAAGCAAGAGGCTCAAGACGCGCTCACGAAGTATGACGAAAAGGCTAAAGCAGCAAAAGAAAAAATTGAGAGTTCGGTTGGAAATCCTTCCGTGGCCGCGATCTGGCTGGTGAACAATCAATTCTTCGTCGTAAGTAAAAACCTATCCAGCGGTGCGGTTCTATATGAGGATCTTGGATTAAAAGTTCCTGCAGTCGTAGAAGAGATCTCTGCGAGCGCGACAGGGAACTGGAGCCCCATCTCCTTAGAGAAATTAGTTGAATTGGATGCGGATCACATCTTCTTGATCAACAGCGATACTTCCAGCGGCTCGACAGCGTTGAATAATGCGTTGTGGAAAAACATACCTGCCGTTAAAAACGGAAACGTGTACGAATATTCGCCTGATTCAAGCTGGCTGTACACTGGGGTTACGGCTAACAATCAAATCATCGATGATGTTCTGGAAAGCCTCGTGAAATAAGGAGTTCTGTGTAAATACACTTAAGTAGACGGTTAGCGCAACCGTCTATTTTTGCAAGTTGAAATAGGGTGGGCTTGTAACAGATCGACCCATAGTAAAGGAAGATATCATATGAATCGATTGCTTACGGAGAATCTGAGCATTGGATATAATCAGCAATTTATCGTTAATAATCTAAGTGTCGCGTTTCCTAATCAACAGATCACAACCATTATCGGACCGAATGGCTGCGGGAAATCGACTTTGCTGAAAGCCATTACGCGCATTATACCTCATCAATCCGGCCAAGTTATGCTCGATGGCAAATCCATTTCAAGTGAGAATACAAAGGAGCTGGCGCAGAAAATGGCCATTCTGCCTCAATCGCCTGACAGCGGCGGCGGTCTGACCGTTGCGGAGTTGGTTTCCTACGGGCGGTTTCCGTATCAGAAGGGATTTGGCCGCTTAACGCAGAAGGATTATGAGGTCATCGATTGGGCGCTGAAGGTAACGGGCACGGATGAATTCCGCACACGGCTTGTTGATTCCTTATCAGGCGGACAACGTCAGCGGGTATGGATCGCGATGGCATTAGCGCAAGAAACCGAGATTATCTTTCTGGACGAGCCTACTACTTATTTGGATATGGCGCATCAATTAGAAGTGCTGGAATTATTGCAGAGCTTGAATCAAGAGCAGCAGCGAACGATCATCATGGTGTTGCACGATCTGAATCAAGCCGCTCGATTCTCGGATAATATCATTGCAATGAAGGGCGGTCACATAGTCAAAGCGGGAACCTGTGAAGAGGTGATCCAGGCGGATGTACTGAAGGAAGTGTTTCAGATCGATGCTGAGATTGGCCGTGATCCACGAACCGATAAGCCGATGTGCGTCACTTATGATCTGTTGAAATAAGCGTAAGGAGGAATAACGGATCGTGTGTCCGCATCCGATATGATAAAGTGATTCATCGTCGTTATAGTCGATCCTTCGAGGTGTCTTGATGTTTCATATCGCATTGTTCCACTGGAAATGCTATATTAGATGTTTCCAAGGTTATAGGAGGATGAGGTCATGAATCAAGAATTGACGTTGACGAAGTTTCAGTTCGACGAGATCGTCTATACACATAGTGTCAAATCGGAAGGTTTTCAATATTACTTAGATGCCAGCACTGGCGATATCGTGATGGTGAATGAGGATGGAAAGAAGAAGGGAGACCGCGAATTCAGGGAGAGAATTGAGAAGGGGTTGAATGATACCTATTTCCTGATTCCACATGTCTCACTGAGTGAGGGGTCAAGCGATATTTATGAGTTTACGAAGACCGTAGCGAATACCGAGTTTCGAGAGAAGCTTGCGAATGTGCTAAGAGGGAGAAGAAACGTATTTCGCAAGTATAAGGATATGCTGTTGACAAACTCGGAGGAGTCGGAACGGTATTATGCTTACGTTCAATCGAAGCATCGCGAACGTGTATTGAAGTGGCTGGAGTCAGTCGGTGTAAAAGTCACCGTTAAATCATAACCGAGCAAGCAATAGATCAAACGCGATGGCGCAGTCCATTGCGTTTTTTTGTGATCTTAGCAGGGTATAGGCCACATACGATCATTTGATATTCATAGATAGGTACTTATATGGAATGAAGAGCAGGAAATAACAGTCTTGATGGCGAAACTAGCGCATACAGGTCTATGGAGATAGGAGGCAGGCAATGTTCTACTACAATGTTAACCGTGATATTAAGCTTCGAATGCTTGAGCTTAGACATACTGATGAGCTGTATGCACTAGCAGATCGTAACCGCGAATACTTGGGAGAATGGTTGATGTGGATTCATCGTACGAGCAGTCCGAAGCAGCTAGAGGACTATATCGAATTCACGTTAAAGCAATATGCTAGTCATAACGGATTCAATTGCGGAATCTTCTATCAAGATCGTTTGGCTGGCTGTACTGGATTCCATAGTGTGGATTGGCAGAACAAGAAGACGTCGATCGGATACTGGTTAGGAGCTGAATTCCAAGGGTTAGGCATTATGACGGCATCGTGTCGAGAGCTGATTCAGTATGCATTTACGGAAATGGAATTGAATCGAGTGGAGATTAGAGCTGGTGTACATAATGCGAAGAGTCGAGCAATACCTGAAAGACTAGGCTTTACGAACGAAGGAACGATACGGCAAGCGGAATGGCTAGGTGATCGCTATGTCGATCATATTGTGTATGGCATGCTCGCTTGTGATTGGACGTATGACAAGTAAGCTCTAGCGATACGACGAGATTCATTATGTAGTAGGTTAAGGAGGAGAAAACATGGGGATTCAATTCTTGGGTGCGGTATTTATTAGAGTAAGCAATCTGGATGTGTCGATACCATTCTACTCTGACGTGCTTGGACTTCAACTGCGAGATGTGGAGCAATGGGACGAAGGCAGGGGTGCTAATTACTTCATTAGTGAACACTCGCCTTTGCTTACATTGATAGAGACGGATGAGCATCAACCACTGAAATATCCGGCTTTTAATCTAAACTGCAGCAATGTCACGGAATTATATGATCTGTTTAAACAGCGTGGAATTCAAGTTGGAGACTTGAATAATTGGTCTTCCGAGATGCATGTTCACCAAGATTTTGATGTCTACGATCCCGACGGTAATCCTATTAATCTGATTGAATGGCGTGCAAGAACGGACAACGTTTAGAACCAAAATATCCCCTAACTGCAGTCGGTGAGTGCTGCGGCTAGGGGATATTGCGTTCCTAGGGGGACTGCGAAAGAACTTTGTCTAGTTACCCTAGATGATGATACAATTGATGCTATAAAAAGGACAAAGTGGAGGTTATTCAATGGCTAGTCAAGAACAGCGCATGCTGGTATTTGTGGGATCTTACGCGGATGCGTCCTCAGATGGGGTATATGTATACGAGTTCAACGAAGAACGTGGAGAGCTTAAACAGCTTCATTCCGTAGCGGGATTGAAGAATCCGACATTTCTGAATGTGGACGAATCCCGTCGTATTCTATATGCAATCGGTGAAACTGCAGCTGAAGATGGCTCGAAGACAAGCGATGCTATTTCATACGCGATTCAACCGACAGATGGAACATTGACCGAAATGAACCGGGCTTACGCGTTGAACGGTCCTGCTTGCCATATTCAGCGCAGCAGCGATAATCGATACTTAACGTTGACGAGCTATCATAAAGGATCCGTAAGCTTGGTTTCTCTAACAGAAGAGGGGAATGTGGGCGAGCTGTTGGATATTCAGCAGCATGACGGCAGTAGTGTGAATCGTGCAGGGGATATCAAGCCGCATCCACACTCTTCCTTCTACAGCCCTGACGAGCGGTATTTATTCGTCTGTGATCTGGGATTGGATCTTATCCGTGCTTATAAAGTGGATCAAGCAGCTGGTAAGCTTGTGCACCATGGGGATACGGTGCTTCAGCCAGGATCGGGTCCACGACACATGGTATTTCATCCAAACGGAAAGTTTGCGTATGTGATCAATGAGCTGGACTCTACGTTCACCGCGTTCGAGTACGATGCGGATAACGGAACTTTGAATGCGATTGAGACCGTCTCGACCCTGCCAGAAGGTGAAAATGTCAACAATTCATGCGCCGAAGTTACAATCTCGGCAGACGGCAATTACTTATACGGATCTAATCGCGGGCATGACAGCATTGTGGTGTATGCAGTAGATTCGAATACTGGCAAACTTTCGCTAGTCGAGCACGTATCTACGCAAGGGGAGCACCCGCGTCATTTCTCCATCCTGCCAGGTGGTCGTTATCTTATTGCGGCCAACCGTGATACGAACAATATGACAGTCTTTAAGGTGGATCCAGCATCCGGCAAGCTTGCTTACACTGGGCATTCCGTTGAAGTATCTAAGCCAGTATGTGTATGGGCATATTTGATGTAGAAGCAGACTGTTGATGAACGTAAAAAAGGCAGTGATGGGCACGGTTAATCTGAAATGTGCTTTCAGATAAAATCGTGCCTAGTCACTGCTTTTTATTTGTGTTGTTGCAAATTTTGGGAGAGATTGGGGGGCTTCGCCGGCGGGTTGAGACGTAGAAAGTCGACGTCTCAGCTGCCCGGGGGCCCCCGCGTAGGCGGGAAATGGGTCTGAGACGTAAAAAAACGACGTCTCGTGGTCAAAAAAGCCCCTCCGGCGGGTTGAGACGTAGAAAGTCGACGTCTCAGCTGCCTGAGGGCCCCCGCGTGGGCGGAAAATGTGCCTGAGACGTAAAAAAACGACGTCTCGTGGTCAAAAAAGCCCCTCCGGCGGGCTGAGACGTAGAAAGTCGACGTCTCAGCTGCTTGGGGGCCCCCGCCTGGGTGAGCAGGAATGAGGAAATTGGCCGCAGGTCCTCTTTATTGGTTAAAATGTTAATATTTATGACACTACCATCCATATCTATTATAATGAGAGCACACGGAGTAGTTACCTCTTCTCTGTGACTGATATGGAAGGAGAACTTATGATGCACGTTCAGAAAGTAGAAGCATTCCCGCTTATGCTGCCGATGAAACGAAGCTTCGCCATATCGGGCGGAACGGTAGGCGATGTATCTCAAGGAGCCCCTCACATCTATGTTAAAGTCACGGCGGAAAATGGATTAAGCGGTTGGGGAGAGGCTCGTCCCAGCCACAGATGGAGCTATGAAACGTTGGAGACCGTCGTATCGACGATACGGCATTACTTAGGTCCTGCTCTAGTAGGCAAGCCGGTGCATGATCTACAAGGGATGCACAGAGCGATGAACAGTATGATTGCAGCAGGTGTAAGCGGAGGCCAGCCGATCGCGAAGGCCGCAGTGGATATGGCGCTGCATGACCTGATCGGCAAGCTGGACAATAAGTCGTTGCCGGAACTATGGTATGCGGAGGGAAAGTCGAGCATCGAGCTTTCCTACTTGATCACGACGCGTGAACCGGAGGAAGCGGGGAGTATGGCGCGGCATGCGAAAGAGAAGGGATACACCGCCCTCGACGTCAAGATCGGGTTGAACCCCAGCCAGGATGTTGCCGTGCTAGAGGCGGTGAAGGCGGAGGCACCAGAGCTATATTTTCGTGTCGACGCGAATCAGGCTTACGATCTTCCGCAGGCACTTCGGATCGTGAAGGAGATGGCGAGAATTGGCGTAGATGTGTTTGAGCAGCCGCTGAAAGCCAACAATCTGCTCGGGCATGCTGAGCTTCGCCGCCGCTCCGATGTGCCGATCGCGCTCGACGAGAGCATTTGGTCTGCAAGTGATATGATGCAGGCGATACGCCTTGAAGCTTGCGACACGATCGTGATTAAGCTTACGAAGATGGGCGGACTTATGCCTGCGAAGCTGTGCGGTGAGCTTGCACGCGAAGCAGGACTTGGGCTGCTGGGAGGCGGCTTAACGGAATCATCTATCGGATTAACCGCGAGCGCGCATTTATTTAATTATCTAGGCATTCATATTCCAGTTGACTTGAATGGACCGATCTTCCTGCAGGATGACCCGGTCGAAGACTGCCCAATCGTGAATGAAGCTGTAGTTTCGCTGCCGAATCGTCCCGGCATTGGCTGTGTTATCAGCGAAAGCAAGCTGCAGCAATATAGTTCAGAGGGAAGAGGATGAGTCCATATGAAAAATGAACGTGTAATTAGATTCGGCATTATAGGCTGCGGGGTCATCTCAACGTCACATGCGGAGGCTATAGCCGAATGCCCATATACGGAGCTAACAGCGGTGTCAGACATCGATGCAGATCGCGCGGCACAATTTGCAAATAAGCACATCATCTCGCATCAATACAGCGACTATAAGGAAATGCTGCGATCAGGCGAAGTGGATGCAGTATCGATCTGCTTGCCAAGCGGTTTGCATGCAGATGCGACAATTGCGGCAGCGGAAGCCGGTGTGCACGTATTATGCGAGAAGCCGCTCGACATTAACGCGGAGAGAATGTCAGCGATGATCGCTGCTTGCCGTACAGCAGGAGTGAAGCTAGGCACCGTGTTCCAGCGGCGCATGATGAATACGGCGGTCAGAGTGAAGCAGGCAATCGACAGCGGAGTTCTCGGCAAGCTAGTGCTGTGCGATGCGTACTTAAAATATTATCGCAGTCAGGAGTATTACGACAGCGCAGGCTGGCGTGGCACATGGGCTGTGGACGGCGGCGGAGCTTTGATGAATCAAGGTGTGCACGGTGTCGATATGATCAACTGGCTGGCAGGCGGCGTGAGCAAGGTATTCGCCCGAGCTTCCGCACTTGTCCGCCATATTGAAGTCGAGGACACGGCAGTCGCGCTTGTCCAATATAAGAATGGCGCGTTCGGAGTCATAGAAGCCGCAACTACGGTTTATCCCGAGCAGAGCACACGATTCGAGCTGCATGGTGAGAAGGGCACGATCATCTTTAATGACAGCGGAATAGTAGAATGGAAGATTATTGGCGAAGAAATGGATATCGATGCATTAAACAACGAACTGCGAGCAGAATCTCGTGTTCCTGCATTAGGTCATTATAAATATGTTGAAGATATGGCATTAGCGATCTTAGAGGATCGCGAGCCGTTCGTGAATGGTGAAGAAGGCCGCAAAGCAGTCGATATTATTCATGCCATATATGAATCTGCTCGAGTACATAAAGAAATTGAACTTATTTAAACCGTACATGGGCAAGTAGACGGATTCTAACGACGAGAGAAATAGAATAGCGGATGGCCAGAAGAGGCCATCCGCTATTCTATTTAATGCACCTTGGTATCTATTCGCACCTGCTGCAGCTGTGAATCCCATGTGACGGAAAGGCCGAGCCCCTTCTCGAAGAGTTGATAAGGGGCAGCCAAAGCACCTGTTAGAGAAGATACAGGTTCGGGGAGCTTGATGGATTGGTCATTCACCAATATATTGCTTTCCCCGCCTCGAAACGTAACGGATTGCCCATCATAATCAATCGAATAGGTAAGTGTGCCTGATGGATCTTGATTGATCGCAAACTTTGCTCCTATTGCCCGGGTAATCGTAGTTACCGGAATTTGGACTGTACTTGCAGTTACTGACGGAGCAAATGCCGAGTTGATCAGTTGTCCATCAATTATGATATCCACTGCCATATTGGCCTTTATCGGGAGATAGACCATGTGATCGGGTGAATCTGTCGCTGTGCCAATTGAATTAAAATGGTTGCCGCCCCAGCCCCATACTTCGCCGCGTTCCGAGATCGCTTGATTGTGATAGGCTCCTGCGCTAATCGATTGGATCTTAGGTAAGCCGTTAACCTTGCCTTGCTTGCCTGTCACCGTCCTTCCATAGCTATATACATCGCCTGCTGTCGTTAGAAACAGCGTGTACCGTTCAGCTGCTCGTACTTCTTTAACCGTCAATTTAGGTTGGACGGCAATTGGCTTACCCTTGGCATCCAAAGTCCAGACCTTGCCCTTCTTATCCAGCGCATACAAGGCATCTTCATTAGAAGTGACGGATTGAATATTAGATAATCCTTTTACCTGTACAGGCTTAGTAGGAGTCTTGATATTGGAGTTATTCGCGGGTGATGGTTCATTCCAGCTCCATACGGTGCCGTCTCGTTTCACGGCATAGACTTTGTTGTTGAATACATGAATTTGCACCACATTTGCAATGCCGCTAACAGCAGCAGGTTTTCGAACGCTGTTCGTATCATTCTTGTTCCACTCGCGCTGCCACGACCATACGCTCCCGTCTTGACGAAGCGCTACACCGAAGTCCCAGCCTGCTGCTACAGTGGCTGCATTCGTTATTCCAGCTACCTGCTGAGGCAATATAGAATGGATCTTATTGTCATCTGTACGCTCTGCGCTGCCCCATGTCCATACTGTGCCATCGGACTTAACTGCGAGATTATGTCCATTTCCGCTTGTAATATGCTTGATACCCGACAGCGAGCTCAGACGAACAGGCCCGTCAGTTTCCGAGAAGGTAACCGTTTCTTGTATCCCGATCTCGCCTAATAGATTGCGTCCCCATGTCCATACCGAGCCGTCCTTGCGGAGCGCGATCGAGTAATAGTAGCCTGATTCGACTTGCGTGAATTGCATGGCCTCAGGGATTCCTTTTTCCGACGCAGAAGCGGATACAGGGATCGCTGTCCCGACAAGCAAGAGGATCATGGCGATGATCAGCGGTTTAAAGCGAGTTGATATAGTGGAATGTCGGATAGTTGAAGTTTGCGTTTTGTAGAATGATAATGGCAATCTCATAGATAATGCATCCCTTTCGAAAGATTTGTGTTAGTAGGTATATATTGGTTAGACGCAAGGTATGAGCAAAAAGTTCCAATTGATGTTTAGGCACGATTCGAAAGTGTTCAATTTGTTATTGGAGAGGGCTATACCAATGAGGTTCATAGAGCAATAAAATTCTAACTTATCAAGACTGAATTCATTTGTGATCTTGTATGAATAATTATCTTTTGTTTCGTTATCATGCAATAAGATTTCCTCACTTGAAACAATAAAAGCCAAAAATAGCTTTCCGTTTTTCCCTATAAAATTAAGTTGATAGTTTGGATATTCAGGAAAACCATGTAAAGAAGCATCACTCCTTACTTGGATTTCAGGAAGTGATTTTATGACGAACTCTATGTCTTTTTTATCGGTAAAGCGAATATCACTATAGTCTTTGCTGTCTGCTGACATGAACTTTTGTATAAAAATAGACTCAATTTCTTTTTCCTTAATATGCTCCCGAAGTAAATCGTTAAATGAAAAAGTCGTCTGTGCATGATTTGAATGATAAAGTAAAATTCCTATTATACTAATGATCAATATACCTGCAATAATAGAGATTGGCTTTTTGAATTTTGACATTCTGTCCCCCCTTTTTATAAATGGAAAATGTACAACCACATTGCATTTTACCAGAAAATACAAACTACAGAACTACTTAAAGTCCTATTAGTCATTGTATTGAGAGCAAATGATGGTAATGGAGCTGCAATTTACAGTAAGATAGGTGTATTCCAATAACAATTTACAGCTTTGAGCTCATCATCATAAAGCTTGTTGGCTGAACAATAGGAGTGAATGAACTTGATCCAAGTAGCGGCAGCAATCATTGAGAACGAAGAAGGGCAGATCCTCATCGCACGACGTCGCGCGGGTAAGTCGCAAGCCGGCATGTGGGAGTTTCCGGGTGGAAAGCTGGAGCAGGGGGAATCCGCTGAAATGTGTTTGAAGCGAGAGTTGGCCGAGGAGATGCAGATTGAGATTGAACCGTATGAGCGGTATGGAGCGAATAGTCATCAATATGGAGACGTGCTCATTCAGCTTATTGCTTATAAAGCCCGATTCGTGAGGGGCTCAATCAAGTTGATCGATCATGATGAATACCGATGGGTGCGGCTTAACGAGCTTCTGGAGTATACATTTGCACCGGCAGATGTGAAATTTGTAGAAATGCTGGTTCATGAGGGTACTGACAGCATAGTCAAATCTACATTAAAGCAAGCCTATAACACTTTTGCTCAAGCAAGAGAAGCAACGAAGCTTGTGGCATGGAAACAGGAAGAACGTGATGTCGTCTTGTCGACATGGAAGCGTGAAGGGATCAACAAGCTGCTGGAGATTGGAGCAGGGCCGGGCAGAGACAGTTTATTTTTTCAACAGCAGGGATTGGATGTATTGGCTATTGATCTATCGGATGAAATGGTTGCTCTCTGTCAACAGAAGGGTGTGCCTGCGAGAGTGATGGATTTCTATCAACTCAAGTTTCCTGATCATACATTCGATGGCATCTATGCGTTGAACTGCTTGCTTCATGTTCCTAAGGCGCGTCTTGTTCAGGTGCTGCTGGAGATTAAGCGTGTGCTTAAACCAGAAGGTCAGTTCTACTTAGGATTGTATGGCGGGGACTCAACAGATGGGATCTGGGAAAATGATTCATATGAACCGAAGCGTTACTTCGCGATGTATCCGGATGAAGATATACTGCGCATCGTGAGAGAGCATTTTACGGTGTTGGACTTTCACACTCGGAGTATGGGTGAAGAAGCACCGCATTTTCAATCGATGATGTTGAGAAATGATCGATTCTAACAAAAGCTAAACGGCCTTAGTCCTTTGAAATTCAGGACGAAGGCCGCTTAATTTATTTGTACTATCAGTTCACTTAATCCTCAATTGCCGCTTTTTTCGAATTTATAGCGTGAATGACCTGTGGATCGAATTTGGATCTTCTATCATAGGTGTACAGGCCGTTGACTTCCTGTTCCACATCATACAGCTGCGTGTAGCAGAAGCCGAACATATATGGGTTATTGAGCAGCGTTGAGGTAAGACCTTCGTAGCGCGCGAGGAATTCCTCTTCGCTCTTCGGCCGCTCTCCGTACCCCCAGTCTTTATCGTTTTGCTGGTTCGGGTTCCACCAGATACCGCCGTACTCACTGACGAAATAAGGCTGGCCCTCGTACTTCTGACGTTCTGGGAATGTATTGAACACTTCGCCGCCTTCAGCCATAGGCGCATATCGAGCGCGGAAAGATTCCGTATTCTGATCGTAGTCATGGACATCGTAGATATCGGTCACAACATGAAAATTGCCGCTTGTATCTATGACAGGGCGAGTCGGGTCGATCGCTTTGGTTGTTTCATATACGATTCGCAGCACTTCGTTGTTCTGGCGTGCGCCGTTGCCATCATCCCATGTCTCATTAAATGGGCACCAGCCGACCAAGCTCGGATGGTTGAAGTCGCGTTCAACGCCTTCGATCCACTCCGGTAAAAACTGCATAAGCCCTTCTGAAGTAGAGATATTCAATCCCCAGTTGGCGTGCTCGCCCCATACCAGGTATCCTAGCTTATCCGCCCAATATAAGAAGCGCGGCTCGAACATCTTCTCGTGAAGTCTTGCTCCGTTGAAGCCAAGACCTAACGATATTTCAATATCGCGCTTCAAATCATCATCCGATGGAGCGGTATAGATACCGTCTGGATAAAAGCCTTGATCAAGTACAAGGCGTTGAAATACCGATTTTCCGTTGATTCGGAACGCCATACCGTCGAGATGGATAGAGCGCAAGCCAAAATAGGAGTTAGCTGAATCGATTGTTGAATCGTCGCTAACTATTTTTAATTTCATATCGTAAAGCTTAGGCGAGCCTGGTTGCCACAGATGAACGTCAGATAAAGGAAGCGTAAGCTTAGCCAATGAACTGCTAAGCTTTACAGATGCCGAGCCAGCTGGCTTGTCCTCGAAGGAAGCTTCACATGTAAGCTGAAGACCGTTCACTGCGCCTTTAAGCTTCGCTTCCACATGAATGCAAGCATTTTCGGGATCCGGCGTCATGCGGAAGGACGAGATATAAGTTTGAGGCACGGATTCAAGCCATACTGTCTGCCATATGCCGGTTGTTCGAGTATACTCACAGCCATGCGATTGATAAGCGGCGGACTGTTTGCCGCGCGGCTGCAAACCTGATCTAGTGTCATCTTCAGCATAAACCGCAATCGTATTGTCACCCTGCTTCAAGGCGTTCGTGATATCGAACGAGAATGAAGAGTAGCCTCCACGGTGCGACCCTACAAACTGCTCGTTCACCCAGACTTCTGCCTTGTAATCAACAGCTCCGAAATGAAGTAAAGTTCTATTGCCAGACCATTCTTCAGGCATGGTGAAGCTTCGTTTATACCAGACAGCATGCATGAAGTCGGTATGGCCGATGCCGGATAATTCGCTTTCGGGACAGAACGGCACGGTGATCGACTGGTTTAACTTCACTTTATCATACTGATAACCGCGTGCCTTTCCGCTGCGTCCTTGATCGATCTCAAACTGCCATTCACCGTTCAAATTCATCCACTGATCACGAATAAATTGAGGTCGCGGATGTTCTGGTCGTGGGATGTTGGTCATAAGCATAAGAACCCTCCATTTACATGACTTAAAAGTTAATGTATTAGTGAAAAAGAACTAAAAAAGAACTATACACTGTCATACTAGTTTTGTTTATAGTATCTGTCAATATAAATCGTCCGCATAATATAAGGGTTTGCTGTAAAATTGAGAACTTCTTGTTTTCGTTAACTTAAAAGTTATATAATAGTCTTAATTGTGAAGAGGAAAGGGAGCAGTACCATGCAAACCATCGAAGTAAACAGCGATAATCTTTCATTTCTAGAGTGTTTATCATCGGGAACCCGAATTCGAATCATTGAACTGTTGAATGATAGACCGATGAATATCAGCGAACTGGCCGAGGTGCTGGACGTTTCCTCCGCAATCACTACGAAGCATATCCAGAAGCTGGAGAGTGCAGGGATTGTAGCCTGCGAGAGCACTGGAGGCAAGAGAGGCAGGCAGAAGCTGTGCTCGCTTCAACTAGATGCAATTAACCTGCAATTTAGATCAAGTAAGCCGCAGCCTAAGAAGAGCTATACCTTCTCGATACCAGTCGGACAATATAGCGCTTTTGAGGTGAATCCGACATGCGGTCTTGCATCTGAGTCGAAGATGATCGGCATGGTCGATGATCCGCGTTATTTTTCAGATCCCGAACATGTGCAGGCGAAGCATCTATGGTTCGGCAGCGGATGGGTTGAATATGGTATTCCTAACTTCTTATTGCGAAACCAAGAGCTCAAGCGGCTGGAAATATCACTCGAGATCTGCTCAGAGGCACCAGGCTTCAATGAACGCTGGCCTTCGGATATTAGTTTCTTCATCAATGGAATCGAAGCTGCCATGTGGACATCTCCAGGTGACTTTGGCAGCAAGCCGGGAATATATACGCCTGATTGGTGGAATCAAGGTACTCAGCATGGTCAGCTCAAGACGCTGATCGTTACAGAAGTGGGCACCTATATAGATGGTGTGCAGGTTTCCGATGTGACGACACGAATGCTGGGCATCGAGTTCAACAAAGAGTTGACGTTGCGCATCGCATCGCTGATAACAGCAGAACATTGCGGGGGAGTATCGTTATTTGGCAAAGGCTTTGGCAATTACGATCAAGAAATAGAAGTTAACATGTACTATTCAACACGAAACCATCAATGAACGACAAAAGCAGCGAGTGAAGATAGGAATTTTTTACATTCAACACGTTAATATTTTTCATAGCTGATTAAAAACGTGGATGTAAATGATTGAATCCAAATGTACAGTTTTGATTGCATATGCTTGTACCAAAACGCTTGAATTATCAATGAGAATCATGTGTCTATTTGATCGAATAGACGCTATTCATTTACTGTGTACATCTTTAAGTTAGCATTTATAGGTTATGCCCGTTACAGCGGGCGAGAATCGCAAGTTTAGGTAAGAAAACGGGGAATAACCGTGTTGCAAAGACAAGGCATTGCAAAGATGGAGAGGTCAGAGCGAGATAACAGGTATTTACCCCGTTACAGCGGGCGAGACTCGCAAGTTTAGGTGAGATAACTGGGAATAAACGTGTTACAGAGTCGAGACACTGCAGAGATGGAGAGGTCAGAGCGAGATAACAGGTTATTATCCCGTTACAGCGGGCGAGACTCGCAAGTTAGGTGAGATAACTGGGTATAACCGTGTTACAGAGTCGATTCATTGTACATGTATATTCAACAGAAATCGCATAACAGTCGTAGTTCGCCTGATTAGGTGTAGCTACAAAATACCTTGATAACTACCTCTATTGGTTTCGTTACTCTTACAGGATCATAAACCAAATTATGGTATGATTATATTGGATGTAAAATCATACATATTTAGGTGGGATACCAATGATTTTTGAAATGACTATACAGGTTCGGGTTTCTAACATTAAGGAAGGGCTAGAGTGGTATGAAACACTGCTTGATAAGAAGCCTGACATTATTCCACACGATGGATTTGCCGAGTGGGAACTCATTCCTGGTTGTTGGTTGCAGGTCGCAGAAGGAACTGTTACAGAGGGTAGTGGACCATTACGTTTAGGAGTTACTAATATTAAAGCTGAAAGAGATAGACTTGTAGAACAGCTAAAGATTGATAGTTTTGAAATACACTCAAGACCAGAAGTTTCAGTGAAATGGGGAACTTTCACAGACCCTTGGGGAAATCGGCTTGGATTTTTTGAATACTTTGATAAGAGCGAGGAACAGGAACGGATTAAAACAATCATTGGAGCGATAGAAGTTTAGAATAATGTTTTGTAATAAAATGAAAAACAGCTAACCCTGATGAAGTAAGACTGCTTGGGTTAGCTATTTTTCATTTCAAAAGGACGTTATAATCTCTCCATGATACCGGCTAAGAGCGCTGCTCGCTTCGGCATCTCATCGATTCTCACGTATTCATGCAGAGCATGGGCGCCGTCTCCGCGAGCACCGAGTCCGTCTAAAGTGGGAGTGCCGCACGCCGCGATGAAATTGCCGTCACTGACTCCGCCGGTGCTCGTTTCGTGAAGCGTAAGGCCGAGCTTCTCCAGCGCGGTTGTCTTAGCGATGTGGAATAACCGCTCAATCGCTTCGGTCCGTTCCATAGGCGGACGATTCATATGCCCATTCACACGTAGGCGGGTCTCGGAGTGAAACGGCACTAGTTCCTTCATCTTCTGCGCCATCATCTCGAAATCTTCCATCGTCTGCACACGTATGTCAATCAATGCTTCTGCATTAGCTGCGATCACGTTGGATCCGATCCCACCGTTCATCACCCCGACATTCACATGAACTCCGCGCTTAGGATCGGACAATTGGTGAAGGTACAGAATTTGCCGCGCCATCTCTTCGATCGCGGATACACCTGAAGCCGGGTCAACCCCTGCATGAGCCGAGCGTCCTTCTATCACCAGGTGATAGCGGCCGTTGCCTTTGCGGGCCGTCTTCAATGCGCCGTCGGGCTCGAGCGGCGGCTCCAGGATGAGCGCGGCTGAGCTCGCTCTGGCATGCTGTTCGATCCAGGAGCGGGAAGTCTGGCTGCCGATCTCTTCATCGCTGTTGATGAGCAGCACGAAGACTGTATCCGCAGGCAGACGATTCATCTCCTGGAGCACCTTCAGCGCAAATATCGCTTGAATAATGCCCGCCTTCATATCGACAACGCCTGGCCCATAAGCATAATCGCCATCGATCCGAAACGGTCTGCGCTCCGCCTCGCCGGCGGGCCATACAGTATCGGCATGCGCGACCAGCAGGATACGGCGTGAACTGCTGCTGCCTACATAGACCTCCAAGCGATCCGCATATTGCTCATTCGGGATGCGGATCACTTCGGCATCCAACCACGCTCGGCAGGTCGCTTCGTACCAATCGATCATCTTATCGGTTAAGCGTTTATCCTGTGATGGCGAATCCATATTCACGCTTTGCTCTAAGAGCCGGAGCATGTCGGGCAACAGCTGCTCCAGCCTCGTTACGATTTCCATAGCCGATCTACCTGCCTTAATGAGCGTGTGAATTGGAGCCGAACAAGCGATCCAAGCCGTATACTCGCTCTAAGATGAATATGAACACTAAACTCAGCAAGATCACGATCGATGAGATCGAAGCGACAAGCGGAGTCAGCGATTCTTGCATATAGCTGAAGATGGCCATCGGCAATGTTGTCGTCGATGGAGACACCATAAACAGCGACACCGTCACATTGTCAAATGAAGTTAAGAATGCAAATACCATGCCAGAGAACACTGCTGGTCGAATGATTGGGAATGTGATATCCCAAAACGTTCGGAGCGGATTGGCACCCAATATGGAGGCTGCTCGCTCAAGCGTGTAATCAAAGGTGCTTAACCCTGTATACACCAACCGCACCACATAGGGAACGGATATGAGAATATGAGATAGCAGCAAGCCGATAAAGGTGCCCGCTAATCCAATGCGAGTAAAGAACAGAAGAGCAGCGATACCGATGATCAGGGATGGTACGGTCAGCGGGGACATCAACAGCGAGTTGATGACTCCAGCTCCACGCGGTTTATACTTATGAAGCGCAAGCGCAGCAAGCGTACCGATAATCGTAGCGATCATGGCTGTGACGAAAGCCAGCTTCAAGCTGAACCAGAACGAATCGACGAATTCCGGGCGATCGAATATCTTCACATACCATTGCAGCGAGAACCCTTCCGGTGGAAAACGCAGCGCGCCTGTTGATGTGAAAGATGTCGGTATAATGATAAGGAGGGGCGATATGACCATCAGCACGACGAAAAAGGTGATGATTCCGGTCACGGTAGGCCAACGTTTCTTCTCATGAATCATGATGAAAATACCTCCTTATACCGCTTCGTTTCGACCAGCTTCGTGAATATCGTGACTAAGAGTATCGTCGAGCCTAATAATAGAAATGCGATGGCAGCGCCGAGAGACCAATCCAACGAGGCCATCATTTGCTCATACGCCAGCACAGGAAGCACTTTGACCGATGTTCCCCCCATGAGAGCGGGAGTTACGAATGAGCTCATGGCCAGACTGAACACAAGCGTTGTTCCGGCGAATACCCCAGGCATGCTGAGCGGCAATGTAATGCTGAAAAATTGTTTAGTTCGCGATGCACCCAAAATCCCAGCAGCCTTGTAGAGAGAAGAGTCAATGGCATAAAGGCTGGTTGAGATCGCGAGCACCATGTATACGATCAATGAATCGGTTAAGCCGATAACAACTCCAAGCTCGTTGTAAAGCAAACGCAGCGGTTCTGAGATGATCCCTAGCGACATCAAGGTGTTGTTAATGAAGCCGTCATCTCCTAGAATAACAACCCATCCGAAGTTTCGGATGACTACGCTGATGAGATGAGGGGAGATGATCAGGAACGTGATAAGACCGCGCATCTTCGGTGCAGCCTGCGCCATGTACATAGCGACCGGATAACCTAATAGCAGGCATACCACAACGGTATACAGACTGAGCTTCACGGTGCGCCATAGAATCTGCAGGTAGTAGGAATCTTGGAATAGATGGGCATATGATGCCAAAGTCCATGCGCCACTGCCCATATCTTCGCGCAAGCTGATCATCAGCATGTAGATCATCGGAAGTACGAATACACCTAGGATGATGATAAGTCCCGGAACGAGCAGAAGCATTGCGATCAAGCCCTTGGATCGCTTCAATTGGGGCATGAGATTATGCCTCCTTCCGCGGGAAAACATTGACTTGATGCGCATTCCAGCTTAACTTGACCGGCTCGCCTTCAGAGAAGCTGACGTTAGGCGAATAATGGGTGCGCACGGTGATGATATGGCCGCCAGCATCTACAATGACCTCGATGAATGAGCCAAGGAAGGATAGCAATTTTACAGTGCCGTTGATAGAATTGACATCTGTTATTTCAGAAGTTTCTTGCACGTTTCCGACTTTCTCCAAGCTAATGTACTCAGGCCGAACATATACATTGACCTCGTCTCCTGAGTTAAAGAGTCGGTCATTGCGCTTGGCGGTGAAGGTCATTCCTTCCGTTGTCTTAAGCCGCCAGTGATGTTCATCCCCACCAGTAATGACAGCTTGGAACCCATTCGACTTGCCTACAAATTCATGCACAAACGCTGTTGCCGGCTTCTGGTAGATGTCTTCAGGTGTGCCGATCTGTTCCACCTTGCCATGATCGAGAACGACGATGCGGTCGGACATGTACATCGCCTCTTCTTGATCATGGGTTACAAATATCGTGGTAACGCCGATCTCCTGCTGCAGCCGCTTGATCTCCTCGCGCAGCTCCTCGCGAAGCTTGGCGTCCAGATTGCTGAGCGGCTCATCTAGCAGCAAGAGCGAGGGCTCCGTGACAAGCGCGCGAGCAATCGCGATGCGCTGCCGCTGCCCTCCGGACAGCTGCTTCGGATAGCGGTCGGTCAAGTGCGGAAGCTTGACCACATCCAACACCTTCCGCACTCTCGTCTCGATATCCGACTTCGACACCTTGCGCAGCTTCAATCCATAAGCCACATTTTCAGCTACCGTCATATGAGGGAATAAGGAATAAGTCTGGAACACCATGCCGAGATCACGTTTATTGGCAGGCACGCCGTTCATCGGTTTGCCCTTGATGATCAGCGTACCTTCATCAGGCTCCAAAAATCCCGCTAACATATTCAAGGTGGTCGTCTTGCCGCAGCCGGACGGACCTAGAAAGGTAACGCATTCACCGCGCTCCACTTGTAAATTGAAATTGTCCACCACTGTCGTGCTGCCGAAGCGCTTTCGGATTTGATGCAATTCAACGTCATAACTCTTCGTCATATGTGTTCCTCCGATCCTTATGATCCGATAAGCTTATTTGCCTACGAGCGGCGCGATTTCTTTATTGAATGTTTCCAGCCATGCCTTCTTATTGTCACTGATCGTGGAGTAGCTGAAGTTTACGATCTTGTTCTTGTCAAAGTTAAGCAGCTTGCCAATGTCGTCCGGCAATGTCACATCAATAACCGGGTTGTAGTACAGCTTCGTTGCGAATAGGGATTGCACTTCTTCTGTGAGCAGGAAATCGATAAATGCCTTTGCTGCTTCTTGGTTCTTCGAGCCTTTCACGATAGATGCTACGGTTGGCACCACGTTGGCGCCTTCCTTCGGAATGACGAATTCCAGCTCGACACCGGCATCCTTCTGCACGATGCTGCGCGCCATCGTCCATGCTGTATAAGCTGCCGTGTTGTTTTGCAGGTTCTGCTGAATCTGAGCCGCAGTCTTCGCGAAGGTAGGCATATAAGTTGCAATCGTTTTCAATTTCTCAAAACCAGCAGTCATATCGGCTTCGGAGCCACCGTTAGCGTACGACATCATGATCGTGGCAGAGCGACCGAAGTTGCTCGACATTTCGGTGAGTGTAATGTTGCCTTTCATTTCAGGGAGAGCCAGGTCGTTCCAGGATTGTGGAATCGGGAGATTCTTCTCCTTGACCAGCTTAGGGTTGTAGGAAATGCCCATAGGTGTATAGTTGATGGTTACGCCGCTGTTCTCTGTCACCTTGAATTGATCGCTTATTTTGGACATGTTAGGAATCTCAGCAGGGTTCAGTGCTTCCCACAAGCCTTCAACACGTCCTGCTTCCTGCTCGCTTCCTTCGATAAAGGCGATATCAATCTGAGCGGAACCTTGCTGAGCCTTGACCTTAGCTACGATGTCCGTCGCAACACCCGCGACATAAGTCAGTTTGACATCGGGATACTTCTCGTTGAATTTCTTGAAAATTTCATCTTTGAACAGTTCTTCGACTGTAGCGCCGTTGCCTGCAAAGACGAGCTCGCCTTTGATCGCAGGTGTACTGTCAGTTTTGGTTTCGTTGGATGCAGTAGGTTTTGATGCAGGAGAGTCTGAGTTGTTAGTAGAGGTTTTCGTTCCTCCGCATGCGGTAAACAGTGAGGTCATAAGAGTTAAAGCGAGAATGATAGAGGCAAAGCGACGTGTCTTCATCAAATAATCTCCCCTTATTAAATTGTTCACTATTAGAGAACGATGTTTAACAATAGTGAATATTGTTTTTGATTTTACCACAGCAACATGGTATATTCAATCGTGTTAGCAATGAAATTAATCACATTTTCTCATTGAATATTTGTATAAACTGACATTATTCTTTCTTGAAAATGGAATTGACCCTCATTGTTAGCTGACATATAGAACATGAATGCTAGTAGGAGGCTGTACATGGATCATTTGTTGACATCCGTGCAAAAGAGCTGCAGATTGCTGAAATTGTTTCTGCGAGACCAGAGAGAATGGGGAGTAACTGACATAAGCAAGGA
This sequence comes from Paenibacillus marinisediminis, assembly GCF_054343325.1. NCBI lineage: Bacteria > Bacillati > Bacillota > Bacilli > Caryophanales > Paenibacillaceae > Paenibacillus > Paenibacillus marinisediminis. Next base: position 182,060 of record NZ_JBTGUH010000003.1, read on the forward strand.
GCTGCAATGGTCGAAAGGCGCCGTCCACAAGATGCTAGCCACATTGGAAAGCGAAGGATTCATTAAGCAAAATGTGCATACCCGTCAGTATTCGCTTGGTTATACATGTCTAGAGCTTGGCAATCGAGTGAAGAAGAATAATGATTGGGTTAGCATTGCTCGTCCGTATCTGGAGCGAATTGCGAAGGAGACGAAGGAATCGGTCTGCCTGTGCGTCCGTGAAGGACATGACGCGATCTATATGGATAAGATTGATTCTCCTTTACCCATTCGTTTTATTATTGATGCCTATCGCCGCTTCCCTCTCTATGCTACCAGCGCATCGCGTGTTATTCTGGCGTACAGCCCGGAAGAGGTGAAGAAGCGCGTATACGCGGAGCCGATCGCGGCCTTCACGGAGCATTCGATGAAGAGTGAAGATGAGCTGCGTAAACGGATCAGCCGCATCGAGAAGCAGGGGTATGAGATCAGCTCGAATCTGCGCAATGTCGGGGTAACCGGGATTGCTGCCCCGATCTATGACGCAGACGGACAAGTGAATGCTTCCGTCAGCTTGGTTGGGCCGAGCGATCGGGTAGATCCGCACCGTGAGGAATGGATTCAGACTATATTGACCGCCGCTGCTGAAATATCTCGGCTGGTAGGCTACCGACAGTAAGCGGTACATGAATGTTTAGAAGACGATAATTGAATTTGCATACAGGTAGGGGTATACTTAAAGCATCCTATTGAAAGAGAGTGCGAAATGTTAAGTATACTGACTAATGCTGTTTTTGTAGTCGCATTGATACTCATATATGGAATGCTGTTCTACCGTTTATTCATTCAGAAGACATGCGGCTATATTCGGGAAAATATAACCTTGATGGTGCTAGCCGTGATGATCTCGCTGCCTCTCAACTATGGAAGCTATATTAATGGTGCTATCAACATCTTGAATGCTGTATTTATAACGGTATTAATTATTCGTATCGTCGTATCCTCAAGGAAAATAAAGAGTGGTAAGCTCTAATGCAATATAAGATGACAGGCCGTCCTTATGATATGAAGGACGGTCTGTTGTGTTCTATGCTAGAATAAAGTCGAATCAAGCGTAAGCGAGGGATGGCATGAACATAACGATTGGAATGTTTGCACACGTAGATGCGGGCAAGACAACTCTTGCCGAGCAGCTTCTTTACTATACGAACAGCATACAGAAACGAGGACGCGTCGATCATCGCGATGCCTTTCTGGACAGCCATGATATCGAGCGTGAACGAGGCATTACCGTATTCGCGGATCAGGCGGTGATGAAATTCAACGGGTCAACGTACTACTTGATCGATACACCGGGACACGTCGACTTCTCGCCTGAAATGGAGCGGGCGATGCAGGTCATGGATTATGCGATTGTGGTCATCAGCGCGGTTGAAGGTGTGGAAGGACATACCGAGACGGTGTGGCAGCTGCTGCAGAAGCATCATGTGCCGACGATCTTTTTTATTAATAAGATAGATCGCATTGGGGCCGATGTTGACCGCGTGTTAGCTGAGATACGGGCAGAATTGACCGAGGATGCCTGCATGATCGCGGAGTCCACCGACCTGGAACTGGGAATCATGGACGAATCGTTCATCGAAAGCGTAGCAGAACGGGATGAACTGCTGCTGGAGCGATATATGGAAGTAGGGTACCATGCGGAAATGTGGCTTCTGAAGGTAACGGAGATGATCCGAGAAAGACGTCTGTTCCCTTGCTTCAGCGGATCAGCGCTGCAGAATATCGGGGTCGCTCATTTCCTCACACAATTGGACCAACTAATGATAACTTCATATGGAGCTGAGGTAGACAAGCCATTTGCCGGACGTGTCTATAAGATCCGCCATGATGAACAAGGAGCGCGATTAACGTATATCAAAGCCTTGGCAGGTACGCTGCGTGTTCGGGAAGAGTTGGACTATGGTGATGAGTCAGAGCCCATGGCTGAGAAGGTGACAAGCATTCGGGTCGTGAACGGAAGCAAGCTGATCAACGTGGACCGAGTTGAGGCAGGCGATCTGTTCGTCGTGACAGGCGTGTCTGCAGCGGAGACAGGTGAAGGCATTGGGACTTTGCGTTTGAGAGCGAACTATGAACTGGTACCGACACTGACCTCGAAGGTTCAATATGAGCAGGCAATTCATCCAAAGGATATGCTGAAGTGCTTCCGCCTTCTGGACGCTGAGGATCCATCTCTCCGTGTCGCGTGGGATGAAAGCAATCAGGAGATTCAGATTCAGGTGATGGGGGTTATCCAGCTAGAGGTTCTGGAGAGGATTGTATTCGAACGATTTGGATATCGTGTGTCTTTTGCGCAGCCGGAGATTCTATACAAAGAAACGATCGAGACAGCGGTGATCGGCTCCGGTCACTTCGAGCCGCTTAAGCATTATGCGGAGGTACATCTGAAGCTGGAGCCTGTGGAGCGCAACAGCGGCATCATCTTCTGCAATGCTTGCCATCCGGATGTGCTACCGGTAAATTATCAGAATCTTGTCGCTCAGCATATCGGTGAAAGGGATCATCATGGTCTATTAACAGGCTCGCCGCTCACGGATGTGAAGGTGACACTGCTTAAGGGGAGAGCGCACAACAAGCATACGCACGGCGGGGACTTTCGGGAAGCAACGTTCCGCGCGCTGCGGCAGGGGCTGGAGAAAGCTCGCAACCTTGTGCTGGAGCCGTTCTATGATTTTAAGATCAAGCTTCATCTCGATCATCTCGGTCGTCTCATGTCCGATCTCACGCAGGCGAGCGGCAGCTTCAATCCGCCGGAAACGGCGGGGAGTCAGGCCGTATTGACCGGGAGAGTTCCCGTAGCAACGTTTATGAACTATAGCGCGGAGCTGGCTGCTTATACACAGGGGAGAGGAGTTATGACTCTTACCTATGGCGGCTATGATCGCTGCCATAATGAAGACGATGTGATCGAACGCAAAGGCTATAACAAACAAGCGGATCCGGAATATACATCATCGTCGATCTTCTGCGCCAAGGGCTCGGGCTATGCTGTGCCATGGGATGAGGCGGACGAGCATATGCATGTGTAGAATCCCGCGATGCTGCAATACCACAATACTGCCATGCTCAAGAGGTACTAATATGTTCAAGAATTGAGTGAATACACAATGAATCATCAGACAACACAGATTTATATCCTATCAGGGCCGTGCGGAGTCGGCAAGTCAACAGCATCAGTACAGCTGTCTCGGCAGCTGAAGCAAGCTGTGCTTATCCATGGCGACGTATTCCTGGAAATGTATGTAGAAGGACAAGAACCGCCATGGGAAGAACGGTTGAGCATTGCATGGGATAACATCCTGGCAGCTACGAGAAACTTTGTTCAGCACCATCTTCAAGTCGTAATCGACTTTGTCGTTGAAACGGAATTGGAATGGTTCTGCGACCAGCTTGCCGACTTGAAGCTAGACATCAAGTATGTTGTACTGAGAGCTGATGAAGCTATTCTAGAGGAGCGGCTCAACAGACGCGGGGATCCCGAAACGCTTGACCGTTCGTTAACCTTGCTTCGAGAATTGGGAGAGCGAGCAGCGAATCAGAAGTATCTGCTTGATACTTCTAACAGTCCGACTGAAGCGATAGTTCAAGAAATTATGCAGAATCCGCGGTTTGCGATACAAAAAGATATCGAATGAGTTGAATATAAGCAGGGCTCGTGCTGCCCGCACGAGCCCTAAAGCATAAGTCATCCTTGCTTCAATTGCTTCCAGCTGTTCAATCCTTCGAGGAATGGAGCAGGCTCATCGGTTGCATACCAGCAAATGCCGAGATCCAGCAGCTGATGCAGAGAGGCGATATCGAATGAGAATGGGAATAACTCCAAGTCAATTCCGCTGCGTTCGGTAAGGGCTAGCGCCTCGGTCAGAAACGCAGGCTCTAGATCAAAGCCCCAATGCGCATTCCTATCTGCTATCTTCAGATGAAGCTGTACCTGATCCAGTCCTGCAAAGCCGGTAGAGGCGGCTGCATGGAACCTCTCCATTCGCTGCGCTGCGTTTCCACCGATCCACAGCATGCTTCGCACATCATTGGCGATCTCTTTCATCTGACGGCAATTGTCCTGAATGTTATAGGTGAAGATGACTTGCCGATTCACTTCATAATGATCGATGAGTCGGCCAAGGTCGGTCAAATTGACTTCCTTCAAATCGAGATACATCATACGCTCCGGGCGGCCTTTCATTTCTTGAAAAGCCTCTTCCAATGAAGGAATGCACTCCCCTTGAAACGCCTCGTTGAATTTAACCCCAGCATCCCACAGCCTTGTCTCGGCAAATGTAAATTCGGATATCGGCCGATTCTTGACCTCGTCAGGAGCCGTCGTCGTTCGAGCAGGTGTCTCATCATGCAAGCAGACGATCACTCCATCGCGTGTAGTTCGAATATCCGCCTCTGGAATTCCTCCAAGCTCCCATGCATAACGGTTAGCTGACATCGTATTATCCGGACGCTCATATGCGCCTCCGCCTCGATGGGCTTGCCAGTAGATGTTCACGCTAGTCCCTCCTTAATCTTCACATGATCGAACACATGTTTAATACGGTTCGGATCTCACTCAATTTTGCTCGTTTTTGCAATTAAATGTATGGCTCGATTCCATATTTGTCAAGATATTAACTTAAAAATAATGTTTTCCAAAATTGAGATTTACTTATTGACAGTGCGCTTTTCAGTCGACTACGCTAAACATAAATGAGGATAAATGAGCGTAATTGAACATGAATGAACTCATTCAACACAAGCCGTTTGTCCAGATCCAGCAAGCTGTTCATGAATATTTAATTGCACATGTGGTGGTGTCCATCGCATGTATTTGCCGCACGTGTTATCGCAAGCGCTTTCTTTTTATGAAGATTATGTAAAGGACTCTGTTGCCGATGTGCAACGTGAAAGGAGAGACGGCGATGAAACGGCTGGGCCAGCCCTTATCGATCAAGAAGAACTTGCTATTATCTTTCCTCATCTTGTTTTGCGCCCCTTTGCTGTGCTTCTGTCTAATCTGGTATGCCAAGTCTGCTCAAACGATAGAAAAGAATGTTATTTACTATAACGAGCAGCTAATCGATCGAGTAAGCACGCAGCTGGATGAATATTTCACAAGTATAAAGGCCGATTCGCAAGCACTTCCAGGTCATCCGCTTGTGCAGCAATTCATTAAAGCTGACCCTCAGAACACGTACGAAATGTACACTTTAAAAGTCCGGATCTCTAATGAGCTGGTACCGAATCTGCGAAAGGATATGTATGGTTTCAATCTTATATCTGCTAAAGGCGCTTACTATGGGGAGATGAGAGCAACACCCGGGATGGAGTCCGATGCAACCTTCAAGATACTTGGGATATCTGAATGGAATGGAGTCCCTGTCATAACAGTCTCCCGAAAAATATATGACAATGTAACCTACCAACCTGCCGGTACGATCGTCATGTCACTATCCCTACAACAGATGCTGAAGATAGCGGACATTAAGCCTTATGGAGAGAATGGTTCAATCGTGATTGCGAATGAAGAGAATCAGATCATCTATCATACGGATCGCAAGCTATGGGGAGAGCCTCTCTCTGAGAGCTGGTATACGAATATGAACTCCGCTAATGGACAGTTCACAGTAGATAGTGATGAAGGAGAGAAAAATGTATTCTATCAGGTGTCACCCGTGACCGGTTTCACGATTATATCTGATATCTCTCGATCCGAAATGCTCGGAGGCCTATTCCAGCTTCAGCTTATAACGCTTCTGATTGGCTCGCTCATATTGACATTGGCGTTTCTCTTGTTCTACCGCATGTTCAGAGAAATCAAGAAGCTGCTCGTGGAGATTCATACGACAAGAATGCGTGAAAAGGAATTGGAGCTAAGAAACAGAGAGGCGCTTGTGTCCGCGATGCAGTCGCAGATCAATCCGCATTTCCTATACAACACGTTAGAAATCATCAACTCGTATGCGATCATGTCCAACATTATGCCGATCAGCAAGATGACGGTGAATCTATCGAATATGTTCCGTTACAGCATCAGCAATCCGGATCAGGTGATCAGTCTCCGCATGGAGCTTGCGTATATTCAGCATTTCATCGAGATTCAAGAGGAACGGTTTGACGACTTGGTATATGAAATGAATGTTGCAGAAGAGATGCTCGATAAGGTTTATCTATTCCGCTTGATCATACAGCCACTGGTGGAAAATGCGTTTCAGCATGCTTACGAACAGCATGGCTTGCCTCCCGGAAGAATTACGATTACGGGATCCGCCCATCCAGATTATTATTCAATCTATATCAGAGACGAAGGGCGAGGGATGCCCGAGGAAACGATGCATCAATACAATCAGGCATTCGCCAACATATCGAGTGATCGGATGCTGAGAGTCGGCTTTAACCCATTTCCATCGATCGGCTTGTGGAATGTACATACCCGGCTGCGCTTAGCGTTCGGTCACCCGTATGGTCTTGAGATTTCCCGATCAGGGGAACAGGGCTCTGTGATTCAAGTGAAGCTGCCTTATCTGAAAGGAGTGGTTAACGATGTTTACCGTGCTGATTGCGGATGATGAACGTATGGTTAGGATGAATCTGAGGACGATGATCGAGCGAGACTCGGAAGGTTTCCGTGTAGTCAGTGAGGCGAAGGACGGGGAACAGGCGCTGCAGCAATGTATCGAACATAAGCCCGATCTCGTGATTACGGACATCCGTATGCCGGGAATCGAGGGTCTTGAGCTGATACGCCGCCTGTCAGAGCATCGTCTCAATCCGGAATATCTCATCATATCAGGACATGGAGATTTTCAATATGCTCAGAGCGCACTTCGTTACGGAGTGGCCGATTTCATGCTGAAGCCGATCGATCCAAGCTATTTTCTGTCCGCACTGTCCAACATCAACACCAAGATCCATTCTAAATCGCTAAAGCGCCGATCGAGCAAGGAATGGATCTGGACCTGGAAAGTGCATGCTGAACAAACGGCTAAAGCGCTATGGCATCTGAATCACACTTCGCTCGACACAGAACTGGAATGGACCCGCAGCATGATCCGCAGCAATGACTCTAAGGCAGAACTTGAACTGGTGGAGAAACTGGAATATTTCTTAATCGTGATGGAAGGCGCTCTTTCAGAGTTGAATTCAAATGGTCTGCCCCTGCCCAAAATACAGCTTCCCGAGAACGCGGCAACCGCTGAAGAACTCCTCGATTCCTTCGCCAATTGCTTGTTTGATCTGATCGAATACATTCGGTCATCACGCAATTGGTGGGGATACAACCGATTGTTGAAGGGAGTTCAGGAATATATCGAACAGCACTATAACGATAGTGAGCTCTCTCTTAAGGATACGGCAGAGCATTTTGAGCTGTCTCCGAACTATTTCGGCAATCTGTTTAAGAAAGAAGCGGGCATGTCGTTTAATCAGTATCTGACCCAGCTGCGGATGGAGAAGGCGAAGGCCTATTTGCTGGACCCGATGACGAGGCTCTATGAAGTAGGGGAAGTTGTTGGCTATAAGGACTATGCTTATTTCTCCAAAACCTTCAAGAAGCATATCGGATTCTCGCCATCGGAGTATCGAAGATATGAAAATATTGATGATTATGAATCGGTGTGAATATATACAAGATTTCGTTGATAATTGCATGTATCGTTGAAAGCTCCTTTCCTATAATGAAATCGAGCAGTAACCCATAACTAGGAATGATACTGAATCGGAGGGATTGGAGTGAAGGGAAGTACGAAGAAGATATGGTCTTTGTCGGTGGTTAGCTTGCTTCTAGCAAGCACTGTACTGACTGCATGCTCCTCTGAAAAAGCAGAAGAGAGCAAGAGCGCATCTGGGGAAACGCAAGTGAATAAGAACGCATCTGGGGAAGCGCCAGCGAAGAAGGACATTTCAATCCTGCTATCGCATAACAATTCAGGGTTTGCTTCCAAAGCTCCAGAAGAGAAGAAGGTTAAGTATTATGAAGAGCTGAGCAAGGAATCAGGCTACAAAGTCAGCTACGAGTTTTTGGGAGCTGGTGAGGACTTCAGACAGCAGCTATCACTTCGCTTCGCTTCAGGTGATCTGGCTGACCTTGTTCGTACGGATAGCATTAATTCGGATGTGCATCAGGGCGCGGTGGATCAAGGCATCTTCTTGGAGCTTGGTCCATTGATCGACAAGTACGGTCCTAATCTGAAGAAGAAGATTCCTGAGGTTGCTTGGAATAGTCCTAGGGTGAAAAAAGATGGGAAGATATACGGCATACCGGTTCTTAGCGGGGCACCGGCCGATCGAATCCTGTTCTATCGTCAAGATATCCTTGATCAGCTGAATATGGAAGTGCCGAAGACGCTCGATGAGTTCCTGCAGCTTGCCGAAGGGGTAAAGGTACAGGACGTGAATGGCGACGGAGATCCGAATAACGAGTGGGTAATGTCGTTAACGGACGCTATGGGCTGGAGAGATGTGCTTACGGGATCGTTCGGTGTGAGACCAGGCACATGGCATGTACACAACGGGAAGCTGGAGCCGGACATTATCCAACCGGAAATGAAGGAAGCTATCGCATTCTATAAGAAGCTCTATGATAACGGTTATATCGAGAAGGATTTCATCACCAAGAAGCAGGGCGACAGCGGGACGGATATCACCAAAGGCTTGGTAGCCTCTTGGGGAGCAGCGACATACCAATATGCAGCGGTAAACGCTCAAGAGTACCCGAATCAGCCGAATGCGAAAATAACGATGGCGGTTCCTCCGAAAGGACCGCGCGGGGACAGCTATTTGCAGATTACGAACGATCAGATCTACTATGTCTGGACGATTCCTGCTAGTACGAAGAATCCGGAGGAAATCATCAAGTTCCTGGATTGGGCTTGGAGCAGCCCAGAAGCGGATAAATTCTTCGCTTATGGAATTAAGGACTTTAACTACACGGAGACGAATGGCGAGGTACAATTCGATCCGAAGGGTCCTAACAACTCGGAGCTGAATGAGAAGGAATTCTTCCAGCTCTCGATGAATGTGCGGGAGAACGGCTTGAACAATCCGCTAGCACTTAAAGTGTTGCCGGACAGCGATGTCATTTTAAAGGGATATGAAGATTCGAAATCAACAATGCTTCCAAATGGTGACGCCATGTATATGCCGCCGCTCAAAGCATTGGAAGGGCGTCCAGAGCTGACTCCTAGCTTCGTAGCTGGCAGCCTGTTCTATGATACGTTTGTGAAGCTTGTGGTTGGCAAGGAAGATCTAGATAAGGGATTTGAAGCATTCGTCCAAGACTGGAAGCAGCGCGGAGGAGACGCAGCGATTCAAGAAGCGACAGATTGGTATAACAGCACCAACAAGAAATAAGCCTGACTCAGGCTGCATGAAAGGGCCTCTCCAACTATACAGTTAGAGGCCCTTTGTCACCTATTAGGAAAGGAGGCTTTCTTCTTGTTCCGTAAATTCAAATCCGTTGACTCATGGGTGCTTCTGTTAATCGCCTTGCCCGGTCTCGCTTTCTTTCTTATTTTTAAGTACATTCCGATCATGGGCAATGCGATTGCCTTTCAGGATTACAATATGTTCAAGGGAGTACTTCACAGCGAATGGGTTGGACTCAAGCATTTCGAGTTTATGTTTCAGTATCCTGAATTCATGGTGATATTTAAAAACTCGCTAAGACTTGGTCTGTATTCGATCGTTTTCGGGTTCCCTGCGCCGCTGCTGCTAGCCCTGCTGCTGAATGAGATCCGACTCAGATGGTTTATGCGTACGACCCAGACTTTATTATATCTGCCTCACTTTCTGTCATGGGTTATCGTTGGAGGCATATTTACCGAGCTGCTCTCGCTTGACGGCCCTCTGAATCAGGTCATTACGCATTACGGCGGAGAGGCGGTATCATTCCTAACGGAGCCGAAGTATTTCATGGGCATCCTTACCAGCCTTGGGATATGGAAAGAGGTCGGCTGGTCGATGATTATCTATCTCGCGGCGATGACCAGCATCAATCCTAATCTGTATGAAGCAGCTATGATGGATGGCGCCGGACGATTCAAGATGGCTTGGCATATCACACTGCCATCACTGATGCCGACGATAGTCGTTCTCATGCTGCTGCGGATCGGGCATCTGCTGGATGCTAACGTCGAACAGGTACTTTTCTTCCTGAATCCGTTAGTAAGAGAAGTTGGGGAAGTATTCGACACCTATGTATACCGTGTCGGCTTGATGGGCGGCCAATACAGCTATACGACAGCCATCGGCATATTCAAGGCGGTCATCGGAATCATTCTTGTCGTCAGTCTGAACAAGATCAGCCGCAAGACGACAGGGGAAAGCATCTATTAGGATGAGGAGGCTCGCGAAATGAACGTCAGTCATCGTTCAGATAAGATATTTCAATGGATCAATGGGACCTTCTTCATCCTGCTATGCTTTACGATGATCGCTCCAATAATTCATCTGTTGGCGGTTTCGCTCAGCGATCCGGTCTATGCGAACAATAAGATGGTCATGCTGTGGCCTAAGGGATTCCAATTAGACGTGTATAAGTCGCTGTTCGCGATGAAGGACATGTGGAGATCCATGGGCGTTAGCGTCTATATCACGATAATGGGCACAGTGCTGTGCCTGATTCTGACCTCGACTCTAGCTTTTGCACTTACTCGTCCCATGATGCCGGGGCGCAAATTAATTACGAAGCTTATCTTGTTTACGTTCATCTTTCCAGTACCGCTCATTCCAAACTATCTGGTAATCAAGTCGCTTGGTATGATCGACTCGCTCTGGGCGCTAATCATACCGGGAGCCTTGGGCGCTTATAATGTATTTATTATGAAAACATTCTTTCAGGGTATTCCTTCTGAACTAGTAGATGCGATGAAGATCGACGGCTGCGGTGAGTTTGGGGTGTACACCCGTTTAGTAATGCCGCTGTCGCTGCCAGTGCTGGCTACCATTGCACTGTTTCACTCCGTCGGGACATGGAACTCCTACTTCGGAGCGCTTATATACCTCCGCTCGGTGGATCTGTACCCGCTGCAGCTAAAGCTTAGGAACATGGTGGTAACTAGCAGCGCCGACTCCGGGCTGGATGCAGTAGCTGTCAGTTCAGGTATTCTGCAGAGCCCTGAAACGATCAAGGCTGCAGCCATATTGTTTACAACGATACCGATTCTGATCGTGTATCCGTTCTTGCAGAAATATTTTGTAAAGGGTGCCATGCTTGGCTCTTTGAAGGAATAAGACCACTACATGAAAGAAGGCGATCACATGGCTGTATTTATTAACATGCTGCCTTATATGAACCGTATTGATGACTGTAAGGAGCTGCTGGAGCGCTGGTCGGGCGGTCTGGAAATATCGATGGACGGTCCGAATTGGCTTGAGCCTCTGAATTGGAGCACAGAATTTAAGAGATTCCAAGGGCATCCGGGTCCGTTAAGCGTACATTCTCCGATATGGGAGCTGAATCTGGCGTCTGCTCGGTTTGAAATGATTCGTAATTATTCATACGAGATCTATAAAGAATGCTTGGCATGGTCTGCCCATATCGGTGCAGAGCAGATGGTGCTGCATCCAAGCTTGTACTCAACACCTCTCTTCCTGCGGAGGGAATCTCAGTATTGGGCCAAAGAGAACTTGAAGCGACTTGGTGATGAAGCCTACAGGATAGGCATTGATCTGGCGGTGGAGAACGTCGGATTCGGAGAAACGGCTTTATTTAATGAAGATGAGTTTGTTCGGCTGTTTGATGAGATCCCGACGATTACTGCGTTAATCGATGTCGGTCATGCGTTCATTAACGGATGGAATACGCCAAATGTGCTTCAGAGCTTGGGGCAGCGGTTGAGCGCCGTGCATCTGCATGATAATGATGGCATCGGCGATCTTCATCAGCCTATCGGTGAAGGGAAGATCGAATGGGAGCCAATCTGGCAAGCATTAGGCGGTATGAAGCATTCTTTCCGCTCGATTCTCGAATATCAGTTCGATACGCCAGTTGATAAGGTGCTGGAGCATGCCGCTCTTGTTGAGCTAGAGCTGTCCAGACATACTGCCAAGCAATCTGTGTAATTAATAGGGATTGAAAATAATGGAAATAAGTGTTAGAATCCCCGGAATGAGCAATTATATCACGGAGATGAACTATTTATTGCAAAAGTAAGCTGCAGCTGTGCTTCATAAGTAGTTCATCTTCAGCTTCATATTGAAGGGGAGTGTCTACATTGTTGGCTGCGGAAAGAAAACTGAGAATTATCGACTATGTTAGGCAACAGCGATCCGCATCTGTGGCAACGCTCGCACAGGAATTCGCTGTACATGAAGCGACGATACGCAGAGATCTGGCAGAGATTGAACAGGAAGGGCTGCTCAAGCGAACTCATGGAGGAGTTATCGTCGAGAGGCTCACCAACAGAGAGCCATCATTCAATGAACGGACGAATGTCCAACTGGAGCAGAAGATGCGAATCGGCAAGATGGCTGCCAGCTTGGTTGAGGATGGAGAGCATATTATTATCGATTCCGGTACCACCACACTTCATATCGCGAGGAATCTCGTGCATCGCTCGAATCTGACCGTTGTCACGAACGATATTAATGTAGCGGCTGAGCTGCGCGATGCGCCGGGCGTGAAGGTGACGGTAACCGGAGGGGAACTGTATCCTTCGAGCTATATGCTGAACGGGATGTTCACCGAGCATGTTCTCCGCTCGCTGCATGTGTCCAAGGCTTTCATCGGAACGCCGGCGATTCATCCGACACACGGCCTGATGCATCCGGAAGCTCAGCTTGTCCCTGCCAAGCAGGGCATGATCGCTTCAGCGCAGGAGGTCATTGTCGTGGCAGACGACTCCAAGATCGGCAAGCTGTCCTTGCATAAGGTAGCCCCGAACAGCTGCATCAACACGCTGATAACCGGAGTCGAAGTGCCTGATTATGAGATGAAGCCATTTCAGGATTATGGCATAAACGTTATTAAGGTCTAACTTACGATGATTTATTTGCAGCTAGGAACCTTGGTCGTGAACGATTCGTCGTAGGAATACTATCCATATGGAGGTGTTATCGTTAGTGGGTTCCACAACGACAGGTACCATAAGCTCGCGAACGCTGCGCTTGATACAGCCCCGCGTTGTTGAAGAACAATGGATTGAAAGAACGATACCGAACGGCTTTGTCGTCGTAGAACCGAAGCTGGCAAGCATATGCCATGCAGATTTACGGTATTATGGCGGACTAAGGAAGCTGGAAGTGCTGGCTCAGAAGCTGCCGTTGGCCTTGCTGCATGAAGGCATCGGGGTCGTGATCAATGGCAACTCGACAGCGCTGACGGAAGGACAGAGAGTAGCGATCGTACCGTATGTTCCCGGCCATATGCTTCAGGACATAGAGCCGGAGCAGTGCTGTCCGGCTTGTCGAGGCGAGATAGCCGATAATTACTGCAGCAGCGGTAGATTTCTAGGCAGCAGTATGGATGGGATCGCTCAGCACAGACTGGTGCTTCCAGAACGGTGCGTTATCGCGATCCCTGCTGGAATACCGGATGAAATTGCTGTCCTAGCGGAGCTATGCAGCGTATCATTCCGGGCGCTGAGAAAGGTAGGAGAGCTCCTGCCGAAATCGAGAATTGCAGTGTTTGGCGACGGGCCGGTCGGTTATCTGACCGCCGCGATGCTTCATCATGCATACGGAGTAGATCGCGAGCGATTGACCGTATTCGGAGCAGATCGGGTGAAGCTGGATTACTTTACGTTTGCTAATACCGAGATGGTGCAGAGCTATGATTTCTCCTCTGGCAGCAAGGCAGATATTGTTGTAGAGTGTACCGGAGGCCAATTCAGCGAGAGTGCGATTAATCAAGGAATTGATCTGATGAAGCCGGGCGGTCACTTGATCGCGATGGGAGTTAGTGAGGAACGTGTTCCAATTAATACACGGGATGTACTGGAGAAGGGGATCACGATCTATGGCAGCAGTCGCAGCTCAGATCGAGATTTCAGAGAAGTATTGAAGGTTATGACGGAGCAGGATTGTCAGGCAACATTGAGACGTCTGCTTCCAGATACGTATACTGTGGTGAGCCAGGCAGATGACTTCGCTGGCGCAATGGAATCTGCTCTGGCCCACAGAAGCTGGCATAAAACCATCCTCGACTTTCACTGGTGACGCAGTGAAAGTCTTAGAGGAATTGTAACATAGAATCGATTCGATTGGTTAGTGTAGACGGAATATCAAACTCCAACAACTTGTTGGAGTTTTTCTTATTAGCTCCCTTCTCAAACGATACGATCTGACGACCGCACAATTCGATGTTGACCATATATTTAATGGAAATATATACTAAAATATATTAGCTTCATATCATCATCTAAGGTGCGAATTATTCTTCTCTAATAGACATAGATTGAGGCATCGTGCTATCCCTATAAGCAATAATTATGAAACCGTTTACAAATAATTCGTGAGGATATAATGGGGGGATGATTGGTGAGCTATGATGCAATCGTTGTCGGAGCAGGACTTGCCGGCTTGGTGGCAACAGCGGAGATTGCGGATGCGGGGAAGAAGGTATTACTGCTTGATCAAGAACCTGAAGCCTCTTTGGGCGGGCAGGCTTGGTGGTCGTTTGGCGGCTTGTTTCTCGTCGATTCACCTGAGCAGCGCAGGCTGGGGATTAAGGATTCGAAAGAACTAGCTTGGCAGGATTGGCTTGGATCGGCTGGCTATGATCGGGAAGATGACGAAGATTATTGGGGACGACAATGGGCAGAGGCATACGTGGATTTTGCTTCAGGCGAGAAACGAGCATGGCTGCATGCGATGGGAGTTCGCTTCTTCCCGGTAGTGGGCTGGGCAGAAAGAGGCGGTTATCTCGCTGATGGTCACGGGAACTCCGTGCCGCGATTCCATATCGTATGGGGTACAGGGCCTGCTATCGTAGCTCCTTTTGAACGAAGAGTCCGTGAGCATATGAACAATGGACGGGTCGAATACCGCCCCCACCACCGTGTGGATCAACTGGTGAGCAGCAATGGCGCGATTGTTGGTGTAAGCGGTTCTGAGCTTGCTCCGAGCGATGCCCAGCGTGGAGAAGACAGCAATAGAGAGGTCATTGGAAGCTTTGAATACCGCGGTCAAGCGGTATTAGTGTCAAGCGGCGGCATAGGCGCTAATCATGAGCTTGTCCGCCAGAACTGGCCGAGCAGACTCGGGCAGCCCCCTAAGCATATGATATCAGGCGTGCCTGCGCATGTGGATGGACGGATGCTCACTATCACGGAAGAAGCAGGCGGACGAATCGTGAACCGGGATCGCATGTGGCACTACACCGAGGGGATCAAGAATTGGAATTCTGTATGGACGAATCATGGAATTCGAATACTGCCGGGTCCCTCATCGTTGTGGCTGGATGCGAGGGGACAGCGGTTCCCTTCGCCTAACTTCCCTGGCTTTGATACATTAGGGACACTTGAGGCGATTCAGAAGACGGGATACGACTATTCGTGGTTTATATTGACGCAGAAGATCGTGGAGAAGGAATTTGCCCTTTCTGGTTCGGAGCAGAATCCTGATCTGACGGGCAAGAGCATTCGAAAAGTGCTGAACCGGGCTTTGCCAGGTGCTCCTGGTCCTGTGCAGGCATTTCTGGATAAAGGCGAGGACTTCATCATTGCCAATCGGTTAGAAGACCTTGTCGCTGGTATGAACAAGTTAACGGGCGATAACTTGCTGAACTTCGAAGATATCGAGCGGCAGATTAAGGCGCGAGATCGAGAGATCGATAATAAGTTCACGAAAGATCTGCAAATTACAGCGATGCATGGCGCACGAAATTATATCGGCGATAAATTCATCCGTGTTGCCGCGCCGCATAAGATGCTGGACCCTAAGAATGGGCCACTGATCGCGGTACGACTACATATCGTCAGCCGCAAAACATTAGGCGGATTGCAGACGGATCTTTCTGCCCGGGTGCTGAATACTTCAGGTGAACCTGTTCCCGGTCTCTATGCGGCTGGTGAGGTTTCGGGCTTCGGCGGAGGCGGCGTACATGGGTATCGCGCCCTTGAAGGTACATTTGTTGGCGGCTGCCTCTTCACAGGACGTGTTGCCGGGCGTGCGATCGCCTCGGAACTTTAGTGATACAGTGACAGCAAGGCCGTATGACCCGTGCTTGAACGGACACAGGGGCCGCTATTTCATGATTTCGGGGTATTTTTTGAGGGCTAGCGGACACAGATGACGCTATTTGCTTCAAGACCAGCACTAAACGGCTTATTCGGGTCAAATAGCGGATCGTGTGTCCGCTCCCAACCCCATTGATCTCTTATATGACGTCCTATTCAGACTAATTACCTCTAGTATTATTAGATCATCTTATCCCTCCATGGAACCATTCAATTCCAAAATATAACAGCATCCGCTAAAATTCACATTAGGATAAAGGGTTGATTAAGCTGATTCGAATAAGCAATGAGTCTCTATTTTACTGAATAAACAGTAGTATCACGGTTATTCGAGATCAGTAGTATACAAAATATGTGACAATCAGATTATGACCACAACGATCCTGTAGTTCATATTGCTCATTATGATGAATAGATCTAATTACATGTTGTATTAGAGAAAGCAATATAGTAAAAGTATTTATAGGTAAAAATATATAAATATACAATTATAATATGTAAATTACATATATTGACAATATTCCGAGTGTAACAAAGGGTGCGAATGGAATCGAGCTTATCTTGTCACGGAGACCGTACCTTCGCAATACTATATAGCCGAATGCGGCGATGCACGCAAACAAGAATACATATAGGTTCAACAGCCATCCCAGCCATAATCCAGTCGCTGATAGAAGCTTAATATCTCCTGCTCCGATCCCGTTAAACTTCATTTTAACCAAGAGCAGCAGAACGGATGGAAGCAGGGCTCCTATCAACGCATTCCATATCGTGCTGGAGATCATGCTGTTTATCAACCCAGCGACAGCGATAATCGCAACCAGATAATTAGGAATAATTCGTCCCCTGATATCGTATATACTGCATAGCACTAAGGACGAACCTATAATGAACCATATCCATATCCCCACTACTAACTCCACCTTCATATATTGGGATTAATAGGAAGTATCTTCTCACGCTTATTTCAAATGGTCAATATGTACGCTTAGTTCATTAGCAATCCATAACCGTGCTGTGGGTGAGAATATGAAGACTCTTTTAATTTCCAATGGAATTCATCATATCTTGATTGAGACCCCTATAAAGAAGATCGATGTCGTTAATAAACGTTCGCTTTCCCTGTGTGATGTGTACCATTTTCTAACTGAAGTGAATCCGGTTATTGAAGCTGCACTCATAACGGATGAAGCCTTATCCCAGCAGCCAGGGCGCGATAAAGAAGATATGCTGCTCCTGCTGGAGTGGATTGCCAATAGCAATAAACCGCAAGCTCCGATTGTCGTCCTCACTAGATTCGAATCGACAAGAAGAGATTTGCACAGCCTATCCAGCCGATATCATAACCTCAACTTCGTAACCAGTGACTTACTCCGCATCTCAAGACTGCAATATATGCAAGCGTTTGAACTGCTTTTAGCCAGCAAACATCCTGTTCAGCAAGTACATAAACATAAGCCCGACAATCAAAGCTCTCATGTGGAGACGGAGAAACGAAGATCTTTCTTAGATCGTTTCAAATCCAAACCTAAGGCTGAGAGCGTTGTGAATGCGACAGACCGTTTGACCAAAGATATCGAGAATATCAGCCGCGGAATCAGCAGGATCATTGCGATCACCGGTCACAGAGGAAGCGGGCTTACAAGCACAGCTGTGAACGTTGCCTGTGAAGCAGGAAAGCGAGGTCTCAGCGCGGTTATTGTGGACATGGATGCTGAATATAGAAGCACGAATATGTATTTTAGTCGATTCCATGAGCAATCTCAGCGCCACGAAGACATGAGCGCCTCCTTGATTCGCTCGCTGGCGCGGCCTCAGGACTACATGACTACAGCATTTAATATCAGTGATAATCTGTGGTTAATATCGCTCGGTTATGGCTTTCACGACAAGAAATTGATGGATCAATTCTATAACAACAATAAATTAATCGGTCTGCTATCCGTATTAAGAACGAAGTTCAATCTAGTGATCTTAGATATGCCGTTGGATCTATTCAGGACCTTCAGGGAGTCTATGATTCACATGGACATGTTTGGCCTCTGTGTGTCGAACAATTTGCACTCCATCCTTAGCACGCTGCGCAATGTGGAGGTTGTCCTGGATCAGGAGGGTGCATCCTACCTGAATGCGAAGTCCAAAGTGATCGTTACGAGATATAATGACAGGTCCAGATTCCAAAAAGATATATTTACGCCGGATAAAGTAAGCGAGGTCATGACATCAGGTTTAAGCGACTGCTTTACATATGAGATGAGTGTTGCTGGCAGTGTGCCGTACAGCAATGATTTTGATTCCCAGATCGAGATGGATGTGCCAGTCGTGAATGCAAATGCCGACTACGAAAGCGCCTATGGGAACATACTGCTGAGATTGATGGAGGGAGTTAAGTAATCGTGGATTTAAGCAAGATTAAGAGTGTATCCCCGAATCGCAATATGTTCAAGAAGACGATGGCTGTTCTATTCAGTCTAGCCGTTATTGTCGTTTCTTTCTATGTGATAACGAATGCCAATAAGGATGCCAAGGATACCATAAAGGTGCTTCGCGTCAATCAGAAAGGCGGAGTATCCGCCTATGCGGTTCTTACGGAGAAAGAAGTGGAGACCTATTCACTCATCAAGAAGGAATATACCAAGGAGATGCTGCTTGCCGAAGATCTGCCGAACGTGATTAACCAATATACGAAGTATTACTTAAGAGATGGCAGTATCCTATACCGCGACCAATTATCAGATGAACGTCCTCTGAAAAATGAGTGGCTGTACCAACTGGAAGAAGAACAAGAGCTGCTGACTCTTCCATATAACTACCTGGCAGCAGGAGGAGACATTCTGACTCCAGGCGATCGAATCCGCATTCGCGTCACATATGAGGTGGAAACGGCGTCATCCGCTTCAACCGGTAATCCTAACGCGATGTTCCAGTCCGCGAAAGGTACAACCACCAAGACGGATATTCTGTTCGATAGCATCGTCGTGAAAGATATGCTGAACGCCAACAGCCATTCGATATACGAAGTGTATAAAGAAGTGCTGAAGCTTAGTGAAGATAAGCGACAAGAAGTAATGAAGAGTGAAGACTTTCTGAAAAGTATACAACCGCGAGCCCTGCTGCTGGAGGGTTCTAAAGAGCAGATAAATAACTATGCTCGCTACTCCAATCTGGAAAACAGCTCGATTCTAATAACAATTCTGAGCAGACAGAACAGTGAGATTATCGTGGATCAGCTTCCTACATTGCAAAAAGAGGTGGAATCATGGCTAGAGAAGCAGAACTCACGTTAGATAGCGTATTGCAGAAGATATCGGCTAAGGAATTGATCGGGGCGGAGCTTCAGGATAGCCAGCTGATATACAGTGTAGTTGGCTTCTTGCCGGCAAGCGACTTTGCGGATAACGCCCTGCTCATATCGAATATTAGCTACGTCTTGGCTCAGAAAGGGCTCAATACATGCGTTATTGATCTTAAGGTATTCTATCCTAACCTGTATCAATTTCTAGATGCGAAGCCTAATAAACGCGGCAATGGTCTGCTTAAGCTGCTGAAGAGCGACAAGATTGACTATAGAGAAGAGATACTGCAGACCAAGTATGAGCGATTGTTTCTATTGTCGCCTAGTCCTCATGATCTGATCGAGGAATATCTGGACTTTGAATTTGAGCATCTGGAGCGGGTCATTGCATCCGTGAAAAATATGTTTGACATCGTCTTGATCGATATACCAAACATCCCGCCGCTCGAATTCTGCCTAGGTGCGATGAAGTATTGCCACATCGGCTTCTTAACGGCATCTGAGCGAATCGAAGCGTCTATTAACATGACAAAGCTGCTTGATTTCGCTGCTTCTGTCGGAATCAGCACTTCCAAATTCAAAAGTGTCATCATGATGAATCTGCAAAATATCGATTACGATTATGAAGCTCTTAAGGATCTTGGATTCCATATCGTCGCCGCGCTGCCGCTTGTGAAAGCAGCCAACGCCAGCTCTATGGATGGAAGTTTATATATGAAAGACACTTCACTGATCAATAAACAATTCCGTAAGGAAATACAGAGACTAGCAGATCTTCTTGCCAACCAGTAAAGGGGGGAGCTATACATGCTAACACGCGGCAAGATCAGTGAAATGCAGCAGAAAGTATCCCATCAGATAAACGCCAAGGATGATATTGCTGAGCTCAAGCATAAATATACTACGATCAGCTTTGAAGAGGTGCTAGAGCTGTGTCAGAAGTACATAACCAAGATTGCCACACATACATTCCGACGGGAAAATGATGCAGCTCGAAAACGCGAGATGACGAGATCATATATTAATGAATTCGTCGATTCTCAGCGGCCAATCGTCGAAGGATATTTCGAGCTTGCGGACTTGAAGCAGGCGCTTATTAACGAGATTACGCATTACGGTCCGATCACGAAGGCGATGGAAGATCCGTCGATCGATGAGATTAGAGCAAATGGACCGGATCAGATCTTCGTAGAGAGCGGCGGAAGGACGCTGATCTGGGATCAGCACTTCAGCGATCGCGAGCATATGGAACGAATCGTTTCCAAGCTTATCGGCGTCTCGAAGATGCGGCTGACTCCTAAGATCCCGATGGTGAATGCCAGAACGATAGAAGGCTTTCGCGTCAACGCTACGCATGCAGAGATATCGCCTTATGATCTTCCAGCCTTCGTCATTCGGAAGTTCAGCAAGAAGAAGATTACTTATGAGACGATGGTTCAAAATCATTCGTTCTCTGTTAACATGTTCAGGCTGCTGTCCTTGATTCCGAAGTCGGATATGTCTTGGATCACAGTTGGGCCCACGGGAAGCGGCAAGACGACGCTTAATGAAGTGCTCGTCAAAGAGATTAACCCGTTATCCCGAATCATAACGATTGAGAATCCTTCGGAGATGCGGCTGCTGCAGCGAGAAGGCGGCAGCGAGCATGGAAGAGTGATCAATGATGTGCTTCAGTACGAGTCGGTTCCAGAGGAGGATGATTCAAGTCCCGCAACGATGGAGAATCTCCTCATTAATGCGATGAGACAATCGCCGCATTGGATCGGTCCAGGCGAATTGCGGACTCCGGGCGAATTCGCAACAGCGCTTCGAGCAGCGCAGACAGGACATTTCTTCTTTACAACGCTTCATGCGGAGGGTGATACGGAAGCGATCTATCGGTTCTTAACCGCATATCTGATGGCATCCAATGAGCCTGCAGAGCTAGCTCTGCGCAATATATGCAGCGCGGTTAAGTTCGTAATCTTCCAGGAGAAGCTGGCAGATGGCACTAGAAAGGTGACCTCGATCTCCGAGGTGCTTGGTTCGGAAGGCTTGAATCCGATCGTGAATCCGATCTACAAGTTTATCTGCGATGATGTCCTAGAAGAGGAAGGGACGCATAAAGTGTTGCGGATTATCGGAAGGCATAAACGTGTCGGCAAGCTGTCAGAGAAGCTGCAGCAATCGATGCTGAAGGCGGGGATTAAGAAGAGCCGGTTTGCATTTCTGACAACGGATCCTGAAGATGATGAGATAGAGGGGTACACATTAGATGAACACAGCCTTAATCATTAGCCTGTTGATGGGTGTGGCGGCATTTATTCTCGTGAACACGATGTTTCAAGTGCAGTTCTTTAAGGGGACGGCGAGCTTCTTTCTGGATATGCTGAATACACTGGCTGAGCATCTAGGCAGATACAACACGAAGCGTTATATCGAACGTGTGAAGAAAGAACGGATTGTGAAGCAGAAAGAGAACATATTCGCCAAGTACAATCGTTTGGTAGAGGGGTTGATACTGGATTTCAATATGCCGCTAACGCTCGAAAGCTTCAATTCCCTTCTCTCCATCTGCTTTGCGATACTCGCCCTGATGATGATCTTATTTATGCAGAATATTACGTTGTCTGTCGTGCTGACAATCTCCTTCTTCATCGGACTGCTGACCTACTTCGTTATGCAATCGAAGGCGATTAAGGCGGAGAAGCTGGAGCATATCATGGACGCCGAAGATATTATCTGCCCATTAGCGCGTGAAGGCGTGCTCGTCGCGATCAAGAAGGTGATGGAGAGCGATGAATATATTCAGCCGAGTATACGACCTTATTTTCAACAGTTCATCGACAACTGCGAGAACAACGGCTACTCCTTTAGGCAGGCAATTCTATTGTTGAACCGACAGCTCGGACCGAAGTTTGATAATTTTACGAAGAAAGCCATCATATTTGAATACAATGAGCGTAAAGGGATGGCGGATATCTTTCTGGATATCGTCGATGAAAATGCCGTACTGCGTGCGATCAATGCTCGGAAAGACCGTATATTCCGTAAAATGAACCGGGACTTTCTGTTGAAGACGACGATGATCCTCTTGTTCTTCCTGTACGCGCTGTCCGTGCCCGAATTCAAACAGTTCATGCTCGACACCGATATCGGCAAGACGATTAACACGATCATCGTGAGCATTATCTGCTTGAGCTTCGCCCGTACACAGGCGTTGCAAGGGAATCTTGGTCCAGGAGTTGGCGCGAAATGATCATGATCGCCAAGCTGTGCGCGCTAGTATCTATCATTTATTTGGTGAAAGTATTTCTATACCCGGTGATCAGACCGATCAATAAGAAGCAGAAGAAGCGTACGCGCCGTTATGTGAAGGAGAGAAAGAATGCGGCGTTTCATGATCAATTAAATCGATGGAAGGTCAATTTTGCTAGGAAATACGTGAAATATTATCTAAGCAGTGCAGAGCGGCTCAGGTTCCAGAAGATGATCGACAGACTCGATCTTACGATTACGCCGGAAGAGGTTCGGCTCAACCAATTTCTCTACACTGTGGTTACGATCTTGATCACCCTATTCATGTTTAGTGCGAACAGGCTGCTGGGGTGTGTATCTGGAATATTAATCATTGTTGGATGGCTATATCCCGTGACCACGATGGAAGAGAAGATCGAGAAGAGGAATAAAAGTATCGCTCTGGACTTTCCTTCCTTCTACAGCATGGTCTACTATCAATACTCCAAGTCAGTCAATATATACTTTGCTGATGTGATTAAGGACTATTTGCCGAATGCGAATGACGACATGTCGGAAGAGCTCGGAGTTATGCTGGATAACATCGAGTATGGCGAGGAATATGCGCTGAAGCAGTTCAAGAAGCGAGTGCCGCTCCACTATATTATTAAGTTCTGCGACATTATGGAGACGAGGCTGAAAGGCTATGATAATGTATCGCAGATGGCCTACCTCAAGAATGAAGTGGATCAATTCCGAATTCATGCGCTGGAAGATGACTTGAAGCGGCGTGAACGCAGTAATGCGCGAGTGCAGTTCGTACTTATCGTGGTGCTCGTTGTTTATATAGCTATCTATTACATATTTACGATTATGGAATCATTGAAGATGTTTCAGTGAGCTGAGGAGGAAGCAGGTATGGAGGATAATAAGAAGCAGTCATTTTGGAAAGAGGAGAAGGGTGAGATCAGTATTAAGGGGATCGCGATTACGATTGGAATTATTATTCTGGTTGGATTGTCAATTACGCTTATTCAAGGAAAAATGGGTCAATGGTTAGATGATATATGGGAAATAATCAAGACAAATCTTGAAGGTATTACCAAGTAATTCGATGGTGATGAAATAGATGGCAGGCATAGCGAAATCGATTCTAATCGCAATTATCGTATCCATAGGTTTAATGATCTTCACTAACTTTATCTTCTTCTTCTCGTGGTATTCAACTTTAATCTTAGAAACATTCAACCTCTCACAGGTCGCAGCCGGCGATAACTACATCAAGCAAACCTACTATGAAGATGCCCTCGAATCCTTGCGAGAACGGCCGGTCTTCAGAGAACGCGCAGATAAGATTGTCATTACCGCGCTCAACTCGAGCGACTTCAAGGCCATCGGCAATGATGATGAAACAACCTACGAATCAGCCTCCGAGCGAGACAAACCCTACAGACAACGCGGAGAACCGATCAAGATCGAGATAAAAGCGGAATATCCCCTGTCCGTTACGTTATGGGGAAAGAAATATGAGCAAGTCATACCTGTATCCTTCTCGCTGACGGCGACGGGATTGAAGCATTATAAGGACCTCGACTATTACTTTGATTAAGCAGGGCTGGAAATTATGAGGAACATCGCATTAGGACTATTATTGGTAATCCTGCTATCCATCTTCATCGAACCGTTGGTTGAATTCCTAAACGTGTACCGGGAGAGAATTGTACTCGGCTCAGCCTTATCGAATGCGGCACGGGCTGCTAAGAATAGAAGCCTGGTGTATGAATCGCAGAGACAGCTTGATGCTAAGGTTGATGAAGATCGATTCGTGGACTTATTCTCGGAATCGTTTGAAGATGCGATGCAGCTAACACGGAAGAAGCGAGATGGACACATATTGTCGTTCACATCGATTGATGGTAAGTATAACGACTTCACCGTCACACTAGATTTCGAGGAGACGACCGATTACTCTTCAGAGCGAACGATTTCGAAGGTGACCATAAGGGCGGAGTCCGAGTATAAGTTCAAGACGAAGTATCTGAAGATCGCGGACGCTGCGGGTAAAGATGTCGGCTATAAGCTGATCGAAGAACGCAAGCTATTGCTTTCCGTGAAGAACTGAGTGAAGGGAGGCGTTCGATTGGATGGGATGTTGGTAACATTTCATGCAGGTGAACGGGTTCAGGCGGAACTGAAGGTTCCGGAATATGTGAAAATATGCGACTTGCTGGCCATGTTGTCCGAGACATTCAATCTGCCTATACAATCGGATAGCAGGCTTCAAGCCGAACCGCTTGGAAGAATTCTAGACGGCAATCTGACGTTGAAGGAAGAGGGGGTGCTGCATGGTGCCCTGCTGACGCTCATATAATGAGGTGTGTGCTGCATGAATAGTAACGCGGCTAATGGCGGCTTAGTGTTAAAGGCTTTAAACAAGCTGTATCTGACCGATATACACCATTTTTCTGGAACGGCGGTTCTAGACCTGGATTCAGGCGAGTGCAGTCGTGTCGACGGGATATGGTGGTTTATGAACTTGGATTATCCCTATATCTATTACAGCGATCAGCACCGGGGGAATGCACTGTATCGCTATCATGTGAGTTCACAGGCGGTAGAGAGGCTTCGTGATGAGCCTTGTTATGGATTGACGCGGCACAAAGAGTGGCTGTACTACATTCACGATGATGATCGCAAGCTGTATCGGTGCCAGTTAAACGGCGCACGCCTATCAAGATTGACGGATGAATCGGTTACAAGCTTCGTGATACACGAAGACTGTATCTATTATTCGACCATAATGGGAATTCGGATGGGTGATCTGGAAGGTTTCCGTTCCGAGCTTATATCTGATCAAGTCGCTCTGCACATGGTGATGCTGGGGGAGAAGGTTGCTTTCTCAGCTAAGAATAACAACGGTATGCTGACCTTGCTGGATCTAAACACGAGAAGCACTCGTTCATTTGATGAGCTGTCATCGCTTGGTCTGAATACGGATGGCAAGTATTTATATTGCTCGAATGAGTTGAATGGAAGAACTCTCTATCGAGTAGACTTCGAGCGCAACAACTGGATCCGAATATGCGGTGAGCTTGTGGACTACATACATATCGTTGAGGATCATATCTACTTCTGGGGCGGTAAGGAATGGAATCGAATATCATTACACGGCGGTCAACCTGTAATTGTATCTGCCTATGTGAGAGGTTAATTGAATGAATCCTAATGTTGAATTCAGCCGTCAGCCGAGATTTATGCCGGATATGCCTGGCGGTACAGTTGAGATCCCGAATCCTCCCCATGTCCAAGATAAGCCGGAAATCGGTTGGTTCTCTTTATTGGCTCCGCCTGCGGTCATGCTCATCATAACGTTCCTGCTCGCCTTAAGTTCACAATCGATGTTCATGATGATCTCGATAGCGGCGACCATTATGACACTTCTCGTCTCTCTGTCTGGAGCAACCTCGCAGATCAAGAAATACAAGAAGAAAAAGAAAGAGCGTGAAGTGAAATATCTCCAGTTCATCGCTGATACACGCAGTGATCTGACGATCTCGAGAGAGCAGCAGGTTAAGGCAATGAATGAACTGAATCCAGAGCCTTCCGCCTGCATCGAGCGGATCAAGCATACCGACAATAAATTGTGGGAGAGAACCCCCTCGCATCATGACTTTCTTTCGCTTCGCCTCGGCGTAGGCAGTGTACCGTCCGCTGTTCAGATCAAGTATACGAAGCAGGCCATCATCATGGAGTCGGATCCACTGCTTATGGAGCCGCAGCGCTTAGCTTTAGAATTTGAACGTGTTCAGGAAGTGCCTGTTTCGGTTAACCTGATCACTTCCGGAATATGCGGGATTGCGGGCGATGATGATAAGACGGCTAGTCTCATTACGCTGATGCTGCTGCAGCTTGTTACCCATCATGGATACGATGATGTCAAAGTTGTAGTACTTGCTTCTCAAGAGGGAATCGACAAGTGGAGTTGGCTCAAGAGCTTGCCACATCTATGGGATGATGGCGGCAATATTAGATTTCTGATGTGCGGCAAGGACACGGGACATCAACTGCTTGGAGAGCTGAACACCGTATTCAAACAACGTGAAATGAACAAAGCGGGCGGGCATTATCTTCCTCATTACGTATTTGTGATTGAGGATACGTCCATGCTGGAAGGCGTTCCGATTCATAAGTATCTGTTCAATCGGTCGGTGGAGCTTGGGGTTTCGTCAGTGTTCATAGCTAAGAATAAAGCTTATCTTCCGATGAATTGTCAGTCGGTCATCACACTTCAAGGCAAGACCGGTGAGCTGGCAGATCGACTCACTGGTGAGAAGTCCATCTTCTCCCCGGATCAAGCGGATCGAAGACAAATGGAGCAAGCAGCACGTCTATTGGCGCCGCTGCGTATTAAGAACTCTAACGCCAATTACTCGCTGCCAAGCACAATTACGTTAATGGAGATGCTTCAAGCCGAATCGGCTGCTGAGGTCAATGTGTACGGGCGTTGGATGCTGAATAAGACCTTCAAAGGGATCAGCGTTCCAATAGGAGCCAAAGCCGGCGGTGCCTTGTTCAACCTGGACCTGCATGAGACAGGGCATGGACCCCATGGACTAGTCGCAGGCACGACAGGCTCAGGCAAGAGCGAGCTGTTGCAGAGCATTATCATCTCGCTCGCCATTAACTATCATCCGCATGATGTGGTCTTTGTCCTCATTGACTACAAGGGCGGCGGTATGGCCGACATATTCAAGGGAATGCCTCATCTCGTCGGCACCATTACGAATCTGGGCGGCAACCAGACGACGAGAGCGCTGTTATCGATCAAGAGTGAGCTGATGAGAAGGCAGCGCATCTTCTCTGAGTACGGCGTCAACAATATCGATCGCTATCAGAAGCAGTACTATAGCCAGAATCATGACAGTGGAATGCCTGCTATCCCGCATCTCGTCATGATCGCGGATGAATTCGCAGAATTGAAGCAGGACCAGCCGGACTTTATGAAGGAGCTAGTCAGTACAGCGCGGGTAGGCAGAAGCTTAGGCATTCATCTAATACTGGCTACACAGAAGCCCGCGGGCATCGTTGACGATCAGATCTGGAGTAACTCTAAGTTCAAGATATGCCTTAAGGTACAGGATGAGGCAGACAGTAAAGACGTCATTAAGCGGCCGGATGCTGCCATGATCAAAGAGCCGGGGCGCGCTTATATACAGGTTGGAAATGATGAAATATTCGAATTGTTCCAATCGGCTTATGCAGGGGCTGACTATGACCCTGAAGGCGAGCTGCAGAAGAGCGAGAATCAGGTAGCGAGAATATACCAGATCGCGCTGGATGGCAGATCTGAACAGATCTATCCGCTCGAAGAAGAGAAGATCGCGAAGAAGGAGCTGCCGACGCAGTTGAAAGCAATGGTCGATCATATCGTGATATCTGCTGAGCGAGCCGGAATTGAGCCGCTGGAAGGACCGTGGCTTCCTCCGCTGCCGGAAACATTGCAGCTCGACGAGCTCTATACGACGATCGCAGGCTTCGATTATGAGCAGATGGTATGGACACAGCATGCCGATCTATTAAGTGCCCCAATCGGTATATTGGATGACCCTAGAGGTCAGAGACAGGAACCGCTCACAATTGACCTAGCGAATGAAGGCAATCTATTCGTATATGGGTCTCCTGGCACCGGCAAGACGGTTCTCTTGAAGACGCTGTGCATGTCGCTTGCGCATCGATATTCTCCCAGCGATGTTCATATTTATATTATGGACTTCGGCGGTGCATCCTTTAAGCTGTTTGAACGGCTTCCGCATTGCGGCGGAGTGATCACGTTGGAGCAAGAGGACAGCCTGAATCAATTCGTATTGTACCTATTCAGGATCATCGAAGAACGCAAGAAGCTGCTCGAGGAGACGAAGCGAGACAGCTTCTATGACTACAAGAGCAAGGGAGGGCAGCTGCCGGCCATCGTTGTTGTCATTGACAATTACTTCGCATTGTCTGAAACATACGAATCGGTTGATGAGAAGATGGTACTGCTCGCTAGAGAAGGCACGAAGTACGGCATATTCATGGTTGTAACGGCGTCCAATGCCTCCTTAGTTCGATATAAGCTGGCGGTTAATTTCAAGATGGCTATCAGCCTGCAGATGACAGAGAAGAGTGAATATGACGGTATTGTCGGCAGAACAGAGGGGCTTGAGCCGGCGGGAATAGCGGGACGTGCTCTGGTGAGAAATAGACCTCCGCTTGAATTTCAAACCGCTCTACCGGCATTTCAAGCTTGGGATACAGAAGAATGGATCGATTACTTTGACCAATTGGTTGGCCGTCAGATTATTGCTCGAGCAGCTCCAATTCCGATCATGCCTGCTAGCCTAGATATCCAACTATTGAATGAGAACACAGATAAGCTGGCAATCGGTCTAGGCAACCATGATCTGCAGCCTGTTCTGCTTGATCTAGCCGCTACGCCAGTCATCATGGTAGCGGGAGATGCAGCCGCCGGGAAGAGCACATTGTTAGTTTCATGGGTTAAGGTGCTGGTCAATAAGCTGAAGCGGGTTCAAGTATACGCCTTAGATTCATCAGCCATGGGGATCTATCAGATGATGAATGAACCTCATGTCACCGACTTATCGAGCTTGGATGACATGGAAGAGCTTATCGAAAGTGTCACGGAAGAGCTTGATCGACGACGAGCTCAGCTCCTTCAATGCCGCATGTCCGGCGGCAACCTGGCTGAGCTGATGAATGAATGGTCTCAGATCCTATTTGTCATCGATCGATTAAGTGAATTAACCAGCGGTATGATGTACAACTTCAATGAACTGCTGGAGAGAATCGTGAAGCAGGAACGCGGGATGAAAGTAGCCATTATAGCAGCTGATAATACGGGAGACCTTGCCTCGAACTGGGATTCACTTGGCAAAGCGATCAGAGAAGAGCAGACCGGCGTGCTTCTTGGACGCATGAAGGATCAATCACTGTATTCAGTCAATCTGCCATACGGTGTTCAAGAACAAGTTAATGAGCATGGCGACGGCTACTTGATCGTCAAGCATAAATATACAGGTCTCAGATACGCGATGCAGCAACAATAAACATTAGCATAAATGACAGCATGCCGTTGAGCTTTCTGAAGGAGGTTGAAAGCATGTCTACTGGTCCTTCTGACATTAATAGAAGTGCCTCTCAAATCTATCAATTGACGCAGGATGTAAGGAAAGAATCAAAAGATATCAATAAAGAAATAGTAAGCGCAAGCAAGTATTGGTCAGGCTCAGCTTCCTCGGCCTTCCAACAGGAGGCTCGAGAAATAGATGCTAATCTAACGAAGCAGCTGAATCAGCTCGAGGATCTGGTTGAGGTCATGAGGCAGCTCGCGAATGATGTACGACGAGCAGATGAAGAGCGGGAAGAAAAGAAACGAAAAGAAGCGGCTGCTTTAGCTGCCGCAGCGGCACAGAAATCCAAGAGGCCATAAAAGTGAATGGATATGCAATGAAGGGAGGTGAAAAAATGGCTGGAAACAATTTAACGTTTAGTCCAGAACAAGCTACTAGTGTAGCGAAGTCTATCAAAACGAAAGCGTCAAACGCTGAGACACTTATCAACCAACTGCGTAAGGAGATTACCTCCGTTAGCAGCTGGTGGTCAGGTGAATCCCAAAAAGCGTTCGTCGATCAGTTCGAAAGTCTCATGCCTAGCTTCAAAGAGATGATCGGCTGTGTAGAGAAGATCAGCTCTAATCTTAGTGAGATTGCGAGAATCAAGCAGCAGGCTGAGCAAGATATGGCAGCAAAACTGCGCGGAAGATAATTCATACTTATTAGACAAGGCGGTCAGCAACAAAAGGCTGCCTTGTCAACCTTAATAGTGCTGCAGCAGTAGCAGATGCGGGGGGAATAAAGTGAAGCTGACGGATAGACAGTATTTATGGCTGAATTCACTTGTGGAACTCAATATGACTGACGAACATCTTAATTTTACGATTAAGGACATTTTGCAAGCTTTCAAGGATTCGGATGATATCCCATTGAATGATGATGTACGCAGTCTGCATCAAGAGCTGTTTATTCATGATATAGGCAATCTAGAGCTGATCGCTATAATGAAAGCAGGCGAAGCGGAAGCCTATTCCTTTAAAGATGACGATAACGATATCATTCATATCTTTTCATATAAATGTGCGAATGTACTCGAAGCCTTTCCGGTCATAATGAACGGAGATGGCAGTGTTTTTGATGCAGTAAAACGCTATATGAACGATCATCATGGTGAAGGCAGCTGTCTCGTTAGCGGGCATTCATGGGGAGGGGCTATGGCTGTATATGCAGCAGCCGCGACGGCGGGTGTCCGCGCAGGGGTTGTCTTTGATGCGCCGGGCATTGCGGACAGTCTTACCACTGAACAGAAAGTGTCCGTACCTGTTGTCAATTACGCAGCCTATAACAGTCTTGTGTCTGCTTTTGGTTCGCATGTAGAGGATATGCGATATGCAGTACAGCAATTGACGGATGATAGCGATATATTCGATATGGACAAAAGTGTGTATCCCATGTTCAGCTTTGATCAGGAAGGCGGTGTTCAAGTAGGAGAGGCAGGTGAAATATACCAGATTCTTTCGAAGCTATATCATGTAGCTGATGAAGAATCTCCTGTAGCAGAGGCTGTGATGAAAGCATTCAACAGCGCTCTCGAGCTTGAAGAAACAGCGAATGATCCATATGGCTTAATGCTGCTTCTGCTGCATAACCGCTTGGATCCCCTTAAAGTAAAGACTGCTGTCCGTGATACCGTAAGCCAATGTGATCGAATGCTGCATCATCAGTATCAACTATGGAAACGTGAGTTGAATAAGCGCTTTGAAGATTCTGCATTGGAAGACGAGGAGACAGTCATCAACACCTATGTGGATCAGGTTATGTTTGAAGCAGCAGATATTGTTGAGCGAACCTTTGAATATGTGGACGCCCTGATGGGTGCTCTTGTTATCGCCAATGCGGATCAGCCGCTCTATACTACAATGCTTGAAGATGAGATGATGGCTTTGTCGGCTGCATTAGGGGATAGCATAGAACAATTTGCTGAGCAGATAAGTGAGCATGTCGATCATATTATCCAAATGCAAAGAAACAGTCTCTTCCGATTGCCGGAATTTCGCCTGGACTTCTAAGTAAGGAGGAAGATTTCAAGCAGAACAGGAGTGGGATCGTTTGAAACATAATACGAAGAAGGCGGTGTTGATCCTTATGGTGTTATTTTCAATATTCAGCATGATAGGCTGTGGATCAAAGGATGAGAAAGCAGCGAAAAGGATCGTAGAAGCGTTGCAGGAGAAGTATGGCAAGGAGTTTGTGGTCGATTCGATCGGCGGCGGATGGGGGACGATGAATAACAATACGTTAAAAGCCATCGTGAAGCCCAAAGATGACCCTTCGATCAAAGTGGCTGTAGAAATCACAAAGGACTTGAAAGATGTCTACGATAAATATTTGAATAAAGCAGTCGCTAAAGCTGCAGTACAACCAATTACCGAAATGGCGAACAGCATCTGGGGAGAGAGTAAGGTTTATGTAGAGAACGATACAGTTATGACCTATCCAGAACATTCAGATACAAGCATGTCCTATGAACAGTTTCTGAAGTTATATCCGATGAATCGGCAGTTAGTAGAGGTGTATTTAAATTGTGAACGCTACATCGACAGTAACGGCGGCATGGATGAACAAGCTGAGATTGATAAATATAAAGCATTCGCACAGAAGCTAGCGGACCAAAAATACATGAGAAGCAGCATCTACATCTGGTATATTACGCCTGATGCGTACGATCGATTTGACGAAGCCAAAAATTCAGAAATGACTGTACTTACTTTTTACAATGATGAAGAAGAAAAACAGGGAAAACTGAATTTGGTTACCGCGAACGGTATTAAAATTGATGAACAGGGTCGAATAGTCACAGCAGATGAAGAGTTGCACAAGAGCTTTGATATTTGGAAAGAAGAAAGGGTAAAGAGCACGAAGCTAAAGGGGGATCTCCATGATTGAACCTCTAACTGAAGTAGAGCTTCGTCAGATCGCGCAGATTGTTTATTTGGATGTGGCCGGTCAGGATTCCGATGGCAATAATACGGAACTACATAATGACTATTTAAGGAAAAAGAAAGAGATCACTCTAGGTGAAGTGATCGATTACTATCTCGGTAAAGAGAATTATAAGGGTAATCTTGAAGGCGTGAAGAAGCTTGAGACGAGGTTTCCTGATAAAGTGAACGACAAGTACGAATATGATCTGTATAAAAACTTGCTTAGGGAATTGGATAAACCCAAATATCGGGGAATGAAGATTACGAATGTAGTTTCACATAATAAAAAGGAAGAATCTGGCTTCGTAGCCATGACGATCGAGGTTGAAAAAGGTGTTAACGTGGTTGCTTTCCGAGGCAGTGAGCCGCCGAATGACCCGCTCTATCGAAATGATTGGAAAAATAATGCGACTACGGCCTATCTCAATGAGTCAATACAGCAAGCGGAAGCAAAACAATACATCCTAGATATGATTAATCATAAAAAGTTTCCATCCTATCTGACAGGTCATTCCTTAGGCGGCAATCTGGCACTCTACTCCTCTTTCATTCTACCGGATGAGCAGCGTAAGAAGCTTATATCAGCAACGACCTTTAATGCACCTGGATTTAACGGAAAAGTTCTAGCTGAACATTCGAAGCAGATTGAGGAGATGAATAAGCAAGGAAAGCTAAGAGAGTTCCGAAATGTGGAAGATATCGTGCCTGCATTATTCCTGAATCCTTCGAAGGGGATCTACATCGATACTGAATCGAAGGGAATTGGTATCGAACATCATTCGATGTTCTCCCTTACTCCAGAGGGGGACGGAACCAGCTTTAAGCGTTCAGATGTGCAAGCGAGCGGCATCTTACCTTCTGTGGTGCACAATTTAACGGTTGGCTTAGAAATCGTTCCTGATGCGATCAAGCAATTAATAATAACTGAGGCACTCAATATTTGGGATGGAAATATTGATTTCCGACATTTCTTTTTCGCCGCGCTTGGAATCGCAGCGGTTGTGGCGATAGGGCCAATGGCTGCACTTGAAATCGCAGTCACTGCGCTGCTCGGATTGATCGCTATTGGCTTTATTATCGATAAAGTCATTCCGTGGATTAAGGAAGGCATTAAGAATCTGATGGAAAGCATCCATTCATTCTGGGATAAGAGTGTAGATTTTATAACAGATATGGTTAGAGACGCAATCATAGCAATGAATTTGTTTGCCGACAAGGTGGGGCAGATTGTAGAGAACGTCAGAAAGGCTGCAAAGAAATTTTGTGATGATATGAAAAAAGGGTTCGAGAAATTCGTGAACAATATGATTCAGCATATCAAAGAGACAACGAAGCGCTGGATTGATATAAAGAACAAAGTGGCTCAAAAATTAAGCGATATCGTCGGGAATGTAAAAGAGAAGGTCAAAGAAATGAGAGATAATTTTATAAATAATGTTAATTCATTCAAAGACAGTATGATTGACAAAATAAAGGCTAAGGCGATGAAGACGATAGCTGGTTTTATGGTTGGTGTTTCAAGTGCGGCAAGAGGATTGAAGATTCTGGCAAATCTAGATAGAATCGAAGACCTGCAGAAGACTATTCAGAGGAAAGAAGAAAAAATAAGAGACCTGGTCAATCGCATTCAGACCCAAGCATCGAGAGTTGCCTCAGACGTAGGTAGAAATTACAGCGAATACTATGTGCAATCACAATTGAGAAGGCTAGAGCGGGCAAACGATCGGATTCGAACAGACCATAAACGTGTAACGGAAAATCTACAGCAGAAGACATCAGCTCTGCGAGCATCGGTAGCGAAGTACCGTGAAGTGGAAGCGAAGATAGCTAGAACAGCTCAACCTGCGATACGTCCAATATAAGAGTTAATAGCATTTTACTAGGAATAGTGTTGGTATACGATTCGTGAATAAGTTGACGTTATATGTTGAATGATGGAGGTTCATTGCAATGAAAAAATTAAAATTCACGTTTACGCTATTATTGCTGATCTCCATGCTAGTCCCCACTCTTACGAATGCGGCGCTGCCTTTACGGGTGGTGGTGGATGGAGAACGGGTGTTGTTTCCCGATGCACAGCCATTCGTTGATGCAAACAACAGAACGCAGGTACCTATACGATTTGTAAGTGAGGCGCTGGGGGCTGAAGTTGGCTGGGACAACAAGTCAAGAACAGCGACGGTGAAGTACGGGAAAAAGACTATAACGCTCGTGGTAGGCAAGAAAGAGTATGAATTGGATGGCAAGAAGCAGAGTATGGATACCGTGGCATTGCTGAAGGATGAGCGTACCTTCGTTCCGATTCGATTCGTTAGTGAGGGGCTAGGGGCAACTGTGAAATATGATACGAAGATCAATACCGTCTATATCAGTACTCCAGGGTACACAGGAGGTACAGGGGATAAAGATGTCGTTATTGAGGATATGTACGGTTTCAAGGTCGTTAAAGATACTGGATCAGGGTTGTATGTTGAAAGAGGCGATTATGATAAATATAAGGAAAAGGATAGAGCATTAATGACTTTTACACTGCAAATGGGTCGACAATTTACCGATGGCAGAACAGATAATTATGAGATGCAGCAGCAAGAGGTAGAGGATATTCTTCGCCAGAAGATCGCAACGGATGTCGTTGACGACGTAATGGCGTATGTTCGTCAGAAGAAAGAGCTTGCAGATGAGCTGGAGCAAAAATGGTTCAATGATGACACTTATCGAGTTAGAATTCACTCTCGATCAGCTGGAGGTGTCGGAGTTGGCGTATGGTATAGAGAAGGTTAGAGCGGGCAAACGATCGGATTCGAACAGACCATAAACGTGCAACGGAAAATCTACAGCAGAAGACATCAGCTCTACAAGCATCGGTGGCGAAGTACCGTGAAGTGGAAGCGAAGATAGCTAGAGCAGCTCAACCCTCGATACGTCCAATATAAGAGTTAATAGCATTTTGTTTGGAATAGTGTTGGTGTGTGGTTCGTAAATAATTTGACGTTAAATGTTGAATGATGGAGGTTCATATTCATGAAAAAATTAAAAATCACGTTTACGCTATTATTGCTGATCTCTCTGTTAGTCCCCACTCTTACGAATGCGGCGCTGCCTTTACGGGTGGTGGTGGATGGAGAACGGGTGTTGTTTCCCGATGCACAGCCATTCGTTGATGCAAACAACAGAACGCAGGTACCTATACGATTTGTAAGTGAGGCGCTGGGGGCTGAAGTTGGCTGGGACAACAAGTCAAGAACAGCGACGGTGAAGTACGGGAAAAAGACTATAACGCTCGTGGTAGGCAAGAAAGAGTATGAATTGGATGGCAAGAAGCAGAGTATGGATACCGTGGCATTGCTGAAGGATGAGCGTACCTTCGTTCCGATTCGATTCGTTAGTGAGGGGCTAGGGGCAACTGTGAAATATGATACGAAGATCAATACCGTCTATATCAGTACTCCAGAGTACACAGGCGGTACAGGGGATAAAGACATGGTTATTGAGGATATGTACGGTTTCAAGGTAGCTCTGTTTACGGGATCGACGTTAAATATTGAGCGCGGCGACTATGATGAATATGGTACGAAGAATAGAGCTTTGCTGAATTTCGTATTGGCAATGGACCGTGTAGACGGTGATTATGAGATGCAGATCCAAGAGGTTGAAGATATACTTCGCCAAAAGATTGATTCGGATACAGTAGATGATGTCATGGAGTATATTCGGAAGAAGAAGACTCGTGAAATTGAGCTGGAACAAAAATGGTTCAGTGATGGCACTTATCGAGTTAAAGTAGGCTCTCCAGCATATGGCGATACAGGTGTCGGCGTATGGTATCAATAGGTGTGAATCATGAAAACTAGCCGATATCTTATAGCTTCTGTTATATTACTGATGTTCTTCACGATACTCCCTAACCACCTTGTGGCTAGGGAGCTTGATATGAATAGTTTAACTCCGCAGAAGATATTGGAGATGAGCAATCAAGAAGTGGAGGAAGTGTACGGTAAGAGGGATTATTTTCCTAATCGAGTTGGCAATTGGAACCTCAGAGAGGATCTCATTAATAAAAGGCTTAATCTCTATAAGTCGAATAGAAGCGACGTAATCTATAAAGGCTTTGAGATTGTCTATGGGAGAGATCACGGTACGATACTTAACGACGGGTTGTACCCATACTCGGGGTATACACGAGATGGTAATGACGTGTCCACAGAAGACGTAAAATGGTATGCCGGCTGGAGCGGGATCAAGATCCATAAATTTAACTTGATCAAAAAACCGTGGAATGACGCTCGAATTCCGGTAGTGAAAAGTGACTTTTATAAGGACTCGGCTACCCAGAATAAATTTCTGAAAAACGGAATGCTGGAAATCGCGATCCAAGATGCGCTTAATAAAGAATATGCAGGGCAAATTTATAAAAAATTCATGTACGAAAATCTGAATTCCACTCTGGCAGGTCAAGAAGTATACGACTTGAACGGTAAGCCCAAAAGCGGGAAATGGCTTGACTATGTACTTATTCTGCAGCCGCCAACGTACTATTCAGAGGGCTACGGTAAAGTCTATATTGAGAACAAGACTGGACACATCACCTATCTTGATATTCCGATATCGGCGCTCGGTGCAGTAGGACAGCAAGATATTTCAGCGATGTTCGAGACTTTACCACTTAAGTCCGATGCGGGCAAGGAAGTTGTCGTTGGAGTGCGGGTAACGTCGACATTTCCCGATACACAATCCACAAACTATAGCTGGGTGCTGACACAGAAGAGTGACGGCAAGAGGCTGACGTCGAGCGAGCATCAGTTGAAGTTCTCTGGGCATACGGTGGATGAAGCAGGTAAGCTGTCACTAGAAAGCGGGAAGGAATATTTGCTGTATGCCACATTTACGATGCCGGAAAGTGATGTGGATATTCAGTTCAAGATTAATGAAAAAGGCACTTCACCTGTTGAAAAGTTTCTCGGCAATAATATTATTAAATCAGCTCCAAACGCAGTCATATGGGCTCAACCGAAGCCGCTTGCATACAATGTGCTGACGAAAAAGGTTGCTCTTCCTATCATGGGAGGGAATGCGATGACAGCTCATCTTAGCTTGCCTTGGGGACAATGGAAAGGCAATGCCAGCGGTTCGCTTGACATCTTGAATCAATCGGTTGATCTGCTGCGCGACTTCACCGTCAAGAACAATCCTCCAGTTAATGAAGCAAGTGCGACGATTACCCGTCAACCAATCGCGAAATTCACGATCGACCGCAAGGACTTTGAAGATGATCCGATCAACAAGAAATGGTTGAATCTTCAAAATCCTGAGATCCCTCTGACCAAGACGGGGCAAATAAGTTACAGCGGCTCTGTACAGCGAAACTACGAATATACTTATCAGGTCTGTGATAAAGATGAAAAGGGTAATACCCATTGCACCACGTATACAGATAGGGGCACGGCAACGGCTGATTTTCCTTCGGGTACAGACAGCCCCGTCTATGAGATGTATGTCTATAATGGAAGAAGTACCATGCCTCCGCTTAGCTATAAGAATGAAATTGAGAAAAATGAGGAGACTTCGCACGCGAAGAAGTTATGGTGGGAGAGTGAACCGTATCTCTATAACGTGATCCGCTGGATGTATCATCTGAATGAGAAGGATGAGGCATATGGCTGGACTGCTGTAGGCGGACAGTACCAAAGAGCATTCACGCAGCAGGCGAGTGCTTCCGTGAATTGGAAGACCGAGAGCACCTTGAAACAGCAATACGAGCAAGCTCGTAAGGCTGCAGTGAGTAAGAGCGATCGCAAGTCCTTATATGACAAAGCGGTATTCGCAACCGATAAGGAGCTGCAGAAGTATGCTTATCCGATCAAGTCAGGCTATTATTTTAATCCTGCCGGCAGCTATACATTTACTGTAGAGACAGTGTCTTATAAACCGACAAATGGAGATACACAGGATCACAAGGATCTCGTGGGTACACTTGTGGACTCCTTCCGTTATGAAAGCGACCTGATCTATATTAACCAACATAAGGATGCGGTTAATCTTCGCGATGAACAGCTGCCGAAGCGCGGAGCTGGCTACGATCGCAAGCTGGGCGTCCTCACGGCGAAGAACAACCAAGGGGTAGATGGTCAGGTGATGCTCCAAGTGTTGGATCGAACCGCAGATGCGTCGCGTTATAGCAAGAAAGTGGAAGAAATCAAGCATTCACAAGAAAGCACCGGCTTCACGCACGAATACTGGAAGAGAGTGCTTGAAGGATATGCGGATTCGAAGACAGCGGACAGCTACGATAAGTACCGTTATCGGGAATATGTGAAATCCGCTCAGAAGATGTATAAGATAACGGAGAAGACAACCGTGACGATCGTCGTCAATCCTGAGAACATACCTGTCTACACCCACGCCCAGATGCCGAATGGCGAGTACAATGTGCGTGTGTGGATTGACAACAGCCAGCTGTCGAGAGGCAATCACGAATATAAAAAGCTAGGAACGCTAGCAGGAATCGATAATCTGGACAGCATGAAGATCACGGTTATGGGATCAATGCATGATGATCTGGACAATTAAAAGCATGAGATAAGTGCGGGTACCAGCCCCCCCACATATACGAGCTGATGAATCTTCGAACGAGTCGATTAATCGTAATGTTAGAAGAAGCAAATGAGTCATTAGTTCTTGATTATGTAGCTGTGCCACGATCGTTTAATACGATGTGGCACTTTTTATCGTTCTCTAGTTTGTAATAGACACGTTAATGCTTGTCGTCGATGATGATAAGTTCGAACGGGATGGACGGATTACAGCTTGCAGAGAAGGTTCGTGAGCTTGGTAAGCCTATCAAAATGATGTTTATGAGCGCCTATTGTGAGTTCGAATATGCTCAAAGGGCAATCGATTTGAAGGCAATCCATTATATATTACAACCAGTACAGGTTAGCTTCTCTTCGAAATCCACAACAAAATATATACTTGATTGTAGGATATGACACAAAGTTGGGAACTTACTGCTCATCCTCTATTTTCTGAGTACCTTTGAATTCTTTTGTACATCGTTTTGTTCTTCAAAGTATTAAAGATGCTCATATCAGGCTGGGTATTAATCTCCAAGACCCAGGGATTCATTTTATTATCAACTGCTATATCAACTCCGAATGCTCGTTTACTTCTATAACTTTTACCAAGGACAGTGCTTGCATCTCTCCCTAATCTCTCAATTTTTTGAATGTACTGTTTCCTAGATTTATCATTCAGATGTGATTGAAGTAAGGTATCTATAGGTAAGGGAGTTCCTCCAGAATGAAAATTCGTGACTACTTTATTACGCTTCGCCTGTCTTCCAATAATCCCCGTAACATCTAATGTTCCTTTTCCATTCTTTTGTACCATAACTCTGATATCGAACGGACGATTATTGTGTTCTAACAGTTCAATTCCTTCTTGAACAATATATTTGCCCCTAATTAGAATACTTTGAATTGAAATATATAAGTCATTTAATGAGCTAAAAATACGTGAATTCGAACCGGTGCGTAAAATAAGACTATTCTTGCCCCTATTGATTTTATATATCCCATGACCACCTGTTCCCTCATCGGGTTTTAAGTAAACTGATCTATACAATCTCAGCATTATTTTAATGTTAGACAAAGTTGCTTTTCGAGTGTCTGGCAAAAATTTGCGTATCATTTTATATTTCTTCATGAATTTATACTTTCCCAATTTCCCCATTTTATATTTTACCTTCTTCACACGATCTACCTCCAATTGTTTCGCAGAAGTATAAAAATCATTCATATTTCTAGGCCCCTATTGGTGGCTATTTCATTTCAGAATCAGTTATCGGGTGTTATCAGGAAGATCAAAGTGATTCTGAAATCGATAGGGTTTTCGTTTCAACAGAGGTGATACGGTTTTTCTCATCAACAAATACTACCTTAGGTTCCAGACCGGCTATTTCAGATTCGTCCATCAGCCCCAAGCTTAAGATGATCACGATATCACCGGGTTGAAACAGGTGCGCAGGGGGGCCGTTCAAACATATTTTTCCGGAGTTCTCGGCCGCTGGCAGCGCGTAAGTTTTCCAACGAGTTGCATTCCTCAAACTGGTCACTTGGATCATTTCGTAAGGTAAAATGTTTGCTTCCTTCATGAGCCTAGCGTCGATCGTAATGCTTCCAACATAGTTTAGATCAGCTTCCGTCACAGTGGCTCGGTGAATCTTGCCTTTACACATCAATCTAAGCATTGATCGGTCTCCTTTTTCACATAAATACGCTTCAACTTCTTCTCAGGACTGTACAGATACCTATTTGTTTGCATGCTATAGGTAAAAGCCGACGCTTATTCTAGTGATCAATATAAAATAAACGTATGACAAAGCATTGCATACGAATTGGCATATGATGAGCATGGGGGGCGTAATATGAAAAAATTTATTTTGCAATGTTCCCGATGTGGAGTCCGCCTCCCGTTCGCACTCAAGGGCAAATGCACATGTGGCGGAATGTTATTAGTCGAATTCGATACAGAACAAATTAGAATGTCCTTGAAGCGCGAGATGGTTCAAGAGCGCCCTTGGACGATGTGGAGGTACAAGGAATTATTACCTATTATAAACACAAGTCGGATCGTTTCTTTAGGAGAAGGCGGCACTCCGCTAATTCGTCTGAATCGGCAGGAGAAACGATTAGGCTTGGGGCCATTGTATTGCAAAAGAGAAGACCTTAACCCTACTGGCAGTTTTAAGGCGCGGGGGTTTTCGTCTGCAGTGACGCTGCTAAATGAACGGGATATTTTAAAAGTAGCAGTCAACTCCAATGGCAATGCTGCTTCGGCTTTAGCGGCTTACGCGGCACATTGCGGTATGGAGGCTTATGTTTTTGTTCCGAAGGACTGTCCGGGACTGATCGTGGAGGAATGCCTGCTTTATGGAGCCCATACTTTTCTCGTAAACGGCCTCATCCAAGATGCTGGAACTATTGTCACAGCTGGAGAGGAGGAGCAAGGATGGTCACATGTAGGCACTTTACAGGAACCGGGTAGAGTGGAAGGCAAGAAAACAATGGGGCTAGAAATCGTAGAACAACTAGGCTGGACATTCCCAGATGTTGTTATCTATCCGACCGGTGGTGGCTCGGGCATAATCGGATTATGGCGGGCATTCCTACTACTTAAAGAGCTCGGATGGGCTCATGGTGACTTGCCTCGTATTATCTCTGTTCAGGAGCAAGGATGTGAACCGGTCGTTCAAAGCTTTCTGGGGAATCACTATTCTACAAGCGAAAGCGAAGTTACCTCAAGTCCTACGGGACTACGCGTTCCGAACCCGCCTGATCTCGGGATTATCATATCCATTTTGCAAAAAATGAATGGGCACGCGATCTCCGTAAGTCGAACTGAGATCGAAGCAACTGTTAAAGAACTTGGGCATCACGGACTCAGTGCATCGCCGGAAGGTGCTTCGACTTGGTCGGCATTGATTAAGCTGCGCGAAAAACGATTGATAAAACCCGGTGAGAAGGTCATATTGTTTAATACTTCACATGCGAGTAAGTACTGGCCATGGAAAGTCTCCAAAGAAGTACCGGTATTAAATTCGTACACGGATTTTAAACAATGGAATGAAAGGATGTCATAGTGGATGCCTGGAAAATGGAGCTTACATCTATTTTATATGAGAGATCCAAATTCTCGTAAACTGCTGCCGGAAACACAGTTATTAAATTCCAAATCGTTTCGAGCATTAGTAGGAAGATACGGTTCAGT
Organism: Paenibacillus marinisediminis; assembly: GCF_054343325.1. NCBI lineage: Bacteria > Bacillati > Bacillota > Bacilli > Caryophanales > Paenibacillaceae > Paenibacillus > Paenibacillus marinisediminis. Next base: position 224,631 of record NZ_JBTGUH010000003.1, read on the forward strand.
GTACGTCAAGCCCAACATGGAACATACAGGAAAAGGTATTATGAAAGTCTGGAAAATGGGCGGTTCCTATCGTCTCGTTAAAGTAAGGGGGAAACAGCGAAAGTTCGAAACGTTGAACGAAGTAACACGATCCGTCATGAATGAAGCTGGAGGAAAACCCCATATTGTTCAGAGAACGATAGACCTCGCTGAAATCAGTCAGCGACCCTATGATATTCGCGTTATGATGATGCGGGATCGTCATGATCGGTGGCTTTATACAGGTATGCTGGCAAAAGTAGCAGGGAAGACGAGCATTGTCACGAATGTTCTTCGCGGTAAAGGCTTCGTCCTTCCCGTGGAAGAGGCACTCCGGCGTTCTCTTACTACCGACAAAACTAGGCAAAAGCATATTTTAAGTACCATTATCAAAACCAGTTATACCATTTGTAAAAGATTCAACCACTATAAATATTCCTCACAAATCGGGATAGATTTCGCTTTAGACCGAAGTGGCCAACTGTGGATCATTGAGGTTAACTTCGACTATCCCTCTCACAGTTTATTTGCCCATTTAGCTGATAAACGTATGTACAAATTGATTAAAAAAACACACAGGGACTATTTACAAAGGAAGAGACAAAGAAATGCATGAATGACTTAGAGTTAATACTAATAAAAGCGGCCCGGATGAAGCAACCGGGCTGCTTTTGTATATACGGTCGTCGAGACTTTCTCGACAGCCAAAGCTCTATTCGGACATGGATGGAGCTTGATTATTAAATTCGCATTCCAATGCATGGAGCAAATGCAGCATTTCCAGATAAGCCTGAATTTGTGCCATTGTGATCTCTGCGTCGGCCAACTGATGATTAAGTTCATTAAAAATGTTCGTTTGAAGTTGATTTTCTGTCATTTCGATCTTGTGCGTCATTTGATTGGCTTGATGCTGGGATTGCTGGATGGATTGTTTCTGTTGGTTTTGAATTTCAGTGCTGAATTGGTTCATTTGACTGATTAGTTGATTGAGCTGTTGTTGATTTTGGCCTGTTAATCCCGACGAAGCCGAGCTCGAGCTTTGATTAGACGATAGTTGAGTTTGGGACAAAATTTGTTGCATTTGTTTAAGTTGATTCTCTAATGGAGATAACTCATTCGCTACTTCCGTTTTTACCGTTTCCGCGATTTCTGCCGCAATTCCCGATTGAGCTGCAGATTTTAATATTTCATCTTTTTTGGAAGTCATTTTTGTTGGATTCTTCCTAAGTTGATTTAGGGTTACTTATACACATACTCCAGAACATCAACATATAGGTCCTATACTCAATCAGGAGCGGTGCTCGTTTCAGGAGGAAGAGGAAGTAAAGCATTTGCAGCTTATGTCGGAAGGGATATTCACAAGAGTATCAACAGAAGAACAAGCAAAGAGTGGATACAGTTTAAGTGAACAGATAATGGCTTGTCGCAGCAGAGTAAGGAATGGATTTGAGGTGGTCTCAAGATTCGGACCGACTTTCTCGTAAGCTCATTAATCAGCTTATTATCTCGGAAGAGCTTGAGAAGAAAGCAGAACTTGTTTTTGTTAATGTTGAATATGAACGGACTCCCGAAGGAATGCTGTTTTATCAGATGAGAGGTGCTTTGTTGTTACTGACTACTCGCCACATGTGGAGTGCTGTGTGTCGCTCAAAAGGAAGTAGCATTTTTAAGAGCCGCATTTACCTGCTTGTAGAAGCCCGAAGGTCTTTAACGCTTGGGCTCTTTGTGTATTTTAGAGCTGGAATCCATATTGACTGAGAAATTAAAGCAGATACAAAGGTATCGGTTTGAGAATAAGTAGAATGATAGGTTTGAGCAAAGATAACATATATAGGAAGTGACATTTTGCGCGACAATCAAGAACCGTGCCCTCCTGTCACACGCGAATTTTGGCGTTTATGTAAATATTTATACGAAAAAGCTGGTAATTCAGTAATAAATACCGTAATATGGTAGGAGGCTATTTTATTTGGGGGAATTTCCATACACAAGGTTATTCGAGGTGGGAGTATTTGGGTGTTAGCAGCAGTTGAATTTTCAGAATACATCAAAGGGAGAGACTCAATTAACAATGAAAAAGATATTAATATTTGTATTAACTATTTCTATGGTTGCTATTCTTGCGGGATGTGGTGGGAAAGACAACTTAACAGTTTTTAAGAGTGAAGACAACAAGTTTCAGGTAAGTGCCTCTGATAGTTGGAAAGATGCGAACGGCACGCTACATCCAGATAGCAGCCTTCAAATCTATAATCCTCAAAAAGAAAAATATTTCATGGCAATACTTGAATCTAAAGAGGATTTCACCGATTTTTCACTACAATCGTATTATGATATAGTTACCGATTCATTCATTTCTTCATTGGACACTCCAGACCAAGGAGAAGTCAAGGAAGTTACGATTAATGGTAATAAGGCGCTACAATATACGCTTGAAGGTAATGCAGACAATGTAAATGTTGCTTATTTAGTCACCGTTATCGAAACACCTACACATTATGGTCAATTGGTAGCTTGGACGCTTAAGAGCAAATGGGATGGGTATAAAGACGAATATACGAATTTGATCAACAGTTTTACAGAAGTAAAATAATCCCTGACCTCTTGACCTGTATAGTTCTGAAATACCCCATTAACATGATACTTAATTATTAATAATAGCCTTTATTTAGGGGCTGTCCAATACGGCACTAAAAAGTAAAAGTAGATGGAGATAAACGCACGTTTTATCTCCATCTGCTTTTTTGTTTTTTGGGGACTAGCTCTCTTTTTAGTAAACAGATTGTAGTTAGCTAGTAAGAAGCATATTCATAAGCATAGCTATAGGCTGCATCAAAGCAAGTATGACAAGAAAAAGGTGGTTATTGTTTTTGATATCCATCATCGTACCTAGATTAAGTAAGGCGAATGCAGCTAAGATACCCACAAAGTGAATATTAAATAAATTAATAACCGAAAATCTTCTTGCGTTCATGCACATCTAGGCCCCAGCCCACATACAATGTAAAACTAATCATCTTGTATGCCGGGGAGGGGGTTCCCCTTCGGTAATTCAACCTGGGGGTGCTTTGTTCATGGGATTGTTCGCTGCTCTCGCGCTGTTTATTAAGCAGTTGTCGTTACTCGTATCTTATGTGAAAAATAATGCCTTTCCGCAGCCACTGCAGGAGGAAGAAGAAGCGAAGCATCTGCAGCTTATGTCGGAAGGTAATGATGTTTCGCGTAATATACTGATTGAACATAATCTACGTTTAGTAGCGCATATCGTCAAGAAATTCGATAACACCGGAGAGGATCTGGAAGACTTGATCTCGATCGGTACGATCGGGCTCATTAAAGCGATCGAGAGCTTCCAGCCGAATAAAGGGACGAAGCTGGCTACATTCGCGGCACGTTGTATAGAAAATGAGATTCTGATGCATCTTCGAAGTTTGAAGAAGACGAAAAAGGACGTTTCTTTGCATGATCCAATTGGAACTGATAAAGAAGGAAATGAAATTACTCTGATAGATATCCTCGGCACCGACGGAGACGATGTCGTGGAGAAGGTGCAGCTTAAGATCGAGAAGAGCAAGATATATCGCAATCTCGATATCCTCGATGAGCGTGAGCAGGAGGTAATCCGTGGGCGCTTTGGCCTTGACGGCGGAGGCGACGAGCGTACGCAGCGGGAGATCGCGAAGGAGCTTGGTATCAGCCGCTCATATGTGTCGCGGATCGAGAAGCGAGCGTTAATGAAGCTTTACCATGAGTTCTATAAAGCGAAGCGGTGAGGGATGAGCAGGCGCGCTGGAAAACACAGGCGCCTGTTTTTTTGTTGGTAAAAAACATTTTGCTAAGGGAATGAAAGGATGAGCATTGCGATATTGACGGCATACGAGGTTGAGGTTACCATATGAATTGGTACCTCCTGTACAAGAAGCCTTTGTTTGGGCCGGTGGCTTTTACCGAACTGTGGAGTAAATTTGAAGAGTAATTGGCCCAGAAGGATGCCAAGCTGTTGGATGAATTGGATGCGCTTTAATTCCGTGAGGAGCGGCTGCTGAAGCTTTTGCTGAGCACCTCTTACGCTTAACGACGCAGCCAAGCATGACGTCTGTCATGCAATTACTTCAGCGAGTGCTACCGCAAGCAGGTCGGTGAGTAAGGGGAGGTCAATATGGCCATTAGGGCTTGTTTGTGATCTTGTTCACTTGAAGTATGACAGATTTTTTAGCAACAAATGAAAGTGTAAAGCATTCAGAAAGCTAAAAGGAGACAACTATGAACACAAGAAAAGACTTACAACAATACCCTTATATGAATGCAAGCTTGTCTATTGAAGAAAGAGTTGCGGACCTTTTATCGAGAATGACACTTGAAGAAAAGGTAAGACAGCTTGATATTTATTCAGGAAATGAAATTTCCGATTCAGTAGAAGGCTTAAATGCAGATGCGCTTAACTATGAAAAAATGGAGAAGATATCTGCTGGAATTGGAATCGGTTGCATCCAAAACCGAAACTCCAAAGCAGAAACAGCCAATAAAATTCAGGAGTATATCATCCAAAATTCAAGATTGGGGATTCCGGTACTCTTCAGTGAAGAGGGACTTCACGGTTTTGGATGGAGAGGCTGTACAGTGCTCCCTCAGCAGGTTGCACTTGCATCAACGTTTGAGCCTGAACTCGGATATAAACAAGCAAGAATAATTGCTTCCGAGGCGCGCAGCTTTGGTATACATGAGGTGTGGGCACCTGTTCTCGACCTTGCCAGAGAAATCCGTTGGGGACGTGTGGAAGAAGGATACGGAGAGGATCCTTATCTAGGGTCTCTGTTTGCGGAGAGCATGGTTAAAGGGCTCCAGACGGATGACCTCACAAGACCCGATGCCGTAGTATCGGAACCAAAACACTTTACAGGATACGGTGCTCCAAGGGGAGGACACAATTGCGCTCCTGCTATGATGGGACAATTCGACAATGCATTTTTCTGTCTGCCTGTATTTGAGGCTGCTTTCCAAGCGGGTGCCATGAATACCATGTGTTCGTATAACTCCATTGACGGCGTTCCTGTAGCTGGCGACCATTCGCTGCTTACCGGTGTACTCCGCGACAAGTGGGGCATGAAGGGCTTCGTAAGATCGGACATGACTGCTGTCTCCATGCTGCATACCTGTCACTATGTTGCCGAAAGCAAACGTGAAGCTATCAAAATGGGCCTTGAGGCCGGCGTTGATATGCAGCTTTATGACTTTCCACATGATATATACCAGGATAGCATTATTGACCTTGTAAGATCAGGCGAGGTGGACGAGAAGGTTGTAGACACAGCCGCAGCACGTGTCCTTACCGTTAAATTTACAGTAGGACTCTTTGAAAATCCATATACGGATATCGAGCTTTCTAAGAAAGTTGTCCACTGTGAGGAGCACGTGCAGACGGCTCTCGAAATTGCAAGAAAGTCGATCACCCTGTTGAAAAACAGCAAAAATACGCTTCCCCTTAAGAAAGACATTGGCAAGATTGCCGTGATCGGACCAAGCGCGGATGTTCCACGTTACGGGGATTACAGCAGCCCTGTTGTGCCTGAGCATGCGGTTACGCTGTTGCAGGGCATCAAAAACATCGTTTCGGACAAGACCGAAGTTATCTATGCCAAAGGATGCGAGATTCTGGAGTCCGACCTTATGCCTTTACCAGACAAATGGCTCAAGGACAATGCCGGCAACGATGGGCTTCTAGGTGAGTACTACAATTCTCTTTCTTTTGAGGGAGAACCTGCTTGCGTGCGAAATGACAGACAGATCAACTTCAACTGGATTTACACAAAGCCTGCTGACGGCGTAAACGCAGATAACTTCACTGTTCGCTGGACAGGCAAAATTAAACCGGATGCTACAGTGGATGGTTACATTGGACTCAGCAGCATGGACAGCATGCGTCTGTGGGTAGACGGCGAGTTGATTGTTGACGGTTGGGGAGCTCATGACGCTAACCAGATGGTTGCGTTCAAATTTGTCGAGGGCGAGGAGTACGACGTAAAGGTTGAGTATCTCAACGATTCACGTGGAGTAAGGGTAATCCTCGGTTACAGCCTTGGCAACAACGATATGGACGCAGCGGTTAAAGCGGCACAAGAGGCTGATGTTGCAATTGTTGCGGTAGGTGATAACGAGCAGACCTGTGGAGAAAACCTGGACAGAGCGGATCTTAATCTTCCAGGAAGACAGCTTGAACTCGTTAAGAGAATTTATGAAACAGGAACGCCTGTTGTTCTTGTTCTCCAAAATGGACGTCCGATGTCGATCACTTGGGAGGCAGAGCATCTGCACGCGATTATCGAGGCATGGTTTGTTGGCGAGCAGGGCGGAAATGCCATTGCAGAAGTTATTTTCGGAGATTTCAATCCTGCAGGTCGCATTCCGATGTCTTTCCCGAGATCGGTAGGTCAGCTGCCTGTATTCTATAATCGCAGACCGTTCTATGGACATAAATATGTTGAAATGGACTGGCTTCCATTGTACCCATTTGGGTATGGTCTGAGCTACACAACATTTGAGTACTCAGATCTTGATATTTCCGCAAAGGAAATTGCTCCGGATTCAACAGTGGATGTATCGTTTAACGTAACCAATACAGGAAATGTCGCTGGTGAGGAAGTTGCTCAGCTTTATATCAGGGATGAATTCAGCAGTACGGTCAGACCATGCAAAGAGCTTGCAGGATTCAAGCGAATTCACCTTGAAGCAGGCGAAACAAAGCGCATCACGCTGACACTGGGATACAGACAACTCCGAACACTTACTAGAAACCATGAATGGGTTGTGGAACCGGGTAAATTTGAGGTAATGGTCGGATCTAACTCGGATGACGCTCCATTGACAGGAGAGTTTTTCGTTCGGAAATAAATTTATAGAGCTACTAATACAAAGAAAAAACGGACATAACAGTCCGTTTTTTCTTTGTTGTTATCATTGGATCTGGCAACTTGTACCTTATCCTACTCCATATTTTTTTATAAATCTAACGTTTGTTGACTGTGGAATAACGTTTTTTGTCTGGAACCAAGTAAACGTTTTCTTTTACAATTAACTTGTCAAAACAATTAAACAAACGGAAGGGGTGACCGACATGAAGACAAAGACTGGACGAAAGCACCTAAGAACGCGTTGGCACAAGCATGATACTGAACTGACGCTCTTGGCGTTGCCGACCACCGTGTGGTATATATTGTTTTGCTTCTTGCCTATGTTCGGTATCATTATCGCATTCAAGGATTTCAAGATATCCGGGGGATTTATAAGCAATGTAATTAACAGCCCGTGGGCCGGTTTAAAAAACTTTGAATTCCTGTTTAAATCTAATGATGCTTGGATCATCATACGAAATACGCTTGGGTACAATTTAATATTCATTATCCTGAATATAGTAATACCTGTTGCTTTAGCGCTGATGATCGGTATGCTGCATAACCGCAGAGCGGGTAAAGTTTATCAGACCATGATGTTCCTGCCTTACTTCCTGTCCTATGTGGTGGTATCCGCAGTAGCTTGGGCATTTCTAAGCTTCGACAAGGGTATCGTCAACCAATTTCTCGTAGGGATGGGCAATGATCCAGTGAACTGGTATATGGAGCCGAAATACTGGCCGTACTTCCTGATTTTCATTAATGTTTGGAAGAGCTTGGGTTATGGTATGGTGGTATACTTGGCGACCATCACTGGTATCGATAACACGTACTATGAGGCGGCCGTAATTGACGGCGCTTCCATTTGGCAGCAGACGAAGTATATTACACTGCCTTTGATGAAGCTGGTTATCGTGATGATGTTCATCTTGGCCGTAGGCCGTATCTTCTACACGGATTTCGGCTTGTTCTATCAGGTTCCGAAGGATTCTAACTCTCTCTATAACGTGACCACCACCATAGACGTGTTAGTGTATAAACAGCTCAAGACCGCTACAGTAGGTATGGCTTCCGCTGCTGCATTTGTACAATCCGTGATGGGTTGTGTAACCATTCTCACCGCTAACTGGATCGTTCGTAAAATAGATCCGGACAGCGCGATGATGTAGAGGAGGCAGAACCATGGCAACAACAGCAACGACAGTTCAACATCAGTCCGGCCTTGAGAAATACAACCGTATTGGCAAAGGGGTCAACCTGCTTTTCAACTTCATTTTTATCCTGCTGGCGCTGGTTTGCGTAGTGCCGGTAGTGGTTATACTTTCGATTTCTTTATCTACTGAGGATTCGATTCGCCAGATAGGGTATCAAGTAATACCGTCTGATTTTTCCCTTGAGGCTTACAAATTTATTGCTCAGCAGGGAACGATGATCCTACGAGCGTTGGGTGTATCCTTATTCGTTACGGTGGTCGGCACCGTGTTGGGGATACTGCTCACCACTTCAATGGGCTATGTAATCTCCCGACCGAATTACAAGCTAAAGGGACTGCTAACCTGGATCGTATTCATCCCAATGGTATTCAACGGCGGTATGGTCGCGAGCTATTTTATCAACGCGAATCTGCTGGGTCTTAAAGATACCGTTTGGGCACTCATTCTGCCATTGGCTGTCTCATCCTTTAACGTCATTATTTGCAAAACTTTCTTCAAAAGCACCATCCCGGATGGTCTGATTGAATCTGCAGAGATTGACGGCGCTAGTCAGCTGCGTATTTTCTTTAAGATCGTGCTGCCTATTTCACTGCCGGTAATAGCAACCATTGGACTGTTTCTATGTTTTAGTTACTGGAACGATTGGTTCCAGTCCATGCTGTACATCAGCGATCAGAACCTGTTCTCTCTGCAGGCCTTGCTGAACAGCTTGATGAGCAATGTCGATGCTCTTGCAAAGAACGCTTCTACAATGGGTGTCAGCGCTGCAGAATTAATAGCCACCATGCCGAAGGAAACCGCTCGTATGGCAATAGCCATTATCATTGTCCTGCCTGTGGCCTTTGCGTATCCATTCTTCCAGAAATACTTTATTTCTGGATTAACAGTAGGCGCTGTGAAAGGTTAACCTGAAATAAACCTAGTTTACTGGGTTTATCATAACATCACCGTGAAGGCATACGGTGGAACAACTTCAAAAGGGGGAAATAAAAGTGAGAAGATCCATGAAGTTTCTATCCACACTCTGTATTGCAATGCTCTTGATGTCCTCTCTTACGGCATGCGGCAGCTCGAAGTCCAATGAAGGGGACACAGCTTCCGATTCCAAGACGGAATCAAGCAAGACTGCCGATTCTGGTGAGATCCCTACTCTAGTGTGGTGGACGATCGGTGGCCAAGTTCCTGCCAACTTCGACAAAGCTATTGCAGCAATGAACGAGTACACAGCTGAGAAGATTGGTGTGAAGATCGACATCAAGGTAGCTAGCTGGGGCGAATGGGACACTAAGATCAACACTGTCGTGAACACAGGTGAACCATTCGACATCATGTTTACGAACAACACGAAGTACAGCCAACAGGTTGCAATGGGCGCATTTGCCGACCTTACCGACCTCGTACAAAGTGAAGCTCCTGAATTGTACAAGCTTATTCCTGAAACAGTTTGGGATGGTACCAAGATTGACGGTAAGATCTATTCCGTTCCTACCTACAAGGACTCGGCTGTAACACAGTACTGGATGTTCGATGACAAATATGTACAGAAATACGGTATTGATCTCAACAGCATCAAGACTATGAAGGATCTTGACAAGCCTTTCCATGACATGAAGGCTGGAGAAGGCAAGAGCTTCTATCCGCTGCCATTGCACCAAAGCGATGGATTTAGCGGAATGCTGAATCCCTACGACGATCTGACGCTTGGTATCCAACCAATCGGCGTGAAGGTCGACGATCCATCTCGCAAGGTCGTTTCAGTGCTAGAGCAGCCTGACGTTATGGAAAACCTTAAGCTCATGCATCAATGGTACAAGGATGGCATCATTAACCCTGACGCTCCTACCAAGGGAGAGCCGGACAAAGCTCGTCCATTCTTCAGCGCTCAAGCATTCCCAGGTGCAGAAGCAAACTGGCAGATTACAGAGGGAGTTCAAAAGTACGACATGATTCAGAACTTTGGCCCTCTTTACACTACCAGCACAATTCAAGGTTCTATGAATGCGATCTCTTCGAATTCCAAGTATAAGAAGGAAGCATTGAAGTATCTGCAATTGGTTAACACAGATCCTAAGCTGCGCAATATGCTGGCTTTCGGTGAGAATGGTGTGGACTACAAAAATGTTGACGGTGAAAAGGTCATCGAGCGTGTATCGGATACATGGCCATTGGCTGCTTATACTCAGGGCACATTCTTCGACTTGGCTGTAACTAAGGGTGCTCCTGAAGATCAATGGGAACAAGTTCGCAAGCTGAACGAGCAAGCAACCGCCTCATCCGTTTTGGGATTTGCATTAAACATTAAAGACCTTTCTACTGAGGTAGCAAATACCAAGGCTGTATGGGACAAATACCGTTATGAACTCATGTCTGGCGCTTCTGATCCAGAGGTAATGGTACCGAAGATCGTTGCTGAAATGAAAGCTGCTGGTATGGACACGATTATGAAGGCTGCTCAAGAGCAGATTGACGCTTACTTCAAGTAATTGTAAAATCCGAATGTACAACTTGAGAACTCGAACGGTATAGTCATCTGCCGTTCGGGTTTTCTTGTTCATAAGCTAGTTATCTTCCATGAATATGCAATTGATTTTTAAACGAGTACATTATAAGGTGGAGTTAGATGCATAACCACAAGAGCCTACTTTCAAGGGGGCGTCACATGTGTTCGTTCTTTCAGATTAAGATATATCGCAACAAGTTTATTGCATACACGCTATTTGTGGTATTTATAGGTCTGGCGATTGGGGTACTGACCTGCGCGGTACTTCTGTATCAGTGGGTGGATAACGCTCGAAACGAGGCCGCAAGCGGCTTTGCCCAGGTTGAAAATACCCTGCAGTATGATGCTGATCGCATCGAGGCTTACATGCAGCGAGTCTATTCCAATAGAGGCTTGATGGCGGATGTTAGCTGCTTTCTGGGCAATAGTGCAGAAGGGTACCTCTCTAGCAGGCTTCAAGATAGTCGTTATAGCCAGCCGCTAGTATCTTTTCCTGACGATATTAAATCGTTCTTGAATAGCGGGGGGCAGGGAGACATCACGCAGATTAGTCTGCATACCGAGCAGCGTGGTAATGTGGTTCGCTTTGACAGCAATGGCAATTCCAGTTTCCTATTTCAGGTACCTAACACGGATGCAATCTTCCGCGAGTCGATCCATAAAGGATTCGTATACCGCAAGAAATTGTCGGATCCGAACCAGATCTCTCGCCAGATCGGTGAGTTCCGTTTCTTGGTCAGCAGTGACCGGGTTTTTAAGCCCGTGCAGAATAACCCTTTATACAATGCGGCAGCCGTAAGTTCTACCGGTGAGCTGTATTTCGTCACCGAAGATCGCAACACGGAGGAACTGGCACGTCTAGCGGTGGCGGACGGACGCAAACATGGCTTTCTTTCAAAGGGCGGGTTGGATCGCGTATTTTTCGAGACCTATCCCTCCAGCAAGTTTAATTATCAGTTCGTCGTCCTCGTGGACTTAGCTACGTTGATACGTGATAAAGCGAATGTACTTCTCATCGTATTTCTTATCGTATTGACGTCAATGATCAGCGTGCTGCTGTACATTGTTTACAACCTGCATGATGATGCGAGCTTCCTTCAACGGATCATCGATACGATTGGACGCGTGAAAAGCGCCAACTTTACAACGGATACTCTAGCCCGCTATCGACGCAACGAATATGGCATGATTGCTCGGGAGTTGGATGACATGGTGCTACAGCTTGATAAGCATATCCGAACCGAATATTTATTAAAGCTTAAGCAACAAGAGACCGAAATGAAAGCGCTTCAGCACCAAATCAATCCTCATTTTCTGTACAATACGCTAGAGGCTGTCCGCTCGACGGCTCTGGTGAACCATGACGTTGATACAGCTGATGCCATTGCTACATTGGGAGCGCTGTATCGAGATATTGTGAAAAATGAAAATATCATTTCCATAGAAAAAGAGCAGGATTTGCTTGAAAAGTACCTGAAAATCATGGAATTTAAATTTCCAGAGCGGTTTTACTATCAGTTCAATGTGGACAAGGAGCTTTTATCTTTATCCACCGTCAAATTCTGGATGCAGCCACTGGCGGAGAACTTTTTTGTTCACGGCTTTAACCGTGACAATGAGTTCAACTTGTTAGTGGTTAATGGCTGGGAAGCAGATGATCACTATGTGTTGGAGTTTGTGGACAATGGCAGATGGATCACCGAGGAGCGCTTGGACGAGATTCGGCGTACCCTGTCCAGTAGCGAAGATGCTCCTGTTAAGAGCATAGGTCTGCGCAATGTGTATACTCGGCTGCATTTTTTCTACGGAGAAGGCTTCTCTATGGAGATTGAAAATAACTTAGAAGCAGGGGTTAAGATATCTGTGATCATTCCAAAGGAGGCAGTTTGATATGTATAAACTTCTGATTGTGGATGACGAGCCTCAGATTCTGGAGGGGATCAAGCGAACCCTGGATTGGGAAAGGTACGGCTTTGGCCACATCGAGACCAGTGAAACCTATGAGGACGCTATTTCAAAGGCTGTGGAGTTCTATCCGGATCTAGCTATATTCGATGTATGTATCGGCAATGATCGCGGCTACGATGCTATTCGCAGGCTCAATGAGTTAGGTCTTCCCGCAAAGTATATCATCATGAGCGGATTCAATGATTTTAAGTACGCCCAAGAGGCCATTCGCTGCGGTGCGAAGGACTACCTGCTTAAGCCCGTGGAGCGCTCTAAGCTGCAACATGCAGTTGAAAAGATCATTATAGAAGATCTGCACGGCACGCTAGAGGGTACGGATCATGACGACATGAACAAGGATCCAGTGCTGGGTGTGCGGTACGAGGATCTGTCCAAGCTGACCAATCGCATCCTGCTGATGGTCAAAGTAGAGTATGCTCAGAACATTACCTTGAAAATGGTTGCGGAGCGCTTCCGCATGAACGGAACATACCTAGGGCAGTTGTTCCTTAAAGAGACAGAGATGAAATTTTCGGAATATCTAATGGCTTACCGTATGCTGCGTGCACGGGAACGCATTCTATCGACTGACGAAAAGATTGCCAGTATCGCCCTTTCTGTGGGATATCCGAATCTGAACTATTTTTATACTCATTTTCACAGTTATTTTGACAAGTCGCCCTCAGATCTAAGGAAATAGGAATAACGTTAAGCAACGGTGAAAAGGAGATCGTATATGCGACAACATCATACCATTGGTCGTATCGCCTTGACCTTCATGCTCATCGTGATGCTGGTACCGGCTTTAGCGGGCTGTTCTCCGTCGACCGGCGATGACGAGCACGCCCAATTACCCAAAGATACGGTTAATCTGATTTATTACACGATTGGGGAGCCGGATAAGGATCTTAAGATGGTGAATGACAAAATCAACGAGATTACGGCCAAAAAGATCGGCGTCACCATCACCTACATAAAGGTGGGCTGGCAAGAGTATGAAGACCGACTGAACACCATGGTGTCAGCGGGCACTCCCTTTGACATCGCTTATGCTCCAGAGTACGCAACCTATGTGCAGCGCGGCGCGTTCCTGCGGCTTGATGACTATCTCGCCAGTGTGGGCAAGGAAATGTATGACAGCATCGATCCCATTTTTTGGCAGGGTGTGCGTATGGATGACGGCGGCATCTACGGCGTACCGACGAACAAAGAGCTGGCTGTACAAGAGCATTGGATGTACCCAGATGAGCTTGTGAAAAAGTACAACATCGATATCTCAAAGTACAACACGTTGGATTCCTTGGAACCGCTGCTTCAAATGATCAAGCAACAGTCGCCCACTTATCTGCCCATGGAACTGGACAAGGACTCCCATAACTTTTTCTTGTTGGATGGCTACGAGTATGTCATGAATCCGAAGCTACCGCTTATGGTACGCTCTGTGGAGCCCGACTCCCCGGTGGTAAATATCTTCGAAACCGAAGAAGCGCGGCATGTGCTGGACACGCTGCGGCGTTACTATCAAAAGGGCTACATTAACGAGGATGCCGCCTTGCGGGAGAAGCAAGGGCTAAAGAAGGGCAAGCGCGTGTTCTGGAAAGCCTCGGGGGGAGGACCTCTCTCGGAAAGCAGCTGGAGCAAGGATCGCGGCTACAAGGTGGTGGCCAATCCTGTGACTCCTATGTTGGCTACAACAGAGTCCGTACGAGGAGGCATCATGGCTGTCAATGCAGATACCAAGTACCCTGAGGAATGTGTGAAGTTTCTCAATCTGCTGAATACAGATCCAGAGGTACGCAACCTGTTCAACTACGGGATTGAAGGCGTACACTACACGCTGGATCACAACGGTCAGGTGGTGCCCATACCTCCAAAGGACAAAGACGGCGAATTGATCCCAGACGCACCGCCAAACTATGCGGGGGTAACGTTCACTCAGGGCAACTGGTTCATTTTAAATACGATGGGTGGAGAGTACCCAGACCCCTTGAACAAATGGGACGAGTACCGCAAGTTCAACGCCAATGTCGTTCAATCGAGTATACTGGGCTTTACGCCAGACTTATCGCAGATGCCTATTCAGGTGCAGAATATACAGATGGTCTGGGAGAAATATTATCCCAGCCTTATGACAGGCAGCGTGGACGTTGACACGGAGCTGCCTAAGTTCAACCAGGAGCTCAGACAGGCAGGCATCGAAGAGGTGCGTGTTGAGGTGCAGAAGCAGCTTGATGAATGGCGCGCCGCGCATAGATAGTAAATCCCATTGCCTATTTTCAAATAGGTCATGTTGATAGAGGTATTATAAGGTCTAAGTTGCAGGCTGCTTCCTGAGGGGATGCGGCTTGCTTCGTTTGCGTTACCATCCATGTTCGTTATAAATTGTATATATCTATTAATGTTAATTGTATTGCAATCGTGAATTGCGAACAGGATGAGGAGATTCGTAAGAATGATAAGAGAAAAGATCCTGGCACATCTCAAATCGCAGATCAACATGGGTAATCATATTATTGGCGTCGCCACAGGTGCGGGAATAACAGCAAAGTATGCTAATCAGGGCGGAGCTGATTTCATCTTGATGTTGAACTCAGGTCGATTTCGTCAAATGGGGAGGAGCTCACTCGCTGGTTTTTTGCCCTTTTGCAATAGCAATGATATGGTCATGGACTTTGCATCTCGAGAAATTATCCCCTTAGTTAAGGATATTCCGATTATTTTTGGGCTGAATGCCACTGATCCTACCAAGAATATGGAAGCATACATCCGTGAAATCAAAGATAAGGGCTTTGCCGGGATTAATAACTATCCCACCGTGGGATTAATCGATGGTCTGTTCGGTGAAGCAATTCAAGAAGATGGTAACCTTTTTCGACTCGAAGTAGAAGCAATCAGAATCGCGCATGAGCAGCAACTGTTCACAGTAGCCTTTGTATTTGATGAGAACCAAGCCGTACAGATGATCGAAGCAGGGGCAGATGTCATTTGTGCACATTTAGGCCTGACAGAAGGCGGTTTATTGGGCGCCAAGAAAGTATTCTCCCTGGAAGCTGCCAAGGTCAAAGCGGACAACATATTTCGTGCATGTAATGCTTTAAAGCCGGATGTTATCAAGCTCGTGTACGGCGGTCCTGTGAAAACACCAATTGATGTTCAATATATGTATAGCAATAACGACAATTTGATGGGGTATATCGGGGGATCTGCTTTTGAGCGGATTCCATCGGAGAAGTCCATTACCAATATAACGAAAGCCTTTAAAGTAACAGGGAAGCTTGATGAAGAAGATTTAATGGTCAAAATGTTAGACGGCATTACCAAACACTATGATTATGTTGAATTCGTGAAGGAATACGTGGCTCAAAATTATATGAACGAGATTTCGTTTATCGATTTAGCCAAGGTGGCTCATGTATCCAGAAGTTATCTAAGCAGTCTGTTTACAAAGAGTGTAGGCTGCAGCTTCCAGAAGTATATCGTGCAATACCGGATCGATAAGGCAGCCGAAATCTTAGACCGCGAAAACATCCAGTTATCGGAGTTAGCGCCCTTAGTCGGTTACCAAGACTATGCCCAATTTAGCAAAATGTTTAAGAAGTATAAGGGTTGCACCCCAACACAATATAAATCTAACATAAACACAAAAACATAAGACATAAAAGCGTTTTCACAAATGAGCTGCCGCAGTATGATTAATTTATAGTTAATCATACTTTTTTTATGGAGAGCGAGGTTAAACAAATGAAGACAATTGCTATTGCAGGAACATTTGACACCAAGGGTGATGAATACCTGTATATCAAAAATTTGATTGAAAGCTTGGGACTCCATACGTTTACGATTCACACTGGTGTGTTCGAACCTACCTTTACGCCTGATGTATCGAACCATGAAATAGCGCTGGTAGCGGGTGTCGAGATGAGCGAGCTTGCGGCGAAGAAAGACAGAGCATTAGCAACAGAAGTATTATCGAAAGGTATGGAAAAACTCGTACCTGAACTATACAAGCAAGGTAAATTTGATGGAATTATTTCCTTTGGAGGAACTGGCGGCACTTCACTCGTGACTCCTGGTATGCGGGCATTGCCGATTGGTGTGCCCAAAGTGATGGTGTCGACCGTCGCTTCAGGGAATACGGCGCCATATGTCGGAACGAGCGACATTGTCATGATGCCATCCGTCGTCGATGTTGCAGGGCTAAACTCCATTTCAACCAAGATCTTTACGAATGCAGCATTTGCAATCGCAGGGATGGTCCAATTCGAGAATAAACAAGTGATCGAGAAAAAGCCATTGGTTGCGGCAACGATGTTCGGGGTCACAACGCCATGCGTAACGGCCGCAAGAAATTACCTTGAAGCAAGAGGATATGAAGTGCTTGTGTTCCATGCCACAGGTGTAGGCGGACGATCCATGGAAGCGTTGATTGAAGCTGGATTTATTGAAGGTGTCTTAGATCTTACTACAACCGAATGGGTTGACGAAATTATAGGCGGTGTTCTGAATGCGGGACCTCATCGGTTAGAGGCGGCAGGCAGACATCGCATCCCACAGGTCGTATCTGTTGGGGCGTTGGATATGTGCAACTTTGGGCCATACGATACGATTCCGGAGAAATTCTTCGGGCATAAGTTCTATAAGCACAATCCGACCGTAACCCTCATGCGAACCACGGTTGAAGAAAATGAAGCTTTAGGCAAAAAGCTGGTCGAGAAATTAAACATGGCCAAGGAGAAAACGGTATTAATGTTACCTCTCAAAGGCATCTCTGGCATTGATGTTGAGGGTCAAGCTTTCTATGGTCCAGAGGAAGATCAGATGCTATTTGATACGTTAAGACATGGAATTAATCGAAATGTCGTTGAGCTCGTCGAAATGGATTGTGCCATCAATGATACCGAATTCGCAGAGGCAGCAGCACAGAAGCTGATCGATTTAATGCAAAAATAAGATGACTGAATAAGTAATGGAGGCGTTATACATGAATAAACAAACAAGAACTGAAATTATCGCAAATTTTAGAGAAGAAGTGAAGAATGGAAAGATTCTGCTTGGTGTAGGCGCGGGCACAGGGATCACAGCGAAGAGCAGTGAAGCAGGCGGCGCGGATATGCTGATCGTATACAATTCGGGACGATACAGAATGGCGGGACGCGGATCCCTCGCAGGATTATTGTCTTATGGCGATGCTAACCAAATTGTCGTCGAAATGGGCGCGGAAGTATTGCCTGTTGTGAAGGATACACCGGTATTGGCAGGCGTCTGCGGAACAGATCCATTCCGAGTGATGGAGGTATATCTCAAGCAACTGAAGGATCAAGGATTCAGCGGCGTTCAGAACTTCCCAACCGTAGGATTGATTGATGGTGTATTCAGACAGAACTTAGAAGAAACAGGCATGGGTTATGGTCTCGAAGTCGAAATGATCCGAATTGCCCATGAATTGGACATGCTTACAACGCCTTATGTATTTGATCCTGAGCAAGCGAGAGCGATGGCGGAAGCTGGCGCCGATATACTTGTAGCTCATATGGGATTGACGACTAAAGGGACGATTGGAGCGAAGACGGCTCTGACGCTTGATGATTGTGTCGAGAGAATTGAAGCAATTATTAGAGCAGGGAAAGAAGTCAATCCAGATATTATGGTCATTTGTCACGGAGGTCCTATTGCTGAGCCGGAAGATGCAGCGTATGTCATTGAAAGAACAGAAGGAATCGATGGATTCTTTGGGGCATCGAGTATTGAGCGATTTGCGGCTGAGAAGGGCATTAAAGAACAGACACAATCATTTAAAACCATTACAAAATAAACGCGGGAAGGCGCAGCTTACGGCTGCGCGCGATTGAACTAGAAGCGGTCAGCAATAGTGCTGGCTGCTTCTTTTGTGTAAAATGAAGAAAAAATAGGAGTGCAAATAGATTATTATAGTTTTGAGCGAATGCGTTGATGATGTATAGAGGAGGATATAAGGTGAATTCGAGTTTTTGGTTAGACAATGTCCGCCTCGAGAGCGGATATGAGTACGAAGATGGCATTATCGTAGGCACTAAGACGGAACTTAATAGAATACACGTAGAAGCAGGTAAAATAGTGGAGATCGCGCCTATGAGCGGTCCATTGCGAACAGAGCTCCCCATTATCGATGGACATGGTCGACTTCTGCTGCCTTCATTCAGAGAAATGCATATCCACTTGGATAAAACGTACTATGGCGGCCCGTGGAAAGCAGTTCGTCCAGCAGCACGCGGTATCTTCTCCCGTCTGAAGGAAGAAGAAGAGCTGCTGCCGAAGCAATTGCCAGTCGCGAGAGAAAGAGCAGAGAAGCTGCTTGAGCTCATTCAGCGAAATGGCGCTACGCACGTGCGTACCCATTGCAACATTGACCCGTATGCTGGACTCGGCAATCTTGAAGCGACCTTGCGGGCGTTGGAAGCATATCGAGGTAAGCTATCCTGGGAGATCGTTGCGTTTCCACAGCACGGGCTGCTTCGTTCAGACTCCGTCAGCCTAGTGAGGGAAGCGATGCGCTATGGAGCTTCACTTGTCGGGGGTGTCGATCCCGCGACAGTCGATGGCAATATCGAGGCCTCATTGCAGGCGATGATGGAGCTTGCAGTAGAAGCTGACGCCAATGTCGATCTCCACCTGCATGATCGCGATTCATTAGGTGTGTTCACGATGAAGCGCCTAGCTCAGCTTACAGAAGAGGCTGGATGGCAGGGTCGGGTTACGATTAGTCATGCCTTTGGCTTGGCAGGCGTTCCGGAGCAAATTGCTGAGGAAGTGGTGGACATGCTGGCCGCACAGCAGATATCCATTGCTTCGACTGTGCCGATCGGCAAGCTTGTAATGCCGATTCCGCTGCTCCATCGCAACGGAGTGAACGTGCATCTCGGTCAAGACAGCATTACGGATCATTGGTCTCCATTCGGAACGGGCGATAATCTCGAGAAGGCAGGAAGGTTAGCCGAGTGCTATGGCTGGAGTGATGAACGCAGATTAGAGGAAGCTCTTGGATTCATAACAGGCGGTACTACTCCATTAAATGAAGCGGGTATACGAGTTTGGCCTGCAGTCGGAATGGAAGCCAATATGGTGCTGGTCGACGCGAGCTGTGCTGCCGAAGCGGTGGCGCGAAGGGCGGGGAATAGATCTGTATTTTATAAAGGGAAGTTAGTGTCAGGCAATCGCTAAACTCGATTCTTTTCTTTATACTGTCTATCGGTTAATATATCGATGGAGTGATTATTCTAGCACTAAATTAACGTTTTGGAGGTGTAGCAACTGGTTGCTGCAATTGCACTATTCATCGCTGCTGGACTTGCGGAAATAGGCGGCGGATATTTAGTTTGGCTGTGGCTGCGTGAGTCGAAGCCATGGTGGTATGGTCTTATTGGAAGTCTCGTGTTGATCGCGTATGGAATTATTCCAACTCTGCAGAAATTCCCTTCATTTGGCCGTGTATATGCAGCATATGGCGGTGTGTTCATCGTGCTGGCACTGTTATGGGGGTGGTTGATAGATAAGAAAACACCTGACTTATACGATTGGATCGGCGGGATTATCTGTGTGATTGGGGTATCGATCATGTTGTGGGCTCCGCGCCACTAATTCATGAAAACTTTGGTAATTTATTACAATAATACAGTTTTTTATCGTATTTAAAATAAATGTGATATTCTATAGAATGGACAGCAGCAATCACTTACTAGTTAGGAGTTCACATCGAATGGATAACCAGAAATTTTCATCAGATATTAAGAAATATTTGCTGATTGCGACTTACACCGTATTGCTATATTTAATACTAACCAACATCAAATCGATTATTGGATTTCTAGTCGATCTCTATTATTTGTTGAATCCGGTTATATTAGGTTTTGCAATAGCTTATGTGCTCAACATATTATTGAAGGTGTTTGAGGAGAGAGTATTTGCGCCAATCAACAAGTATGATAAGCCATTATGGAAGAAGCTGAAGCGGCCTGCCTCCATATTGTTGACGTACTCGACGGTGATCATATTTTTTACGATTCTAGCGTGGTTCATCATCCCTCAGTTAATGGAAAGCTTATCCATGCTAACAAGCAATCTTCATGGCTACATGGCATCCTTGAAAGTGTTTGTTACGGATCTGGCGATCAGATTTAATCTTGAGAGTGACATTTGGGAAAAGATAGCGCTGAATTGGAGCGAGGTCGTTCAGAAGTTCGGTGGATTAATTACAGATTATGTACCGTATATCTTAACATTCACGAAAAATTT
Organism: Paenibacillus marinisediminis; assembly: GCF_054343325.1. Taxonomy (NCBI): domain Bacteria; kingdom Bacillati; phylum Bacillota; class Bacilli; order Caryophanales; family Paenibacillaceae; genus Paenibacillus; species Paenibacillus marinisediminis. The sequence goes on from NZ_JBTGUH010000003.1 coordinate 245,465, forward strand.
TACGGCCAGCTTTGTAGACGTTGTTATGGGGGCTGTACTGTCCGCATACCTTCTCATTAACAAAGAGAAGTTATCTTCGATATCCAAAAAGCTTTTATATGCATTTGTTTCTCCAAAACGAGCTGAAAAGACGGTTGAAGTATGCTCCATAACGAATAGAGCGTTCAGCGGATTTATTGCTGGGCAGCTGACAGAAGCCATGATACTCGGCGGATTATGCTTTATTGGTATGACGATCTTCTCGATGCCATATGCGCTTCTTGTCAGTGTTATTGTTGCGGTAACGAGTATTGTTCCTATATTCGGTGCTTATATTGGGACAATCCCAAGTGCATTTATTATATTGATGGTTGATCCGCCGAAAGCGTTCTGGTTTGTCATATTTATCATTGTGCTTCAACAGTTGGAGGGGAACTTTATTTATCCTCGAGTTGTAGGCAATTCAATTGGCATGAACGGACTTTGGGTTCTCTTATCGCTTATGATAGGAGGCAGCCTGTTTGGATTGATGGGTATGCTGCTAGGTATTCCAACCTTTGCGGTTATCTATACGCTATTGCGAATTGTAACGAATAACAGGCTGAAAAAGCGCAACATTAAGATATCGTAGGAAATCTGGATAACAGCGAACATATTTATGTTGACGACCGCTTCTCGAGTCATTTCGGGAATGCGGTCGTTTCTATTTAGCTGTCGTTTGCTCAGGCTGAGAGCATCGTAAAGGGATTATGTATTGTCATGCATGCTGCCGCTACAGCATAATGATCAAGGCTAAAGTAGCATTTAAGATAGATGAAAAGTATAAAAAATAAAAGCCAAATCGGATATCTCGCAATTTCCAATTGTGTGATTTTAGCTGCTGTGTAGCTAGTTTCGCACAGTTGATGGCTATGCCCAGCAGAATCGTAGCAAGTAAAGCCTGTGATAATGTGGTCAGTAAAGGTAGTTCATAGATCATTGACATTATTAATGAGATTCCCGTTACAACAATAGCTGCAGTTAGGATCGAATAGTTAAGCAACCGCCGTTTCATGTTCTTGATAAGTTCTTCTTCATTCATACGTGAACCTCCATATCCGCTTCTCATTTCTAAGTATATGAAAACAGAAAAAGAAATTAAACATCTTTGCGTACGAAATCGGATTTGCAACATTTGAATTTCATTCAATGAGATGTGAATTATTGATTGGTGGATGATAAATACTAACACAAGTCCTCGAATATGTTGCTTAAGGATGTGTGTTGAAATGGAAATGTTTTTGCATATTGCAATTAAATTAGCGGTTGGTTTTATGGCGTTGTTCATCTCGGCGAAAGTAATTGGTGGCAGAGAAATAAAACAGCTGTCGCCATATGACTTTATTTCAGCTATCGTATTATCTGAGCTGGTGGGCAATGGACTTTATGTAGATGAGGTTAATATTGCACACATACTGTTCACGATCACGCTCTGGACGAGTTTTATCGTGCTGATGAACAAAATATCTATTAAGAAGCGCAATACGCGCAAGCTTCTTGATGGAATGCCCTCATATTTTATCCATGATGGAAGGGTTGATAAGGAGCAGCTGCGTAAAAATAATATGGATCTGGATGAAATGTTAAGCTTGCTTCGACAAAAGGATATTTTCTCGGTTAATCAAGTGAAATTTGCGATTATTGAATCAAACGGCAACATTAGCGTATTTAAGAACGACATGAATGCGAATCAATTAGCCTTCCCCGTCATCATGGATGGCGAGATTCAACTGGATGCTCTGCATCGCAAGAGCAAAGAGCAGCTATGGCTCGTCAATGAGCTGAAGAAGCAGGGCTATAAAGGAATCGAAGATATATTCTATGCTGAGATCACACAAGGTGGAGAGTTAGTTGTAGCAGGAGATCAGCCTCCATCGAAATCCTCTACCTGATCAGTTTCTAACCTTTGAGCAGTAGTTCTTGATGTTACATCTAGAACTGCTGTTTTTTCGTTATTGAAGCTTCTCATATTATCGATAAAAAGTGAGCTGTGATGTTAAATACGTTCCATGTCAAAGCAAGGGCTGGGCTCGAAGTTGGAGTTGGTCGGAAATCGGCTAAGTAAGCTCTGATTAGGGTTACATTTGGGTTTACAAGTTAGTTTGCAGCCTGTAAGCTTACATCATGGCACCATGTCATAGCATAATTAAACGGAGATGATTGCACCATGCAAGCACAAGAAAGTACAGAGAGCCCCGAACAAGCGGTATGCAGCCATACCGCTCCAGTACCTATATACTTAGTTCATTATGTAGAAGATCATCCGAATTCCAGCACCTGGGACAAGCTTCCGAATGTGCAGTTGACAGACGTTGTATCTGGTGAAGTGCCAGCATTGCTGACCCATGTTCGTATGTGCTGGTCGGATTACGCACTTCATCTGCAATTTCGCTGTGAGGATGATATCATTGTCAGTCCGTTCACGAAGCGCGATGACTCCTTATTTGATGCGGACGTCGTAGAGTGGTTTATAGCCCCTTCTCCAGATGAACAACGATATTATGAGTTCAACATCAGCCCTCATAATGTGATCTTCGATTCGATGATTACGCACGAGAAGGATCAGCCGTTAGGGTTCCATCCAGAATGGAACGCAGAAGGAATCATGACGCAGGTTCGTTATACGGAGCCGGATAAGCAGTCACAGCGCGGATCTGTGCAGATTGAGTACACTGCGGTGCTTCCGTTTGCGGATCTGAATGCATCTCCACAGCCTGGTGAAGAGTGGCGAATCAATATGTTCCGTATTGATCAGGATGCTGAAGGAACACGCAGCTTCTCCGCTTGGTCACCAACAGGAGCGATCCAATTTCATGTGCCAGAGCGATTTGGCCGCATCCGATTTTTCAAATCATAATGCTTGAAGCGCAGGGACTGCCGTTCAGATCATGTATATGACTGAGGGCAGTCTTTTTTTGTTAGAGGTAGCCCCTGAGGCCCGAGACGTCGAAGATGGACGTCTCAGGGCGAAAAAGTCCTCGCTCAGGGGCTGAGACGTAGAAAAATGACGTCTCCGCCTCCAAGGCCGCCTCGCCGAGCGGTGGAACGCGCCCGAGACGTCGAAAAACGACGTCTCGGGCCGAATAAGTCCTCGCTCAGGGGCTGAGACGCAGAAAAATTACGTCTCAGCCTCCGAGGCGGCCTCGCCGAGCGGCGGAACGCGCCCGAGACGCCGAAAAACGACGTCTCAGGCTAAAAAAGTCCCCGCTCGGGAGCTGAGACGTAAAAAATTGACGTCTCAGCCTCCAAGGCTGCCTCACCGAGCGGTGGAACGCGCCCGAGACGCCGAAAAACGACGTCTCAGGCCGAAAAAGACCCCGCTCAGGGGCTGAGACGTAAAAAATTGACGTCTCAGCCTCCAAGGCAGCCTCGCCAAGTGGCGGAACGAGCTCGAGACGTCGAAAAACGACGTCTCAGGCTAAAAAAGACCCCGCTCGGGAGCTGAGACGTAGAAAAACGACGTCTCAGCTGCCAGTGGTGATACCGCTATACTTCTAACTGCTGCTCCCCCCAAAAATAACCTACTTATAAACAAGCTTCTCCCAACAAATAATGTAACTGACACCATTGTCCTTCGTACGATTGGATGTACGTTATATTGAAGCAGGAGGAGTACCTATGACGTCATCAGACAAATCCCAGAAACCCGCTTGGAAGACGGGAAAGACGAATTTATCCGAGCAGAAATACAAGCAGATGGCCCAAAAGCGTGAACCAGCCCGCGCCATCTTCCAGAACTGCATTCGTGCATTTCTCGTGGGCGGTATCATCTGCCTTATCGGGCAAGGATTCCAAGAAATCTTCATGAAATATTTCAATATGAGCAAGGAACAGGCAAGCTCTCCAACTGTTGTTCTGCTCATACTCATTTCTGTTATTCTGACAAGCTTTGGCGTATATGACAAGCTCGCGCAATGGGCCGGAGCAGGAAGCGCAGTGCCGGTCACGGGCTTTGCCAACTCGATGTCTTCCGCAGCGCTTGAACACCGAAGCGAGGGCATGGTGCTGGGGGTTGGCGGCAACATGTTCAAGCTGGCTGGATCCGTTATCGTGTATGGTACAGTTGCCGCATTTGTAGTTGCATTGGTATACCTGATCTTCGGCATCAATATTAAACACGGATGATGAAGCGATAAGGAGGCAGCGACATGCACATTGGACGACAGACCTGGCTGTTCAAGAACAAGCCGGTCATTCTTAGCACCGCAACGGTGGTTGGACCTGATGAAGGGGAAGGACCGCTTGGGAGCACATTTGACTATATACATGAAGATATGTATATGCAGCAACCGAGCTGGGAGAAGGCAGAACGCAGACTGATGGAGCAGGCAGTCGAGCTTGCCGTGCTGCACGCGAAGTTGAAGGAAGATCAGATCCAGTATTATATTGGTGGCGATCTGCTCAACCAGATCATTAGCAGCTCCTTCGCTGCCCGTGCGCTTGGCGTTCCGTATATCGGCGTGTTCGGAGCATGTTCTACTTCGATGGAGACGCTGGCTCTATCGGCGATGCTCGTGGATTCCGGTAATGCGGATTATGCGCTTGCCGGCGCGTGCAGCCATAACAGCACGGTCGAGAAGCAGTTCCGTTATCCGACGGAATACGGCTCGCAGAAGCCGCCGACAGCGCAGTATACAGTTACAGGTGCTGGAGCGGCGATCGTAGCGAAGAATGGCCCTGGACCAAAGATATATGCAGCGACTATCGGTAAGGTTGTCGATATGGGGCTAAAAGATCCATTTAATATGGGAGCAGCGATGGCTCCAGCGGCGGTGGACACGATTCAAACTCATCTCGCAGATCTGAACCGTACGCCTGCTGATTATGACTTGATCGTGACTGGCGACTTAGCAACAGTTGGGCATGCTATTGCGAAGGATTTATTTAAGGAGAATGGATTATCACTTAACGGCACCGTCTTCAGTGACTGCGGTTTGATGGTCTATGATCTCAAGAAGCAGGGTGTACAAGCAGGGGGAAGCGGGTGCGCTTGCTCAGCGGTAGTGACGTATGGACATATCCTGAAGCGAATGAAGAAAGGCGAGCTAAAGCGAGTCTTGGTTGCCGCAACAGGAGCGCTCTTGTCACCGCTGTCCTATCAGCAGGGTGAATCGATTCCATGCATAGCCCATGCGGTTACGTTGGAAATGGAGGAAGCATAACTATGATCTATTTTTGGGCTTTTGTAGTAGGCGGTTTGATCTGTGTAATCGGACAGCTTATGTTCGATGTAGCCAAATTAACCCCCGCCCACACGATGGCGGCGCTTGTTGTAGCAGGTGCTATCATCGACGGCTTCGGATGGTATGAGCCATTAATCAATTTTGCGGGAGCAGGAGCGACTGTCCCGATCACAAGCTTCGGCAATTCCTTGGTACACGGAGCGATCACTGATCTGCAAAAGGATGGCTGGATCGGAGCGGTGACGGGAATATTCAAGACGACGAGCGCAGGGATATCAGCTGCTATCGTGTTTTCCTTCTTTGCGGCTTTACTGTGTCGTCCTAAAGGTTAAGTTCAGCTTGCTTATCCTCGCTTCCGTAACGGAATGCGAGGATTTTTAATGTGCAGCAAGGATTTCGTTGGAATAAATGAATCAATTTGTTAGTTTACTGCATGTACGGCTGGCAGAATATGGTGTAATATGAGAGCATGTAACCGTGATCTCAGCAATACGACTATCCTAGTTATTCGCGAGGAGGCTGCATTCATGTCATCAACTAATCATTTATTCGATGTCATTCAACAATTACGCTCCACACTGGAGCGCTGCATATTAGGAAAGGAAACCGAGATCGAGCTGTTGCTTACCGCGATGCTGGCAGGCGGGCACGTACTGATTGAAGATGTACCTGGCACAGGCAAGACACAAATGATTAAGTCGCTTGCCAGGTCGATGAATGGACAGTTTCGCCGTGTCCAGTGCAATCCGGACTTGCTGCCGACGGATATAACCGGCATGTTTATTTATCACCCGAAGGATCAACAATTCGTTTTTCGCCCCGGTCCGATGATGACCAATTTCCTGCTAGTTGATGAGATTAACCGAGCCACTACGAAGACACAATCCGCATTGTTAGAAGCAATGGAAGAACACCACGTCACCATAGACGGTGAAACATTCGATTTACCGACTCCATTTATCCTGTTCGCCACCCAGAACCCGATCGAATTTGAAGGTACATATGCACTGCCAGAAGCCCAACTCGATCGTTTCATGATCAAACTGCGGATCGGATACCCCGATGGTCCAACAGAGCGAAGCATTCTTGCTAGACATGCTGAGGGACTTCCTTCTGAGCGAGTTGATCAAGTTGCTGATATAGCTACAATTGAAGAAGTTCAGCAGGATATTAAGCTTATCCATATGGATGAAGCGATCGTTTCCTACATGGTAGATATTATCCGTGAGACGCGGGAGCACCCGCAGGTGCTGCTCGGAGCAAGTCCGCGAGCTTCCATTGCGCTGATGCAGGCTTCCAAGGCATACGCTTGGCTGCAGGGCCGGAGGTACGTAACTCCAGATGATGTGAAGCGGTTGGTGCCTTATGTGCTCGCGCATCGTATGGTGCTGGGCATTGATGCTAAGATCGACGGTTCGACGGCTTACACTATACTTCAGCAAGTATTGAAGAAGATCGCTGTGCCTGTGCGGCTGGAGATGTAAAGATGACAGGGAGCAGCCAGTCGCAGCCGCGTAGACAGTCCATGATTAAGATGTGGATTGTCGCTGTCTTGATCTATGTCGCACTTATTTTTTACTTTTTGTTTCAAGGTGGAAAGACATCATTCATGCTATTGGTGATGGCAACCGTGCTTGGTGTTTATTGGATTGCCGGTTCCGTCGGAGGAATTCGACGTGTCAGCGGTCAACGTATAGTGGGCGGAGATGGCCACAAGCATTTCGTGGCGGACAGCAACATTCCCGTTCAGTTGAGTATTCGCATACCTGGCTGGCTTCCATTGCCGTATATCATTGTCAACGATGAGATATACCGTTTCGGCAAGCTGGTTGGGCAGTATGAATCTATCGTCACGATGGACTCCCATCGCCAGGCTGAAGTGCAATATCATACACCGCCGCTTCCGCGCGGGTGTTATCAGTTCACAAATACGATCTGCCGAACGAAGGATCTATTCGGATTGTTCGAACATAAAGGCGAATTTCAGGCAACACAATCCATATATGTGCTTCCGCAAACAGTGCCTATCGCCAGCTGGAGACAGAGCAGGGCTTGGAACGGCTTATCCCACCTAGATCATGCGCTAACGAAGGATCGCAGAGAATCCACCCATCTCAATGGAATTCGCGAATATGCGTACGGTGATAAGCTCTCGCGGGTTCATTGGAACGCGACGGCGAAGACTGGAATGATGAAGTCGAAGCAGTTTGAGCCGGAAGGGTTTCCACAATTGGTGCTTGTGCTCGATCAATCTGTATTTGCGTATGATCTAGCAGATCAATTTGAGTTGGCCGTGTCAGCAGTTGCATCGCTTGCTGCCTATGCACGCGTGCAGCAGCGGCGAACTGTCGTGATCGGCATGGGCGAAGAACCGAAGATATGGACAGATGATGCGGTTCGTTATGAATCGCTGCCTTACCGCCAATGGCTGGCTTCCGTGCAGCGGGAGCGGGACTTGAGCGATAAGCGGACAGAACCGATCTGGATCGACAAGTGGTCTAATCATCCTGAGCTAAGGAGAGGCGGCGTTGTCGTATGGATATCAGGACGTGTGCAGCGGAGTCAGCTTATCTCAATAGCAGCGCTGGCCAAACGAAATTGGCATGGAACTTATCTGCATGTAGGTCAGTATACTGCTGCTGCTCAGGAAAGTGTGGCTGAGACTTCTGCTGTGCTTATGAAATATCGCTATCAATATGTGAAGATATCGGATCTACACGAGCTTCCCGCAAGATTGGAGGGAACGGCCTGATGAGAGAGAAGCGATTCTCTTTTCGCTTCAAAGGATTATTTTGGGAAGAACGCTTGATATGGATCTGCTTGTTCATCTTGATGTCACAATGGGTGGATGCATTAGTTCCCTACTGGTACGAAGAAACCATCAGTATGACCGATCGGATGCTCAGTGTTATGTTGTTTCTCGGATTACTGATCCCAGCCGTTCCGCACATTCGAATACCGATCGGTGTTGCGCTCGTATTTTGGTCTGTATTTCGAGAGCTTTCGGATATAGGACTTTGGATTGCCCCTGATGCGGAGCATGTCACTTGGCTTGAACGAATGTCACTTTATCATCCCTATATATGGCTGGTTGGACTCATCTGGCTCACTTATGAAATATTTATGAGAGCGGTCAATACAGGCGGGCATATTCTGCTGCTGATGATTATTCAATTGATCGTGTTCGGTATTCTAGATTCCTTCACGCCCGTGAACTTATGGGTTCAGGTGGCATGGATCATGGCAGCATCTCTGCTATGGCTGATCGCACTCCATTTCAGGAATGTCAGGCTTCAATATCCCGCTAAGTGGAAGCGCTCGAAGCGTTATGCGCTCCAGATGATCGTTAGTGCGGTCGTACTCGTTTCGCTGATCATAACGACAGGGGTCAGTGTTCCCGGCCTGGAGCCTGTGCTGACAGATCCATATACGTCATGGATTGAGTCGGGTAAGCTTGGAGCAGGTCCAGGGGGGAATGGGCAAGGGCATGGAGGAACGGGGAGCTTATCGGGATACAGTATGAATGATAAAGGTCTTGGCGGCGGTTTCGAGATGAACTTTATGCCGGTTATGACGGTGCAATCCGATTATCGGGGATATTGGCGCGGCGAAACGAAATCCACTTATTTAGGCGATGGTTGGGCTGACTATAACAAAATGAACTTAACAGAGCATGTACTGCCTGATACACCGGTTAAGGATGGATATTTACGAGCTCCCGACGTACCTACTCGAATGGTTAAGCAAAGCTTTACCATGCTGGATGACAAGGTGTATCCTGTATTATTCGGAATGGCTTCTATAAGCTCTTACGAGCAATTGGATGTAACGAACGAAGGTGAGCTGTTGTGGAATGTGCGTGACGACGAGCTCAAGTACTTGGATAATGGGACGAGGAAGTATCCGAAGACCTATACCATTATCTCCAACGTACTTGAGGCTACTCCGGATCAGATGAGAGAAGCTACTCAAACGCGCAAGGAATCATACGAGTCAATGGAATGGCAACAGTATTTGCAACTGCCTAATTTCGTTCCTGATCGAGTCAAAGAGCTTGCCGTGCAGCTGACCGAGAATGCGACAAACGATTATGATCGCGCTATGTTTATCGAAACCTATCTGCGCACTCATTTTACGTATACGAATAAGCCGGATATTTCGAAGAGAAAGAGCCCTGATTTCGTTGACTCCTTCCTATTCGAGGTCCAAGAGGGCTACTGCGATTATTATTCTTCTGCGATGGCGGTCATGATGCGCAGCATAGGGGTTCCAACTCGCTGGGTAAAAGGCTACGCGCCAGGTAGTAGAGATGATATTGCAGATGGTCTTAAGCCTCAGGATTTACTCGAACGTATGGCTGATCCGAACGCAGGGGGGACGTTCCGGGTAACGAATGCAGATGCGCATTCGTGGGTTGAGGTATATCTAGGGGATTATGGCTGGGTGGCATTTGAGCCGACACCGGGCTTTTCCATGCCTCGTTTGGAGCCACAGGCAGAACCTAGTGCCATTCAGAATCCGCAGGAGCTTAGTCCAGACAACACAGCAGCCCCTCTAGACGAAGAAAAGTCGCTTTCTTTGCCATCATGGGTAGGATTAGCGGCTCAGATCGTGCTGGCATTAGCTGTACTGCTGGTGCTTGCTTATCTCTTGAAGCGATGGCAGGCTGTAGGCTTCTCCCTTCGCTGGCTTCGTTTGATTAGCAGAAGCTTGTCGCCGAATCAGCGAATGATCGTTGAGACGGAGCTTTGGCTAAGTTATTGTCGTTGGCGCGGATTGCAGCGAACACAGGACGAAACGGTACGCGAAGCGATTGAACGCTGGTATCATGACGACTCTGATAAACGGAATGCAGCAAATTCAATTGTTCGGCAGTTTGAGCAGGCGAAGTACGGTGCAGAGACGATGTCTGATCAGGATTGCAGTCAATTGAAGGTTATGATCCGGAATTTCAAGCGAGAAATGAAGTAATTAGATATTTATTAATTCTCCTACTGGACATGGGGGGAGTTATATCATGAAAAAGAATAAACATTGGAGACTGTGGCTAGTGGGTGCTGCAGTCCTTCTCTTGATCGGGTTTTTCTATATTCAGTTAAGTACGGCATATATCAGCAATGATGCTATTCAACAGGCTGTATTTCGTTCATTGCCGAAAGAGGAACAAGAAGCGCTCGGGGACCGCGCTTGGCGCTATTTTAAAGTCGAAAAAGTTAAATTAAAGGACGTCCCGAGTATAATAAACTCGAATTTCTCTCAAAAAATCAATCAACGATCACTTTTCTTAAACGGAAATGTGGTATATAAAGTTACTTTTCCGCTTTCAAATCCGATGTATGGATTTAATGAAGGAGTTGCTTACGTTAATCCCTTTACTAGAGGGATTGTTGGATATGCCGGTATGTTATGAATGGGAACAATTCATACCAAGAACAATAAGATTAAAAGCCTCGGAATAGTCCGAGGCTTTATTGATTTTTAAAGCTGTGATACCGCTCGTGATACCAATATTTCGCGAACGCATTGCAAATGATCGTTTAGAATGCTTGTAATGCACACAAATCAGTATAATTTTCAAGCATGTTCAAAAACGTGCATACTACAAATTGATATGGTATAGTTTTTCGTATGAAAACGAGGTGAACGTTTTGTTTAAAGGATTTATTCCGCGACTACGGGTGAGTACGGTATATGATATCAATTTAGCAGAGTTGAAAGCTAATGGAGTAAAAGGTATCATTACGGATCTAGATAATACGTTGGTCGGAGCGAAGGACCCGCTGGCAACCCCGCAGCTTGAAGCATGGATCGAGGAAGTGAAGCGTCAAGGCTTTAAGCTGGTCATCGTATCGAATAATAATCTTATTCGCGTATCTACATTTGCTGCGCCGCTTGATATTCAATTTGTCTTTGCTGCCCGCAAGCCGTCCCAGAAACCTTTTCAGAAAGCAATGGATATCATGGGACTGAAGTCGGAGGAAACGGCTGTTATCGGAGACCAATTGATGACCGATGTATTAGGCGGAAATCGGATGAAATTGTATACGATACTCGTACAGCCAATTGCGCTGCAGGATGAGGGATGGACCACACGTATCAATCGACGCCTGGAGCGTTTTGTTACCGCGCGTTTACGCAAGCAAGGAAAGTGGAAATAAGTTCATTTATGCAAGCGGGTGCCGAGCATAAGCGGTTCATCGTTAGGGAGCAGGTTGAATGAAGCCGCCCTAGATAACGGTATCTACATACATTCGCATATGCGGCAGGAATAAGTATGAGAGCAAGATCTGTTTTACCAGAGGAGGACATAACAACATGGAAGCCATTAAGAATTGCAGCGGCTGCGGAGTGAAGGTTCAGACAGAAAGTCCGGGCAGACCCGGATACGTGCCGGATAGCGCACTCGAACGTGACCCGATCATCTGTCAGCGCTGCTTCCGAATTAAAAACTATAATGATGCGAGTTCAGTAGCGTTGGATCAGGACGATTTCCTTCGCCTGCTCGGAAAGATCGGACAAGAGGACGCGCTGGTCATTCATATCGTCGATCTGTTCGATTTCGACGGAAGCATCATTTCTAGCTTGCAGCGGTTCGTGGGCAGCAACCCGGTGCTGCTTGTCGTGAACAAGGTGGATCTGCTGCCTAAAGCGATGAACTGGAACCGCATCAAGAACTGGGTGCAGCGCCGAGCTAAGGAACACGGTATTCGCATCGTAGATATCGTGCTGGTTAGCGCTAAGCGCAACCTAGGCTTTGACCGCCTGGTTGAAGAAGTCGACCATTACCGTGGCAATCGCGATGTATATGTGGTTGGAGCTACAAATGTGGGCAAGTCTACGCTCATTAACCGGTTGATTCGAGACTACAGTGATATGGAAAGGGAATTGACTACGTCTCGTTATCCAGGGACGACGCTTGATCTGGTGCACATCCCGCTCGATGATGGTCACTACATCATTGATACGCCGGGAATTGTATACAGCAGCCGTTTAACAGAGCTGGTGGATCGTGATGTACTGGGAGCGCTGCTGCCGGACAAGCCATTGAAGCCAATGGTGTATCAATTGAACGCGGAGCAGACTTTGTTCTTCGGCGCATTAGCTCGATTCGACTTCGTTGAGGGAGAACGCCAGTCGTTTACTTGCTACATTTCAAATGGCATCAATATTCATCGTACAAAGCTTGAACGTGCGGATGAGCTGTATGAGGAGCACGCTGGCGAGATGCTTGCGCCTCCGACACGTGAACAATTGGAGAGCATTCCAGCCTGGACGAAGCACGAACTGCGCGTACCACGCGGAGAGAAGATGGATGTGTTCATCTCAGGGTTGGGCTGGATCACATGCAACGGCACTGCTGGAGCTTTATTGAAAGTTCATGCGCCTAAAGGCGTTAAGGTGCTGCTGCGCCCTTCGTTAATCTAATCCAATCAAGGGGAAGCGATATGGATGCATAATAAGCTGGCAACGAATACGCCCGTGGTGACGAGCGATACAGCAGTATTTGCGGTTATCGGAGCCCCGGTGGGCCACTCCAAATCGCCTCTGATGCATAATGCGGCATTTGCGGCATGCGGGTGGAATGGAGTCTATACAGCATTTCACGTAGAACCGGAGCAGTTGAAGAACGCGATCGCTGGAATGCGCGCATTTGGCATACGAGGTATCAATGTGACGATTCCACACAAGGAACATGTGATGGCTTATCTCGATGAGATTGATGAGAGTGCCCGCATGATCGGTGCGGTCAACACGATTGTGAACGACAAAGGCAAACTTATCGGGTATAATACGGACGGACCCGGTTATGTGCGGTCATTGAAAGAAGAAACCGAGGTGCAGCTGACAGGAGCGACTGTGCTTATTATCGGTGCCGGCGGCGCTGCGCGAGGATTAGCGTTTGGCTTGCTGCGTGAAGGCGTCAAGCATATATATATTGCGAATCGGACCATAGAGCGGGCAGAACGGATTGCACAGGACCTGCAGTCGATGGGATCCATTGAAGCCGTAGGTCTTGTGGATCGTCTGCCTCAAACTGGCGGTGCGCGCGTGGACCTCGTCATTAATACCACATCGCTCGGTATGCATCCTTATCCAGATGAGATGCCGTTACAGGCATCCTATCTGAAGCCGCATATGATCGTTAGCGATATTATTTACAATCCGCTCGAAACGAAGCTGCTGGCAGAAGCCCGTGCCTTGGGCGCTGTTACTCACAGTGGGTTGGGGATGTTTATATATCAAGGTGTTATCGCCTTTGAACTGTGGACAGGAATATCTGCGCCTGTCAGTGTTATGCGTGACGCTGTAATGAGGGCTATGTCAGAATCATAAAACAATACTTGTAGAACGAGTGGCTCCTTAGGTCAGCTATGGAGCAGGGAAGGAAGAAAAACATGTTAACAGGCAAACAAAAACGTCATCTGCGCTCACTTGCGCATCATCTCACTCCGATCTTTCAGGTCGGCAAAGGCGGAGTCAATGATCAGTTGATCCGACATATTGAAGAAGCGATTGAGACTCGCGAGCTGATCAAGATATCTGTACTGAACAATTGCGATGATGATCGCAATGAGATCGCGGAGGAGCTTGCTAAGGGCTCCGGTTCAGAATTGGTGCAAGTCATCGGCAAAACGATCGTCTTGTACAAAGAGTCCCGTGACCATAAGGAAATTGTACTGCCTAATTAGTCGCGAATGAGGAGGACAACGGCATGACAGTGCCGATGAAACGGATCGGTGTACTGGGCGGAACGTTTGATCCTATTCATGTAGGTCATCTTGTTGCGGCTGAGTCGGCTAAGGAAGCGATGCATCTGGATCAAGTGTGGTTTATGCCCACTCACGTGCCGCCCCATAAGGAGAAGAAGTCTGCAGTCACAGCGGAACAGCGTGTCGAGATGGTTCGCTTGGCCATACTGGAGAATGAATCCTTTCATTTGTGCACTTGGGAAATGGAACATGGAGGGGTCTCCTACACCTTGGAAACGGTAAAATGGCTGCAGTCCGAGTACCCGGAGATCGAGTGGTTCTGGATTATCGGCGGCGACATGGTGCATTATTTGCCCAACTGGAACGGAATTGACGAGCTGATGGAACGTATTCGGTTCATTGGCGTTCAACGTCCAGGCTCGACTTGGAAGATTCATGAGCTTCCTGGAGCATGGCGCTCACGCGTAGTTCCTGCACCGATGCCTCTGATTGATATCTCCTCTACAGATGTTCGGGAGCGTATTGAACAGGGACTTTCTATACGCTATCTAGTTCCAGATGCGGTATTACAATATTCGCAAAGGTGGGGATTGTATGAATCTTAGCCGTGAGCAATTAATGCTCGCTGTTCGTTCGCAGATGCCAGAGAAGCGTTGGCGTCACACCGAAGGCGTGATGCAGTCAGCAGTGGAGCTGGCTGACCGATTCGGGGAAGACCCGGTCAAGGCGGATCTAGCGGCTCTCCTGCACGATGTTGTGAAGTATTGGTCTACGGACAAGATGGAGCGTATTATCCGCGAGCAGGGGCTACCAAGTGAGCTGCTTGAACATGACAAGTCGCTGTGGCATGCGCCTGTCGGCGCTTATATTGCAGAGAAGGAATACGGTGTCACTGACATGGAGATTCTGGACGCAATTCGTTATCATACATCCGGGCGTGAAAGAATGACGAAGCTGGATAAGATCGTGTGCTTGGCGGATTATATCGAGCCTGGCCGCGACTTTCCCGGAGTCGATCATATTCGCGAGCTGGCCAAACATAATCTGGAAGAAAGCCTGATTGCAGGCTTCGATTCCACGATCTCTTTCCTGTTATTGAAACATAAACGAATCTTCCCGCTCACGATCATAGCTCGCAACAGCTTGATTGAAGAGTGGTCGAAGGGTCAACACTAGTATCATAAGGCTCCGTTCCGGCTAAATCGGATACGACCGGACGATAGATGAAGAAGCTTGGGAGGCTGAAAAATGGCAATATCACCTAAACAATTACTTGAAATTTGCGTTGATGCGGCAGAAGAGAAAAAAGCAATGGACATCGTTGCGCTGGATTTGCAAGGTATATCGTTAATCGCGGACTATTTTGTGATCTGTCACGGTAATTCTGATACACAAGTGCAAGCAATTGCGAACGAAATTCGCAAGCGTGTACATGAAACTGGCACTCATATTCGCGGAACCGAAGGACTGAATTCAGGCCGCTGGGTGCTGCTTGATCTTGGTGATGTGATCGTTCACGTGTTCCATCGTGAAGAGCGAGAATATTACAATCTTGAGAAGCTGTGGTCTGACGCGAAAGTCGTGACGTTGGCATGACACTAGAAGCGGGTACGATACAACGCCTGAGAGTGGCGCGTGAAGTGTCGCCTTACGGTTATTTTATGACGGATGAGGAGCAGGACGTGATCCTGCACTATACAGAGCTGACGCGGCCGATCGAGATTGATGAGGAGATCGAAGTATTCCTGTTCTTCGACACTGAGGATCGTCTTGCTTCAACGATGAAGAAGCCGCTTATCACCTTGAATGAGGTAGCGGCGCTGAAAGTAGCTGATGTTCATCCTCGTTACGGCATGTTCTTGGAAATGGGTATCGGACGCCAACTGCTGCTTCCTATGAGCGAGATGCCTGAGTTCAAGCCCCTGCGCCCAGAGCTAGGCGACAGCATCTACGTGAAGCTTATTCACGATAAGGTAGGGCGACTGGTCGCCAAGATGGCTGGCGAAGAAGATCTGGAGAAGCTGGTGTTCCACGCGCCGCAGAGCTGGCTGAACACTTGGCATGACGCGGTCGTTTATCGTGCACTCCGCAAGGGCACGTTCTTTGTCGTCGAAGGCGGCCCGCTCGGCTTCGGTGCGATCGGACTGCTGCATGAGACGGAGCGTCCGACGCCGCTGCGTGTCGGCGCGCGGGTCCGCGTCCGCATCTCGCATGTCCGTGAGGACGGACGCGTCAACGTGACGCTGGCTGAGCGCAAGGAAGTGGGCATGGATCAGGATGCCGTGAAGCTGTTCGGCTTCCTGAGAGAGCGTCCGAATGGGGCGATGCCGTATTCGGACGAGACGCCTGCCGACATCGTGAAGTCGCGCTTCCAGATGTCGAAGTCGGCGTTCAAGCGCGCGATGGGCCGCTTGATGAAGGCGGGCTACTGCACGCAGGACGGCAGCTGGACGAAGCTAACTGAGCTTGGCGCGTCCGTTGATCCTGCTGCTGCAGCACAGACGCTTAGCAGCTTGCCGTCCGAGTGGCGCAAGCCAGCGGCTGCGCCTAAGGCTGGTCATGCGCCTGCGCGACCGGCGCATGGGCAAGGGGCGCCGAAGCGCGGCGGCGGAAAGCCGCGTCCGCATGAAGGCGGCCACAACCGCAGCGGCAATCAGGCTGTCAAGACTTACAGCCAGCCGTGGAACGGGGACGCGCAAGCCAAGCCGCGCCCGGCATCGGATCGCCCATCTGGAGACCAGGAGCGCAGAGGTGAGCGCGCTGACTCGCGACCAGGAACGGACAAGCGTCGTCCGCAGCGATAACGAGGGGGCGGACTGAGATGGAAGCATATGGCCGATTTGCGCTCGTATATGATCGGTTGATGGCGGATATGCCTTATGAGGCTTGGACTGCATTTGCCATAGCAGCATGGGAGCATTATGGGCTTCAACCTCGTACGGTAGCCGATCTTGGCTGCGGGACGGGAAGTGTGGCGCTGCCGCTTGCAGAGCGAGGGTTCAGCGTGATCGGGATCGACTTGTCCGAGACGATGCTCTCGATCGCACGTGAGAAGGAGATGCGTTCAGGCCGCATGCGAGGTGCTGTACAGTGGGTCTGCCAGGACATGCGGGAATGGGAAGCGCCGGAGCTTGTCGATTCTGTCATTTCATTTTGCGATTCCATTAACTATTTAACGGAACCAGAGGACGTCACGGCGGTTATTCAGCGCACATACAATCAGCTGCAGCCAGGCGGATTGTTCCTGCTCGATATGCATCTTGAACGGCAGTTTGAGCAGTACGCGGCCGAGCAGCCTTTTACGCTGGATGAGGGAGATATCGCTTATATCTGGTACAGTGAATATGATGAGAAACGCAAGCAGATTGAGCATCAATTGACGATATTCGTCGAGGATGAGGACAGCGGACGCTATGACCGGATCGATGAAACACACACCCAGCGGGTGTACTCTCCGGAATGGGTCGTGCAGGAACTGAAGGCTGCCGGCTTCCGTGATGTGGATTTGTATGGCGAGTTCAAGCTGGAACAGCCTGATGATACTACGGGAAGGCTGTTTATCGCAGCGCGCAAGTAAAGATCAGACAAGTTGCTACATCCATTGACAATGCGCTTGTTTTTTCATATGATGGATGTAATTCTCACAGTCTTGGACTGTTATAGCAGCATATTTTAAGTAGACGTTGAAGAGGATCAGTAGCATTGCAGCACATCCCCAGAGAGCCGACGGCAGGTGTGAGTCGGTGATGAATGCAGGTGAACTCCCCTCTGAGTCGCGCGGTTGAACTTGAAGTAGACCGTGCCGTTTAGCCCGCGTTAAGGGTGTTGAGGGAGCGCTTGACAAGGCATGTCAGTCGCTAACTAGGGTGGTACCGCGAGAAACCAAGTCTCTCGTCCCTAGCGTATTCGCTAAGGATGAGGGACTTTTTTGCATTCAATCAGTCCTTCAGCGAGGCTCGAGTTCTGTAAAGGGGTATTCCCCTGTTACAGATTGTCTGATGAGCCGACGGAGTGCCGTAACGGGTAAAACCCGTCTTACGCGCTGCAGAACAGTCGCATCGAAACGGCTCCGCGCGAGATAACAGGGTATTCCCCCGTTACGAGGTACCAATCGAGCACGCAGGAGCGCTGTAACAGGTAAAACCCGTCTTACGCGCTGCAGAGCAGTCGTATCGAAACGGCCCCGCTCGAGATAACCGGGTTATACCCCGTTACGAGGTGCCAACCGAGCACGCGTGAGCGCTGTAACGGGTAAAAACCGTCTTACGGGCCGCACAGATCAGTCGCATCGAGGCAAACTCGCTCGAGCTAACCGGGTTTTACCCTGTTACGAGGTGTCAATCGTGCACTCAGGAGTGCTGTAACGGGTAAAACCCGTCTTACGGGCCCCGCGGCTGCGAGATCACGAATGCTTGTTGTGGTCTTAGCAGCACCGAAGGAACTGAGCTTTAAGCTGATTATAGAAGTGTAATGGAGGAGTTTCACATGAGTACAGAAGAGAAACAACCAGTGGGCTATCAACCGCTCACCATTGAACCGAAATGGCAGAAGTACTGGGATGAGCACAAGACGTTCAAGACGATAGAACAGGAAAGCGCGCCTAAGTTTTATGCGCTTGATATGTTCCCTTATCCGTCTGGAGCAGGACTTCATGTAGGCCATCCAGAGGGTTACACAGCGACAGATATCCTGTCCCGATACAAGCGCATGCGCGGATATAACGTGCTTCATCCAATGGGATGGGACGCTTTCGGTCTTCCAGCGGAGCAGTATGCGATTGATACAGGCAAGCACCCGCGCGAATTTACGATTGCTAACATCGACAACTTCCGTCGTCAGATCAAGTCGCTTGGCTTCTCTTACGATTGGGACCGCGAGATCAGTACGACTGATCCGGAATATTACAAATGGACACAGTGGATCTTTATTCAGCTGTTCAATAAGGGCTTGGCGTATGTTGATGAAGTACCGGTGAACTGGTGCCCGGCGCTCGGAACCGTGCTTGCTAATGAGGAAGTTATCGACGGCTTGTCAGAACGCGGCAACCATCCGGTTATTCGCAAGCCGATGCGCCAATGGGTACTGAAGATTACGGAATATGCTGAGCGCCTGCTGGAAGATCTGGATGAGCTGGATTGGCCGGAAAGCATCAAGGATATGCAGCGTCATTGGGTCGGTAAATCAACGGGTGCAGAAGTACACTTTGCGATCGAAGGACATAGCGATGCGGAGGAGCTCGTCGTCTTCACAACTCGTCCAGACACACTTTTTGGCGCAACTTATTGCGTACTTGCTCCTGAGCATCAGCTGGTGGAGAAGATAACGACAGCGGAGCAGCTTGATGCGGTTAAAGCTTACCAAGAGCAAGCGGCTCGCAAGAGCGATCTGGAGCGAACAGACTTGGCGAAAGACAAGTCCGGCGTGTTCACAGGCGCTTATGCAATCAACCCGGTAAGTGGCGTGAAGACACCGATCTGGATTGCGGATTATGTGCTTGCAGGCTATGGTACAGGCGCGATTATGGCGGTGCCAGGACATGACGAACGCGACTGGGAATTCGCGAAGCAGTTTGCACTGCCGATCATTGAAGTCGTATCCGGCGGCAATGTGAACGAAGAAGCTTACGATGGCGATGGAGAGCATGTGAACTCCGACTTCCTGAACGGATTGAACAACGAAGCTGCCATTGCGCGCATGATTGAATGGCTGCAGGAGAAGGGTGTCGGCCAAGGCAAGGTTACTTACCGCCTGCGTGACTGGCTGTTCAGCCGTCAACGTTATTGGGGCGAGCCGATTCCAATTCTGCATCTGGAAGACGGAACGATGAAGACAGTGCCAGAATCCGAGCTGCCGCTTATGCTTCCGGATGTCGACCAGATCCGTCCATCTGGAACAGGCGAATCTCCGCTTGCCAATGTGAAGGAATGGGTCGAAACCGTTGATCCGGAAACAGGCATGAAGGCGCGCCGTGAGACGAACACGATGCCGCAGTGGGCGGGAAGCAGCTGGTATTACCTGCGCTATATCGATCCAAAGAATAACGAGGAGATCTGCTCCAAGGAGCTGCAGGAGAAGTGGCTGCCGGTTGACCTTTATATCGGCGGAGTAGAGCATGCTGTGCTTCACCTGCTGTACGCTCGTTTCTGGCACAAGGTGCTGTATGATATCGGCGTTGTGTCGACGAAGGAGCCGTTCCAAAAGCTCGTCAACCAAGGTATGATCCTGGGCACGAACAATGAGAAGATGTCGAAGTCGCGCGGCAACGTTATTAATCCTGATGACATTGTGTACACATATGGCGCAGATACGCTGCGTATGTACGAGATGTTCATGGGGCCGCTTGAAGCAGTTAAGCCATGGAATACGAACGGTGTTGAAGGTATGCACCGCTTCCTAAGCCGTATATGGAGATTGTTCATTTCGGACGATCAAACTATTTCAGCCAAGATCGTAGACGATGGCGGCGATGAAGACTTCATACGCACATGGCATAAGACAGTGAAAAAGGTTACTGAGGATCTGGAAGGAATGCGATTCAATACCGCAATCAGCCAGCTGATGATCTTCGTGAATGAAGCATATAAGAAAGACAAACTCCCACGTCAAGCAATGGAGAACTTCGTGCAATTGCTGTCTCCTCTTGCTCCTCATATCGCTGAAGAGCTGTGGGAGCGTCTGGGCCATCAAGAGACGATTACTTACGTCGCTTGGCCGACATATGATGAGAAATTGACAGTTGACGCTGAAATCGAGGTTGCCGTGCAAGTAAACGGTAAGATCGTTGAACGCATCATGGTTGCAGCTGATGACGATGAAGCTGCAATGCAAGAAAAAGCAATGAGCCAAGCGAACGTTCAAGCCGCTATTAACGGCAAAACCGTCCGCAAAGTCATTGCTGTCAAGGGTCGTCTCATCAACATTGTGGTGGGTTAACGCTTGTAGATTGTAAAGGACCGTAGAATAGGGAATTGACTTTCTCAAGGTCCTCTTCATATTTAGCATGAGTTACCTGAATAAGCTGATGGAATACACCTCCCAGCTTATTATCCAGCAAGCGCAGCGCCTCGGCGGTAATTCCGCCGGGGACGGCTACGCGCTGTTGCAGCTGTTCCAGCGACATGCTGCCTTCTGTCAACAGTTTGCCTGTCCCCAATAGCATTTCACTTCCAAGCCGCGAGGCTTCTTCTCGATCGATACCGATCATTTCTACAGCAGCATCTACCCATTTTTGCATAAAGAACGCGATAAAGGCCGGGCCGCAGCTCGATAGATCACTGGTCATACGTGTGAACTTCTCTGCAATATGAATCGGTCTACTAATAGTCTTCAATAACTGTTCAAGCATGAGGCGATCATTTTCCTCTATACGACTTCCATACATACATATTGATGCTCCGCTGCACACATAGTTTGTGATGCTGGGGATGACTTTTGCAACCTTGCTCTTGAGGCTATTTTCCAGATGCTCAATTAAGACTGGGCTTGTAATCGATACCGTAATCATTTCAGGGCGTTCGACTGGAATCAGCTCGTCTATGACGCGCTTAAATTCCAATGGCTTTACACATATGAATAAGATGTCGCAAGCAGATGCCACCTCCGATATTGTGGCACATACCTGTAATCCTGGAAAGCGGGCAGCAAGATTGTGGGCTTTGCTAATTGTCCTATTGGTAACGGTAATCTGATCGGGCAGAAGCGCCCCAGATTGAATGAAGGATTCGATCAAGATCGTACCCATACTCCCAGTTCCGACAAATCCTACCTTCACGGGTCTCCCTCCTTTGTTGAAATACTGTATTAACGCTTTATAGCGTATTTTATGAAAATATTAAAATAGTGTGTCAAGCTCATGCTCAGATCATTAACCAACTATATGGTGACAAGGTTGGCCAATATGCGTGTTTCCTAGTAAGCATGACATGAAGTGAAAATAAAATGTTGGAGGGATATAATGAAACGAAATCGGCTTGGATTGAGCTTATTTCACTCATGGATATTCGTTGCAGTAAGCGTATTAATTGGAGCAGGATTAATAGTAGCCGTATGGCTGCTGCCGCAGGAGCAGAGCGAAAGCGCCTGGCAGGATGTGAGTCAACAGGTTCATACGATGCTTGAGTCTAAGGAAAGCGAAAAGAACTCATCTTCTGAGACGTCCGCTCAAAACAATAAAGAAAGCAAGTCAACTGAAAATAGTATGAATGCACCGAGCCCAAATATATCATCGGTAGAAGTCAATGTTGAGCCGGTTTCTGCAATGGCTGGTACGACATCAGAGGGCAAACCAGACACGAAGACTGAGGCGATCATAGAATCGAATACGGAGACGAAAGCTGCTGATGGTGCAGCGGCTAAGTCGGAAACTAGTTCAGACAGCAGCGGTGAGTCCAAGATGAATATTAACCAAGCTACTGCCGAACAGTTGACTCAGTTGCCTGGAATAGGGCCGTCGAAAGCTAAGGCAATCATTGAGTACCGTGAGAAGAATGGAGCTTATAAGAAAGTGGAAGATTTGTTGGAAGTCAAAGGAATTGGACCGAAGGTGCTGGAGAAGCTCAAACCTCACATTCAAATCTAAGCTTGATGTTATACAATAGGTTGCGCGCTTGCATACGCCTGTTTACAATAGAAATAATAAGCTTCACGACTTGCTGCAGAGCCTAGGAGCGAAAAAGATAGGAGCAATGGTAGATGACAGATACGATTCGTAAAGATTGGGACACATACTTTATGGACATCGCTTATATGGTTTCAACTCGTTCGCAATGTTCGCGTCGGCACGTTGGAGCCGTGCTCGTACAGGGCAAAAAGCTGCTCGGAACAGCTTATAATGGAGCTCCGATGGGAGTGCCTGATTGCAGTGAAGCAGGCTGCATGATCGCTGAACAGCTTGAGTTGGTCGTTCATCCAGACGGCAGAGAAGAGATGGTCAAGAAACAGCGTTGTATCCGAACCATTCACGCGGAACAGAACCTGCTGCTGTTTACCGATCGGGCAGACCGTGAAGGCTCGATCGTATATGTGACGGATCAGCCATGTTGGACATGCGCTAATATGTTGGCGAACAGTGGTGTATCCGAGATTGTGTTCCACCGCCTTTATCCGAAGGACAAAGATAAGGTGAGCGACATGATGGCTCAGAAGGGCATCGTATTCCGACAACTGGAACACTATCAGCCACCTGCTGAAACGATGATGGAGACGATTAACTAGTCTCCTTTCTTGTTATTTCTTATATATGTTACGTAGGGAAGAACCTTTCGGACTGTTACACGTTTGTCGTGTGCTGTCTGAAGGGTTCTTTTTGGTTACGTGCACTAATCTTGAGAAGGAAGAGTGATGCTCGTGTTAAAGCAAAGACCGATCGTAGTAGCCGCCTGCTGTTGGGTGATCGGGATATATCTTGCTGTGAGTATGCAAGTGGATCATGCGCTCCTCATGATGCTAGGCATATTCGCATTCACACCGCTTCTGCTGAAGCGTGGTCTAATCACAGTGCGGCTCACTTCGGTGTACTTCTTGCTCATGGCAGCAGCATTATTCAGCTTCACACTCTATGACAGCGAGCAGGTTACACAATTGCCTACAGGGATTAAAGCAATGGGGCAGGCTGCGACTGAGCAATCTGTTGAAGGAAATCCTCTGCTTCGAGGAACGGCAACCGGTCGGATTCATACTACACCAGAACGAGATGGAGATCGTGTGCAGTTTCAGATGGAAGTATACACTTGGAATGCAGAGAATAAAGCTCCTGTATCGCTCAAAGAATCTGAAATGGTGCTCGTCCAATTAAAGCTGTCAACGGAGCGTGAACTAGAAATGCTGCCCGCTTGGCAGAAAGGAAGTCAAGTCCAGATTGCGGGAGAGCTTGTGCAACCGGCTCAGGCAACGAACTTCGGTGCCTTTAATTACCGTCAATATTTAAAGACTAAGCATATATATTGGCTCCTGCAGACTAAAGGTGCGAATTCATTATCCTTGATGAGCGAAGAAGATCAATGGAGAATAGGAGAGCTGCCAAGCTGGATCATGATTCAATTAGAGCGGCTGCGGATTAAGGCGGCCGAAGTATACCATGCACTATTCCCGCCGCATGAGAGCTCTTATTTGGAAGGGCTGGTGCTAGGTTTAAGAAGCGGGCTGGACCCGGAAATCGAGCAAACCTTTGCTCAATTAGGGCTAACTCATGTCTTGGCGATCTCTGGACTGCATGTAGGAGTATTCACAGCTTCATGTCTGCTGTTGCTGCGGCCATTTCGACTAACTCGAGAGACTGGCTTGACTATCGTTATCTGTCTGGTTCCGATCTACGTTCTGTTTACTGGGGCATCGCCTTCAGTCATTCGCGCTGGAGTGATGGCTATGCTCAGTCTAATCGGCCTTCGGCAGGGCTGGCTGAAGGATGGGCTGCATCTGCTGTCAGCAGCACTGCTGCTCATGCTGTGGTGGGAGCCTTATTATGCGCTAGATGTCAGCTTTCAGCTCTCATTTGCAGTAACTGCAGGACTGGTTATTGGTGTTCCACCGGCTGTACGTCTATTGCCTGCCAGATGGCCAGTATGGCTTCGCTCTTCGATTGCCGTTACAGTGACAGCACAGATCGTGTCATTTCCGCTCACTGTCTACTATTTCAACCAGATCTCCAGCTTATCGCTAATCACTAACTTCGCACTAGTCCCCTTCATCAGCCTTATCGTCCTACCGCTTGCCAGCCTGATATTGCTGTTGTCGCTTATGTCAATCGATCTTGCCAAGCCTCTAGCGTGGCTCACGTCTCAGTGTAATGAATGGACTTTTTCCATTATGGATTGGCTTGCCCAGATTGAGGGGACGACGGTAATATGGCCTAAAGTACCGCTCTGGTGGATTCTGGCCTATTACTTTACTCTCGGTATGTTGCTAAAAGTAAGACTCAGGTGGGAGGAAGATACGCAATTTAAGACTTCTGCTGCGGAAAATGATGATACAGCTCCGCTCGATGGCTTCATGTTAGTACCGTTACGGAGCAAGCGGCGATGGGGCTTAAGAATCAGCGGGCTGCTTAGCTTGTTCGCGTGCTTGCTTCTGATGGGATACAATTACGGCCAGCCTGCGAACACGATCATTTCCATTATTGATGTCGGTCAAGGGGACTGCACGCTTATTCGTACTGCCAGCGGACGCAATCTGCTTATTGATGGCGGCGGGACGATATCGTTCGCCAAGCCGGGAGATGAATGGAAGCAGAGACGTCAACCTTACGAGGTAGGGGAAGACAGGCTAGTACCGCTGCTCAAACAGCGCGGTGTACGGCATCTGGACGCTGTTATAGTGACGCACGGGGATACAGATCATGCAGGAGGATTAAGAGCTGTACTGCAACACATTCCTGTGGATCGGGTCGTTATGAATGGTACTTGGAAAGATTCGGTTGTGCTTGAGGAGCTGTATCAGATTGCGTTGAATAAGCGAATCCCGATCATTAGCTGGAAGAAGGGAGATTACTGGCAGCTGGATAAACAGACCCGATTGGACGTATTATTCCCGGTGCATTCGGCATCAGCGGATTCCAACAGCTTAATATCGACGAGCTTGCCTGAGCTGAAGAATCAAAATGAAGCTACGCTCGTACTTCTGCTGAGCATTGCAC
The DNA here is from genome assembly GCF_054343325.1 of Paenibacillus marinisediminis. Classification (NCBI taxonomy): domain Bacteria; kingdom Bacillati; phylum Bacillota; class Bacilli; order Caryophanales; family Paenibacillaceae; genus Paenibacillus; species Paenibacillus marinisediminis. The sequence continues at coordinate 271,006 of NZ_JBTGUH010000003.1, forward strand.
AGAATCAAGGGCAGAATCAATCGTCCAGCCAAGCTTTGCCCCATTCAGAGCCGATTACCATACTGTTTACGGGGGACATTGGTATACCTGAGGAAAGAGCCATTCTTCAACTGGAAAATACGAACGTAGCTGATACGGAGAGTATTGAAGCTGTACAGCAGACCATGGCGATGCTGCCAAAACGCATACATATGCTGAAGGTAGCGCATCATGGCAGCAAATCCTCCAGCCATTTAGAGTGGGTGGAGAGGTGGAGACCTGTTGTGAGCACGATTTCAGCAGGCCGCGGCAATCGTTACGGTCATCCAAGTCCCGATGCACTGAGGAGATTGGAGCAGGCTGGAAGTCTGATCTATCGAACAGATCTCGATGGAGAGATCCAATTCAAGGTTATGCGCAATAGGCTAAAAGTAAGAGCTGCAGGGGGGACATTGGATTAGAATGGAAGGGTAGATTTGAAGATGGATCGGAAACGTGCTAGGATTGCACTGTAAGGGGTAGACAGCATTTTTATAGAAAAAGTTAGCAAAAATATTTCTAGTGTTGACAATGAGACAAAGACATTGGTAGTAACGTCTGATAAGATAGGGGGTGGGCGCTGTCCAGCGTCCGCTCCTTTTTAATGATATGGAAATAAATGGGAGTCTGGTTACTTCTACCTACATAACTAACGAGAAATATCACGAAAAAAATAAAATAGCTGCAACCATTTTCGAGTTTGACTCGTTAATGGATATGCAAGAGAGGGGGATCTTAGTGATAGAGTCAGAGCTCATCAGAGCCGCTCAATCCGGTGATCGCGAAGCGCTCATCACCCTTTTGCGAGAAATAGAACCGTATGTATATCGTACAGCGTTCTATTTGCTGCACAATGAGCAAGATGCTATGGACGCGTCCCAAGAAGCATTGATTCGAATTTATTCGAAAATAAACTCGTACGAGGAGAAAGCTCAATTCAAGACGTGGGTTCAGCGGATTGTCACCAATATCGCTATTGATAAATTCCGCCGAGCCAAACCAACCGTTTCAATTGATGAGCACAATCTCGTGTTTCATGGGAATGAAAGTGTAGAGAAAGAAGTATTTAATGCATATGCGGCGCAAGATATCCGTGAAGCGATCGGACAACTGCCTGAGCATCATCGCGCAGTTGTAGTATTGCGCTACTTGCAGGATTTTTCATACAACGAGATTGCGGAAAGTCTTAATTTGCCGCTGAACACAGTTAAATCATACTTATTCCGCGCGCGTCAACAATTGCAAACGCTGCTACGAGATTATGAGAAAGGTGGTGTGCGAGGATGAACTGTTCAGAGGTGATGGAACTGATACAAAGACAGTTGGATCACGACTTGGATCAATCGGAACACAGCCTGCTGACAGAACATTTGCATTCTTGCTCCGCATGCGCCGAAATGTTTGAACGACTCAAGATGCTGAATGATGGTTTGGAGCAGCTTCCAAAAGTAATGCCTAAGGTAAGCTTAGTTGATGCCATATTACCGCAATTGAATGAGATTGATCGTTTGAACGCGCTGAAATCATCGGCTGATGGAAGCGCTAAGCAGGATGCAAGCGCAGATGTAACTGAACTGAAGCCGAATAGCAACACACAGACGAATGTTAAACAGTTCCCAGCTAAAGAGGATGAACGGCCGGTTGTTCGCAATCGTTGGTTCGATCGAATTAATTGGCGTACCTCAAGTGCGGTCGTCGCGGCAGGCCTTGTATTCGGTCTGTTTATGGTTAATTACGAAGGAGCGAGGGTGCAAGAGAGCGCTGATTTCGCAGAATTAAAGTCAGAGAACCAACAATCGAAGCAGGACAGTCGGATGATGGATACACGATCTAGTCAAGCAGAGCAGCTGGAAACGAATTCGGCGAAGCAAGAGAAAACGGTGGAACCGCAGAAAACTTTCGACGAGACTCCAGTTGCTGCAACTGCTGAAGCGGAAGAGGGGCAGTCCACTGGCGGCTCCGAACCGGAGGGCAAGAGGTCTATCGCTCCTGAACAAGAAGACAAGAATGATGCTAAAACGTCAACTCCTGGCAGCAACAAGAAGAGCGATGATTTGCCGTCAGCTAAGGTTTCTAATGAACCTAGAGCCCAATTTCAGAAGGAACAACTGAACGAGAAGGACCCGATTAAAGTGGAGGATCAAGCTGGTGATTCCGTGAATTCGCTAAGCGGTCAGGGGACAAAGGAAGTCAAGACTGTGGATGAGCAGAATCCAGGCTCAGTCGATAAAGGGATAGCGTTTATGAATCATGTAACTGCATTCTCGCCGGATCATGCTTATGAGGTGATCTGGAAGGATCATGTTCTTACTTTGAACTCGGTTAATGGCAATAAGATTGCCACTATTCAAAGTATGCCTTGGGCAGATGAGCCGATTGAGTTTATATGGTCTGAGGACAGTTCGTTCATTGTGGTTGTGACTACGGATAAAGATGGCAACAGAGTAGAAACGACCTTTGAAGTCAGCAGCGAGGGTTTAACACAGACGTCTGATCAGACAGTGGCTTCTTCCAAGTAAGATCTGTATGGATGAATCCGATTCGAAATCCGCAATAAAAAGGCTCATATAGGATGCACACTTTTGAGCTTCGATACGTATAATTAGGTAGGAAGAAATGAAGGATATCGTTCCCGAATGTCGTGTAATCGCTGGCGCAGCGGACCTAGGCCGTTGTCGCTGACGTTTATCATAGATGTTGGGTACAAAGGGATTGTGTGATGAATGTCGCGCAGTCCCTTTGTTTTTGTATTGATCTTTGTTATGATGATGGACGGAAGGAGAGGAACTCGTGTGGATATGAAATCAGCCGCGAAAGCGATTAAGCAAGGCGATGTACGCCCTATATATGTGTTGTACGGTACAGAGAAGTATCGCATGAATGAGTTCGTGCAATATTTAATCAAGACGATTATTCCGGAGGAACATCGTGACTTGGCGATTATGAAAATGGATACCTCCGAATCGACGATCGATGTTGTAGTGGAGGAAGCGAACCTGCTGCCGTTTCTAGTCGATCGCAAGCTGATCCTCGTTAAAGATCAGACGATCTTTGCCTCGGGCAAAGAGGGCAAGCTTGAGCACCGCGTAGATCGACTGCTCTCTTATATGGAGTCTCCTAATGAGACGAGCATTCTTGTCTTTCTAGTACAAGCGGACAAGCTGGATGAACGCAAGAAGGTCGTGAAAGCAGTCAAAGCGGCAGATTCAGTGCTGTCATTTCAGCCTTTCAGCGCAGACGAGCTGATTCAATGGGTTAAGAAGCAGGCTGAGAGCCTGAATGCCCATATTGATCATGCGGCAGTTGAAGCGCTGCTGAATAGTGCGGGAACACAGCTCCAGACCTTATCAGCGGAGCTTGAGAAGTTGAGCCTATATGCCGGCAATGGCGGTGTTATCGACGTTCAGACCGTGAACCAGCTCATCGCAAAAAATACGGAGCAGAACGTGTTTCAGCTAGTGGAGGATGTGATTCGACAGCGCGCGGATCAAGCAATCGGCACACTTCATGAACTCTTGAAGCAGAAGGAGGAGCCGATAAAGATTATCGCACTGATCATCCGACAGCTGCGTATTATGCTGCAGGTTAAGGAGTTGACAGGTCAGAGCTTCAGCCAACAGCAGACGGCATCCCAATTGGGGCTTCATCCGTACGCGGTGAAGGTTGCCGCCGAACAGGGAAGAGGACATGATGCCGGCTCGTTAGCCCAATGGTTGGCAGAAGCGGCAGAACTGGATTATGAGATGAAGACAGGCAGGGTGGAGAAGACGCTCGGCTTGGAGCTGTTTATAATGCGGATTGCGGCAGGGTCGCCGCGCAATGAACAAAAAACAACCCGAAGGTAGACGCCATGGCGTATATCTTCGGGTTGTTTCGCTTCAAGCTAAGTATGAAAGGCTTGCTTACGCTTGCGCAAGCAGAGCGTTCAATTTCGTTACCAAGCGAGATTTCTTACGAGCAGCTGCATTCTTATGAATCAAGCCTTTAGTTACGGCTTTGTCCAATTTTTTAGAAGCGAGCGCTACAGCTGCAGGAGCTGTTGCTACTTCGTTGTTAGCCAAAGCTGCGTCAGCGGCTTTAACAGCTGTGCGAAGTGCTGATTTTTGAGAAGCGTTAAGCATACGACGCTTGTCGTTAGTCTTTACGCGTTTAATAGCGGATTTAATGTTTGGCATTGCTTTCACCTCCGTTGCATCGTAGTGCGACAAGAGAATCAATTTCACAGACGGGTCCGATTGAAATGATTCACAACTTAAAGTAGTTTATCATGACAGCTAGTAAAAAGCAATACATCATATAGTCGTATAACTATAGAAATCCGAGAGCACACTAGGAAAGTGTGAACAATGGCAATACGGGAGGAATTAGGATGACAGCCGACCTTCAGCATTACTCCGTTCGTACCGACTTGGCGCTCGAAGCTCGCGAGCTTGCTGAGCCCGATATGCAGACTGCGATTCCGGGTGTTGCAGAGCATACGGAGGAAAAGGACGGAATTAAGCTTACTAGCATTCATGTGCAGAATGAGGCAGGCTCCAGAGCGATCGGCCGCCAGCCCGGCAGATATGTAACATTGGAAATACCTGGCCTGCGCCGCAAGGATTCTGATTTGCAGGATCGTGTCGCAACAAAGCTTGCTCAGGTGCTTGAAGCCTTCTTGATGGATATTGGCATTAAACCGTCAGATAAAGTGCTTATCGTAGGGCTTGGCAATTGGAATGTAACACCAGATGCGCTGGGACCGCTCGTTGTAGAGAATATTATGGTGACGCGGCATTATTTCGAGCTCATGCCGGATCAGGTAAGTCCCGGCTATCGAGAGGTAAGTGCAGTAGCGCCAGGTGTGCTAGGTATAACAGGCATCGAATCTAGCGAGATCGTACAGAGCATCGCAGAGAAAACGAAGCCTGATGCCATCATCGCGATTGACGCGCTCGCATCCAAGGCGCTCGAACGAGTGAATACGACGATTCAGATCGCTGACATCGGGATTCATCCAGGATCCGGCATCGGCAATAAGCGCCAAGGCCTGACTCGTGAAATATTAGGAATACCATGTATAGCGGTCGGTGTCCCGACGGTGTGCTATGCTTCGACGATCGTGAACAATGCGATTGAGATGATGAGCAACCATTTTAAGCAGGAAACGGATAAGACACGCGATATATTAGGCATGCTTGATGAGATCGGGGAGAACGCACGTCTTCAGCTGGTGAAAGAAGTGCTAGAGCCGCTGGGTCATGATCTGATCGTTACACCGAAGGAAGTTGATGAATTCGTTGAAGATATAGCCAATATCATCGCCAGCGGCTTAAATGCAGCACTGCATGAAGCAGTCGATACGAATAATGTCTCGGCATATACGCATTAACGATAAGGGGCTTTCGATGTGTAGAATGACTACCATTGGAACAGCCCCTTATTTGTCGATAAGAAAAGTATCGAATCTTAAAGATTTGGATATGAAGATTGTCTTTCATTTTACAAAATAGGTTCTATCAATTCCATTGTCCTCATAGATTCTAGTAACAGCATGCTTATGAAAGTGTGATGTGAGAGATTCTATTCCTGAAGCGCTCAACATCAGGTAAGGGGGATGATTTGATGAAATCTACTTTTCGCACCTTTAATATTGCTAGATGGAAGCATAAATGGGCAAAGCTATTAACTGCCGGCCGGACCTTCTTGTGGATGACGGTGGCTACGGCTGTTTTTATTATCGTGATCAGTATCGGCGGAATCGTAGGACAGCAGCTGCAGACTTCACCAGCGTCAGCGATGAAGGGGCTAGCCTCGCATCTATCGGCACAATGGTTTGTGCAATTGCTGGCGTTAGAATTGCCAACGATGAACGTCGAAGGCGGAGAAGAAATCTCAATTACGAAGCGAGATGTGGCAAACATGCTGTTTCGCTTAGTAACAAATGTAAATCCCTTAGATCCGAAAACGCTGCTCGCGGGTGAGCTTCCAGGAGCGGCATCCGACTCTTCGGTGCTGCTGCGCGCAGGAAGCGGTAATCGTAATTCCTCAGGCCCTGCAGACTTTTCACCGCTTCCGGGAGATGAAGGCCGAGATCATGGCGGTGCTCCAGATCCAGGAGACTTGACGCCGGTTAACGAAGAATTTGAACAGGTTGACCCGAAATCGGGCAGACAGCCTAACGATACTTCCTCCAGTGAAGGTAAGCTGGATAAGATCGTATATATCTATCATTCTCACAATCGCGAGTCCTGGAATCCAGAACTAGATAAAGAGTCTTCTAATCCGAACGATGCCAAGGTCAATATCACGAAGGTGGGCAAATATTTGCAGGAACAGCTCGAAAAGCGTGGAATCGGAGCTGTACATTCCGATAAGGATTATGCATCCACTGTTAAGGGTTATTCATGGAACTTTTCCTATAAGTATTCAGGCGATAGCGTTAAAGAAGCGATGAACAAAAATGACGGATTGCAATTCTTCTTTGACTTACATCGCGATGCGGCCAGACGGAAGAATACAACGGTCACGATTAATGGCAAAGATTATGCGAAGGTGTACTTTATCATCGGTCAGCTCAATCCGAACTGGAAGCAGAATGAAAAGTTCGCGGCATCTCTCCATAATAAGCTGGAGAAGCAGTATCCGGGAATTTCCAGGGGAATATTTGGGAAGAATGCTTCTACAGGCAATGGGGAGTACAACCAATCCTTATCGCCCAACAGCGTAGTTGTTGAGATTGGCGGGGTAGACAACACCTTGGAGGAAAGCTATCGAACCGCAGAGGTTCTATCCGAGCTAATTGCGGATCTGGTGCATGAGAAGCAGGGCGTGCAGCCCGTAAACCAGCCTGGGCAGAAACAGGACTTGTCGAAGCTGGAGAGCGGCTCAGTTCAGAAACAAATATCGAATACGGGTGGATAGCTTGATCATATGCCGCTTCTGGAGCGGTGAGGAGGGTGTGAAACGATGAAACGACTAGCCCCTAAAATGATGGCGTTCGTTATCATTCTGATGGTCGGTATATTTGTGGGAATAGAGTGGACTCAGGCAGGCATCGAGCGTGTGTACGGTCCTATGGATGCGGATCGTACCGGCAAGCGAATAGATAATCGTGTGGAAACGGTGAACATAACAAACGAATTGAATGATCAGAAACGGGGGACAGCAGACCGTGCGCGGCCGGAAGAAATCTGGATTGATGTTGACCGTCAACAGGTGCGTTACGTTCCGGCTGAGGATGTCACTGTTCCGCAGCAAGAGCATACAGTCGAACCACCGCTTACACTTGGCCTGCAGCCGGTCGAAGATGCTCCGGTTAATCAATTGGCAGATAAGGCGGCTGGTATGCTCTCTCAGCTGTCGGAAGCGGGGATGAAAGCGGTTGTGGGGTTGTTTAGCGGACTATTTTGATACATAATAATTGGGCACGCCATTAGATTTATGTAGTGGTGTGCCCTTGCCATTGATGGAGGGAGTTATTTTCGGTATAATAGATAAATTGAATATTGGCTCAGTAGTGGGGGTATGAATTACGAATGACAGAACTGCTGTCGCGACAGAAGAAGATTCGCAACTTTTGCATCATTGCACATATTGACCATGGTAAATCTACGTTAGCCGATCGTATATTGGAGTATACTGGAGCGCTGTCCAATCGAGAAATGCAAGCCCAAGTGCTTGACACGATGGACCTGGAACGTGAGAGAGGCATTACCATTAAGCTTCAAGCCGTTCGCTTGAACTATAAGGCGGATGACGGTGAAGAGTATATCTTGAATCTGATTGATACACCAGGACACGTCGATTTCACCTATGAGGTATCTCGAAGCTTGGCTGCTTGCGAAGGAGCCTTGCTCGTGGTGGATGCTGCCCAAGGGATTGAAGCACAGACCTTGGCAAACGTTTATCTGGCGTTAGATAACAATCTTGAGATTATCCCGGTCATCAACAAGATCGACCTGCCGAGCGCAGATCCAGATCGAGTCAAGCAGGAAGTAGAGGATGTTATCGGCTTGGATGCGTCCGATGCTGTGCTTGCTTCGGCTAAGGCTGGAATCGGCATACATGAAATACTGGAGCAAGTCGTGCAGAAGGTGCCTGCACCTACCGGAACTCCGGATCAGCCGCTCAAAGCTCTTATCTTCGACTCTCATTACGATCCTTATAAAGGTGTAATCGTATATGTTCGTGTTGTGGACGGGGCCATTCGTGCCGGCAGCAAGATTAAGATGATGGGTACGAACAAGACGTTTGAGGTAATTGAAGTCGGTGCATTCATGCCTCGTATGACGATGGTTGACCAATTGAATGTTGGCGATGTCGGCTTTATCGTAGCTGGTATTAAAAATGTCGGCGATACACGTGTCGGTGATACGGTAACAGATGCGAAGAATCCGACGCTGGAACCGCTGCCGGGTTACCGTAAGATTAACCCTATGGTGTTCTGCGGTCTATACCCGATCGAAACATCCGACTATAACGACCTTCGTGAAGCGTTAGAGAAGCTGCAGCTGAACGATGCTTCCCTTACGTTTGAACCGGAAACATCGACAGCGCTTGGCTTCGGCTTCCGCTGCGGATTCTTGGGTCTGCTTCACATGGAGATCATTCAGGAGCGCATCGAGCGTGAATTCAACATTCCGTTGATCACAACGGCGCCAAGCGTTATTTATCGCGTCACCTTGACGAATGGGGAAACGATTCAGATCGATAATCCGTCCAACTATCCGGAACAGGGCAAGCTTGAATATGTGGAAGAGCCATTCGTTAAAGCTTCAATCATCGTTCCAAATGACTTCGTAGGCGCGATCATGGAGCTGTGTCAGAATAAACGGGGCGAGTTTGTAGATATGCAGTATCTGGATACGACTCGCGTTACGATTACGTATCAGATTCCATTGTCCGAGATTGTCTATGACTTCTTCGACCAACTGAAATCGAGCACGAAGGGCTATGCTTCTTTCGACTACGAGCTGAGCGGCTACCGCCGTTCCAACCTCGTGAAGATGGATATCCTGCTGAACGGCGAACAGGTAGATGCGCTGTCCGTAATCGTGCATCGCGACCGCGCCTTCTATCGCGGCAGAGCGATCTGCGAGAAGCTTCGCGAGCTCATTCCTCGTCAGATGTTTGAGGTGCCGATACAAGCTTCGATCGGGACAAAGGTTATCTCCCGCGAAACGGTTAAAGCCATGCGCAAGAACGTTCTTGCCAAGTGTTACGGCGGTGACATCTCGCGTAAACGGAAGCTGCTCGAGAAGCAGAAGGAAGGTAAGAAGCGCATGAAGCAGGTCGGAAGCGTAGAGATTCCGCAAGAAGCCTTCATGGCGGTCTTGAAGATAGACGACACCAAATAAGCTAATGTGAATGGGGGCTGAGGCCCCCATTTCCTGCTTGTTAGAGTGAGAATGACTTTCATCACATTTCATCACAGAAGGAGGAGGGATAAGTGTGACGTTACAGCAAGCACCGCGCGCGGTATATATTCATATTCCGTTCTGCACCAATAAATGCTTCTACTGCGACTTCAACTCCTATGTGTTGAAGGGACAGCCAGTTATGGATTATTTGCATGCGTTGAATCAGGAAATGGCTGATACAGTTAAGCTGCATCCGCCAGGAACAATTGACACCATCTTCGTCGGTGGCGGTACACCGACCGTGTTGAAGCCGGATGAGATGGCGTACTTTCTCGAATCCGTACGCAAGTATTTCCCTAACTGGAACGAATCGATTGAATTCAGCATGGAAGCTAATCCGGGAACGACAGATGCAGAGAAGCTGCGGGTGATGCGCGACGGAGGCGTCAACCGAATCAGCTTCGGGGTGCAATCGTTCAATAACGATCTTCTTCAGGGCATAGGTCGTATTCACAATACGGATGATGTCTATCGCAGCATTGAGAATGCGCGGCAGGTAGGCTTCACCAACATGTCCATCGACCTGATGTTCGGATTGCCTAAACAGACGCTGACGATGATGGAGCACAGCCTCGATAAAGCGCTGGAGCTTGATCTGCCTCATTATTCGATCTACAGCTTGAAGGTGGAGGAGAATACACTGTTCCACACGATGTATCATCGCAACGAGCTGCCGCTGCCGAGCGAGGATGAAGAGCTGGATATGTATCTACTCATTATGGAGCGGATGAAGGCTGCCGGCTACGTTCAATATGAGATCAGCAACTTCGCTAAGCCAGGTTTTGATAGCCGTCATAATAAGACGTACTGGCGCAATGAGGATTATTATGGACTCGGTGCGGGTGCGCATGGCTATATTCAGCGCCATCGTCATATTAACGTAAAAGGTGTGAATCCTTACATTAAAGCGTGCAGTGAAGGATTGCCGAGAATAGATGCCTTCCAGGTGGATGAGGCTGAAGCTATGGAAGACTTCATGATGCTGGGCCTGCGAATGCAGCAGGGGGTCAATCGAGAAGGATTCATACGGCAGTTCGACGGCAAGAAGCCGGAAGATCTGTTTGGTGAGCAGCTGAATAAGCTTGTTGGCGATAAGCTGATAGAGGAAACCGCAGATGGTTACCGCTTAACTGAGCGGGGTATTCTATTTGGCAATAATGTGTTTGGCAGCTTCATAGGAGCTTTATCTACTAGCCCTGAATCGGAGCAAGATAAGTAAACAGTAATACAACACAATATAACTTCATCTTGTACGACAACCCATAGAGGAGCCGAAGCGCTGAATATAGCGTTTCGGCTCCTTCTCTTGTTCTAGGAACTTTTTTCTATTTTATCTATTGCAAATGTATACATCCTGATGTATATTCATTCATATTATGTTGTACCAATATAAACCATAACAACTGGGGCGGGGGGCAGAATGATGCAGACCAGATGCAGAAAAGCGACTGAGGATGATATTGAGTCTTTATTTAAACTAATACAAAACTATGCGGAACAATCCATTATGCTCCCGCGGACACGTGAGATGTTGTTGGATCAGCTCGAACATTTTATAGTAGCTGAGCAGGATGGACAGTTAATCGGCTGCGGCTCTCTCTGCCATTTGGGGTCAGATCTCGTTGAGATTCGCTCATTAGGCATTTCGCCGGAATATAAAGGTCAGGGCATCGGCACACTCATCATCGATGAATTGTTGGAATTGGCGCGTGAGCGCAAGGTTCCGCGTTTAATGGCACTAACGTATGCGGTAGGCTTCTTTGAGAAGAATGGCTTTGAAGTCGTTGAGAAGGAGATCTTTCCGGAGAAAGTGTGGAAGGATTGTGTGTACTGCAACAAACGTCACGCTTGTGACGAGATAGCAGTGCTTAAAGTTCTGAACTGACGCTTCCATTATGATCAAGCATATCGGAGATAACGGAATTGCTTGAATAGGGGCTCCCCTTATTGGTCATGTCCATGACGATAGGAAGCCCTTTTTCTTATCGGATGAAGCATTATTCCTTGTCTACTGTATGAGAGATCTTGTCCTTGTATGGATCGAAATATATATGTCCGTTTGAGCTTTTTACCGCATAGTTAACTTCTTCGACAGACAGGCCTTGCTTCTTAACTTGCTTGAGCAGCCAGGCTATGTCGATGTGGTTCACTTGCAGATTGTCTTCAATGATGACACCGTCCATGATCAGCTCGATTGGAAACAACTGCTTCGTATTGCTCGGCAAGTTTAGATCTTTACGTAACACGGGGAGGTATTCCTGCTTCCTTAGTACTGAGACTTTTCCGTTCAACTCCAGCACGGCATATTCAACTTCCTCGATGTTGAATATGTTTTTCTCTCTTAGCTCTTGGTTCAACGTATCTAGAGTAAACTTCAGATTGCGCATATTGTTCTCTAAAATTTTTCCTTCTTGGATAAGGACAGTGGGCTGACCAGAGACCCATTTGCGAATAGGTCTGCTGCTCATAGCCAAGCGCATTAATACATATGCAATTCCACTATATACGATTAATGCAATCAGCAGCTGCCACATGCTCATTTTTATATTAAAAGCGAGGTTCCCGGTTATAGCGCCCAGTGTAATAGCAGCTACGAAGTCGTGATAGGTCATTTGGGTGATGGTCGCTTTGCCAAGTAATCGAGTGATTACCATCATAACGCCGAATGCCAGTATAGATCTTAACGTGATCTCAATAATAGGGTTCAGTTGTCATCATCCTAATCCAGTACAAGTATTGAAATTTATACTTTATCTATTGCCATGATTAGCGTCGTATAACCCTTTGGATCATTTCCGAGGTGCTTAAAGTACCGAACTGACTTGACAATCATCTCGTCCGTTTGGTATTTTTGTATTACTGGTTAGCACTCGTTTGAGATGAGTGCTAATGATCTTCGAAATGATGGTTGCCCCGATGCTCGCTGATGAGCAGTTAGGGTGCAGCCTGTTTATATCGTTACATGAGTGTTTCGAGCGTTTCGGCAAATGGGCAGTGCGATTGACATATGGCAAGTTACTTATCAGAGGAGGGATGCACATGTTGACGGAGCGCCAACGACTTATATTGACAGCGATTATAGATGATTACATCAGCTCTGCTGAACCTGTAGGCTCGAGAACGATCTCCAAGCGGGGAGATGTAGGCTACAGTCCTGCTACGATCCGCAACGAGATGGCGGATTTGGAAGAACTCGGATATTTGGAACAGCCGCACACGTCGGCAGGCCGCATTCCTTCTCAGAAGGGCTACCGTTACTATGTAGATCATCTGGTTCGCCTGGACAATTTGTCAGCAGAAGAAGTGAAACGACTCAAATCGATGTTTGCGGAAAAAATAACAGCAATGGAACAGGTTGTCCAGCATACGTCCAGTGTGTTGGCGCAGTTGACGAACTATACCTCAATTGCGCTTGGACCAGAGATGTTCAACACGTCGCTGCGCCATTTTCAGCTGCTGCCGCTTGATGAGAATACAGCAGTTGCGATTATCGTGACGAGCACGGGCCATGTAGAGAATAAGACGGTTCCAATTCCGCCGGGTGTTTCAGCAAGTGAGCTGGAGAAGGTCGTCAACATCTTGAATGCGAAGCTGACAGGTACTCCACTTATTCAGCTGCGTGCGCAGCTCTACACAGAGGTCGGGCAGGAATTATCGAAGTATGTGGCTCATGCGCAAGAGATGGTTGCCCTCATTGAGAATATGTTGAGCGGTGATGAAGATCATCGTGAAATATATTTGAGCGGTACGACAAACATGCTGTCTCAGCCGGAATTCAAGGATGTCGATAAGATTAAGACGATCTGGGACCTCCTGGAAGAGACGCCGACCTTGATTAAGGTGATGGGGGAAGCGTCGACAGGTGTTCAAGTGCGCATTGGTAATGAAAATGCTCATGAAGCAATAGCAAACTGCAGCTTGATTACTGCAACGTATTCGTTTGACGGTACGCCGCTTGGCACGATCGGACTGCTGGGTCCGACAAGAATGGACTATGCGAAGGTCATGAATATGATGCATCATGTATCCGCGCAGTTAGCCGCTTATTTACAGCGATGGCATAAGTAGCGTGAAGGGTTAAGCCGAAAGGCTATGTTCTGATAAAGGAGGGGCGTCGCCATGTCTCAAGGTGCGAATAGTTGGCAAGAAAGCGATGAGCGGTTTGCGACGCTCCAGAATAATGCGCAAGCGGTGCGCGCGCTCTGCTCCGCGGTGGAAGGCACCTTAGGGCCGAAGGGTCTTGATGTGATGCTGGTAGGACCGCAGGGCGACGTCGTGATTACGAATGACGGCGTGACGATCTTGGATATGATGGACGTCAGTCATCCCATCGCGCGGCTTGTCATTCAAGTGGCGCGAGCGCAGCAGCAAGAGATTGGCGATGGAACGACGACCGCCACTGTAATAGCTGGTGCGCTAGTACAAGCCGGGTTGGATCAGGTGCTGCGCGGCGTGCCAGCTGCTAAGGTAGTTGCGGGCATTATGCAAGGCGTAGATGAGGCGAGAGCTAGACTGCAGGAGCGGGCCGAGCAGCTGGAAGGCTGGGACGACCCGCGGTTGCGTCAAGTTGTACATATAGCTGGCAGAGAACAGATTGATATCGTGCAGCTTGTGCTTGAAGCTGGACGCGCGGTGGGTTGGGCTCGTATGCTGGATCCAAGCTATCGATTTGCGGAATCTATCGTTGCTCATGAGAAGGCGAGCAACGAATGGTTCGAAGGACTGCTGCTTAAGCAGATGCCGCTGCATCGCGAGTGGCTGTCTGAACGCGGAAGCTGCCGCGTGCTCGTACTCCAGGATGCACTGGAGCCAGAGCAATTGGATGAGCAGATTCTAACGACGGAAGCGGGCTTCCAGCGCTATATGATGTTGCGTGAGAGCTTCATCGGCCATTTGGATGTGCTGAAGGAGCTGAACGTCGGCTTGATCGTGCTGGAGCGCGGCATACATCCCGATGCGGAACAATTCTGTCTCGACCATGATATGATGGTCGTACAGCGAGTGAGCCGCGAGGACGTTAAGCGCGTGGCGCGCATGACAGGCGCGCGGCCGCTCAAGCGCGCGGCGCTGGCGAAGCCGCCCGCTGCGCTCGCCGAGATGCTCGGCAGCGCCGCCGGCGTGCGCTACGACGAGCGCCTCGAGCGCGTGCGGCTGTACGCGCCGCCGTGCGCGAGCGACTCCGCGCAGCGCGGCAACCCCAACAAGCAGGTGACCCTGCTTGTTGGGGCCAGCACGCGCGAAGTCGTCGGCGAGCGCGCGCGCATCGCGGGCGACGCGGCGGCAGCGATGCAAGCCGCCATTCGCGGCGGCGTGCTGCCGGGCGGCGGCTCCGCCGAGCTCGCCGTATCGTACGCGCTCGAGCGCGTGCGCGATACGGTACGCGGCATGGAGGCGTTCGGCATCGCGGCGGTGGCCGAAGCGCTGCGCAAGCCGATGGCGCAGATGGTGCTGAACGCCGGCTTCAACCCGCTCGAGAAGCTCGAGGAAGCGCGTTCTGCCATGATCCAGTCGAGCTCAAGCTCGATCGGCATCAATTGCGACAGCGGCGGCTTAATGGATATGCGGAATGCCGGCATCATGGATCCGGCGCCAGTCAAGCTGCATGCCTTGGCCGCCGCGGGAGAAGTGGCTGCGGCTGTGCTTCGCATCCACACCGTGATCAAGATGAGAGAAGATGTATGAAGATGTAAGAAAGCATCTATTCATATAGATCGCAATGATTGTTAACTATTTAGGGGAGGTGAAGAAGTTTGAAATCAGAACAACAAGATATCCAGTCCAACGAAGCTGTGAATGAAGAAACTCCAATCATGGAAGAAGTGATCACAGACGATCAACCAGCTGGAGAAGCACAAGTTGATGCTGCTGGAGCCGAACTCGATGCTGCAAAAGCATTGGCCGATGAGAACTACCAACGCTATTTGCGCGTGCAAGCGGACTTTGACAATTACCGTCGCCGCACGATGAAGGAGAAGGAAGATCTCGCGAAGTATGCATCCACGAAGCTTGTAACCGAGCTGGTACCCGTGCTGGATAACTTAGAACGCGCATTAGCGGCAGACGTGGCGGAAGGCGATCAAGGGTCATTTGCCAAGGGTGTCGATATGATATATCGCCAGTTCCAGCAAGTATTGGAGCAAGAAGGTGTGACCGCGATGAACGCTGTCGGTCAGCCGTTTAACCCAGAGTTTCACCAAGCGATTATGCAGGTGGAATCTGATGAGTATGAAGAAGGCTTCGTAGTAGAGGAAGTGCAGAAGGGTTATATGTTGAAGGACCGAGTTCTGCGTCCAGCTATGGTTAAAGTAAGTATGTAATAAGCAAGCATAACCGATTGAGAATCTAACCCTAACATATAACATGTTAAATAATTAAGGAGGCTCTAGTTTCATGAGCAAAGTAATTGGTATTGACTTAGGTACAACTAACTCTTGCGTTGCAGTTATGGAAGGCGGCGAAGCGGTCGTTATTCCTAACCCAGAGGGTGCGCGTACAACTCCATCCGTTGTAGGCTTCAAGAAAGACGGTGAACGCATCGTCGGTGAAACAGCGAAGCGTCAAGCGATCACGAACCCTGATCGTACGATCAGCTCTATCAAGCGTCATATGGGTACTGGCCATACGGAAACTATTGAAGGCAAGGCGTATTCTCCACAAGAGATTTCTGCCATGATTCTTCAAAAGTTGAAGTCCGATGCGGAGGCGTACTTGGGACAACCGGTAACGCAAGCGGTTATTACCGTTCCTGCTTACTTCAACGACTCCCAACGCCAAGCGACTAAAGATGCTGGTAAGATTGCTGGTCTTGAAGTGCTGCGTATCGTGAACGAACCAACTGCGGCAGCGTTGGCTTACGGCGCTGACAAAGGTGAAGACCACACGATCCTCGTATATGACTTGGGCGGCGGTACATTCGACGTATCCATTCTTGAGCTTGGCGACGGCTTCTTCGAAGTTAAAGCGACAAGCGGCGACAACCGTCTTGGCGGCGACGACTTTGACGATGTGGTTATGGAATACTTGGTTCAAGAGTTCAAGAAAGAGAACGGCATTGACCTGAGCAAAGATAAAGCTGCTGTACAACGTCTGAAGGATGCTGCAGAGAAGGCGAAGAAAGAATTGTCCGGCGTATTGACGGCAACAATCAGCCTTCCGTTCATTACTGTAGTAGACGGCGTACCTCAGCACTTGGAAATGAACTTGACTCGAGCTAAATTTGACGAGCTTACTCATCATTTGGTTGAACGCACGCTTGGACCAACTCGTCAAGCGATGCAGGATGCTGGCTTAACACCATCTGAAATCGATAAGATCGTCCTTGTCGGCGGATCCACTCGTATTCCGGCTGTTCAAGAAGCAATCAAGAAGCTGACTGGTAAAGATCCATATAAAGGTGTTAACCCTGACGAAGTTGTAGCGCTTGGCGCTGCTGTTCAAGCAGGTGTCTTGACTGGTGATGTGAAAGACGTCGTTCTTCTTGATGTTACACCTCTTTCCCTCGGTATCGAGACAGCAGGCGGTGTATTCACGAAGATGATCGAACGCAACACTACGATTCCTACACAGAAATCACAAGTGTTCTCGACATACGCGGACAGCCAAACTAGCGTAGAAATCCACGTCCTGCAGGGTGAGCGTTCGATGGCTTCCGGCAACAAAACGCTTGGCCGCTTTATCCTGTCCGACATTCCACCGGCTCCACGCGGTGTACCGCAAATCGAAGTATCCTTCGATATTGACGCGAACGGTATCGTTAAGGTTTCTGCTCTTGATAAAGGAACAGGCAAGAGCCAGAACATCACAATCACTTCTTCCTCCGGTTTGACGGATGAAGAAATCGACCGCATGATGAAGGAAGCTGAGCTGCATGCGGAAGAAGACAACAAACGTAAAGAAATGGTCGAAGTGAAGAACAGCGCCGACCAAATGATATATACAACGGAGAAGACGCTGAAGGATCTTGGAGACAAGGCTGATGCGGCAGAAGTTGAAAAGGCTAATGCAGCTAAAGAAAAAGTGAAAAAAGCGCTTGAAGGCGATAATGTTGACGAGATTAAAGCGGCAACTGACGAGCTGATGGAAGTTGTTCAGCAGCTGTCCGTAAAGCTGTATGAGCAGGCTGCTCAAGCACAACAAGCAGAGCAAGGCGCAGCTGAAGGCGCGCCTAAGAAAGACAATGTGGTTGACGCGGACTACGAAGTCGTAGACGAAGATAAGAAATAAGCGTCGCCGTAATAGTCAAAGCCGGGATCATACTCGGCTTTGACTTTCCTTTTGTCTGGCATAGAGATATGGAGAGAGAGGTGGAACAGTGGCAGATAAGCGCGATTATTATGAAGTGCTTGGCGTAGGCAAGAGCGCGAACGATGATGAGATCAAGAAAGCGTATCGTAAGCTTGCTCGCCAATATCATCCGGATGTCAATAAAGCTGCGGATGCTGAAGATAAATTTAAAGAAGTAAAAGAAGCTTATGACGTCCTAAGCGATGGTCAGAAGCGTGCGATGTATGACCAATACGGCCACGTGGATCCGAATCAAGGTATGGGAGGCGGCGGATTCTCCGGCGACTTCGGCGGATTCGGAGATATATTCGATATGTTCTTCGGCGGTGGTGGCGGCGGCCGTCGCGATCCGAACGCTCCGCAGCGCGGAGGAGATCTGCAGTATACGATGTCGGTCGAATTCAAGGAAGCGGCGTTCGGTGTCGAGAAGGACATCACGATTCCGCGTACGGAACAGTGCGATACTTGCTTCGGCAGCGGTGCTAAGCCAGGTACGAAGCCGGAGACATGTTCAACTTGTCATGGCAGCGGTCAACAGCAGGTTGAGCAAAATACGCCATTTGGACGTATGGTCAATCGACGCGCTTGTTCGACTTGTCAAGGTAAAGGGAAGATTATTCGTGAAAAGTGCGGCACATGTCACGGCTCAGGTACTGTGAAGAAGAACCGCAAGATTCATGTTAAGATTCCTGCAGGCGCATTCGACGGCGCACAATTGCGGATGAACGGTGAAGGCGAAAGCGGTCAGCGTGGAGGTCCTGCTGGCGATTTATATATTGTTATTCGAGTGAAGCCGCATGAATTCTTCCAACGCGAAGATGATGATATCTATTGCGAGGTGCCGCTAACCTTTGCTCAAGCTGCGCTTGGTGATGAGCTGGAAATTCCGACGCTGCACGATAAAGTGAAGCTGAAGATTCCTGCAGGCACGCAGACAGGTACGCAATTCCGCTTGCGCGGCAAGGGTGTTCCTCATCTGCGCGGCAATGGCTATGGCGATCAACATGTTAAGGTTATCGTCGTTACACCGACTAAGCTGAACGAAGAGCAGAAGGAAGCGCTGCGTCAATATGCGGCTCTTGGCGGCGAAGCAACGAATGGCGCTCATGAGCAATCTTTCTTTGAACGCATGAAGCGTGCTTTCCGAGGCGAATAACAAGATAAGAGGAAGTTCTACTGTCATGTTTATGACGTAGGACTTCCTCTTTCTCATATAACGCCTCACATCTGTTGTTGATCTTCGCGTTCCAGCAATAATCGCTCCAGCTGCTTGCGACGTATCTTCTCCTTCTTGCGTCGTTCTCGATCTTCTTCCCGCAGCGCACGGGAGAGCGAGACAATCATGCAGAGCAGGATGACAGCGAACGGCAGCGCAGTCATAATCGATGCGGTCTGCAATGCATCAAGGCCGCCGCTCAGTAATAGTACGGAAGCGATTAGGGATGTAAAGATGCCCCATGTCAGCTTAATCGCCGTGCTTGGATTCGGATTGCCTTGTGAGGACATCATGCCGAGCACGAAGGTGGCTGAATCAGCGGATGTTATAAAGAAGGTGACGATCAGAGCAATCGCGAGAATCGAAAGCATCGTACCAGCCGGCAGCTGCTCTAGTGTAACGAATAAAGCAGATGTCAGATCGCGCTTGACAGCTTCTACGATAGGGACCTTCTGAAATACCTCCAGATATAGCGCTGTGGAGCCGAATACAGCGAACCATACGAAGCTAAAGCCGCTCGGCAGCAGCAGTGTTCCGAGTATGAATTCCTTAATCGTTCGTCCGCGAGACACGCGTGCAATGAAGGAGCCGACGAATGGAGCCCATGCGATCCACCATGCCCAATAGAACAGGGTCCACTGCGCGATCCATAGATCATCGGCAAAGGGAGTCAGGCGCAAGCTCATCTGTATAATCTCTTGCAGGTACGTTCCAAGCGTAGTTGTGAACATATCAAAAATGAACGAGGTTGGGCCTAACAGCAGCGTGATGAGCAGCAATCCAACGGCAATGATAAGATTGATATTGGACAGGAGCCGAATCCCTTTGTCCAATCCTGATATAGAGGATATCAGGAACAGGATAGTTACTACGGTTATAATGCAGAGCTGAACCACTATATTGCTCGGAATGCCGAATACATACGTTAGTCCGCCATTGATCTGCATCGCTCCGAGACCAAGTGAAGTAGCTACTCCGAAGGCTGTTGCGATAACGGCTAATATGTCGATCATTTTGCCAATGGGTCCGTTGATACGGTCGCCGAGCAGCGGCTGGAAGGTTGAGCTTATCAATCCTCTATAGCCTTTGCGGAATGTAAAATAGGCGAGTGCCAGTGAAACGAGCGAATATATGCCCCAAGGATGCAGTCCCCAATGAAAAAAGGAGTAGCGCATAGCAGTTCGCGCCGCTTCGACGGTGAAGGGCTCAGCTTCAGGCGGATTCATAAAATGGCTTATCGGTTCAGCAACTCCCCAGAAGACGAGCCCTATTCCCATTCCCGCACTAAATAGCATGGCAAACCAAGATACATTCGAATATTCTGGATCGTCATCGTCATCTCCTAACCGAATTGACCCATATTTGCTGAATGCGAGATATAGCATATAGACCAGCACGATCAACGCAGTAATGAGATAGAACCAGCCGAAGCGACTAGCTGTAAAGGCAAGCGCATTAGCTGCAGCGTCAGCTAAGCCTTGAGGCGCTAGAAATCCCCAGATTACGAAGCCTAGTATGATGATAGTCGATATGATAAAAACCATAGTGATCCCCTTCCAGCATCTATTTGACGAATACAAGAAGTATTCCCTTTCCGCTCGTAGGCAAAACCTTGGAGTATGCAGCAAGTATTCGTGATGATTGAGGACAACCCTATAGTTAAGAATAAAAAGAACAGAACAACACAAAGTAACTCAGAACATACATGAAGGAGGTATTCTTAAGCGATGAACAGACCAAAACAAGATCTTCCATCACAAGCAGGTTTGAAGGGCCAGCCGGCGGCGGGGCGATTGCCTATTGGGAAAGCGGAAGATGTTGAGTTTTCACCAGAGCTTGCTGACGCGGAAGACCTGATCGCATTGAAACGTGCAGAGTCGGCGGATGCGCGCGCGGAGCAGAAATGAGTTACTTCGAAGCGAGATTTGCGGGCGTTGACGAAGCGAGGACTTGCGAGAGAAAGCTGCAGGCCTTGCGGATTCCGCATGTAGAGATGACGGAAGACACAGGGGCTTCTGCGAGTGGCTATATTCTGCATGCAGATGTACCTGCTGGAATGCTGCCGATAGCGCAGGCTATCATTACGGAACATACTGGACAGTGGTAGCAGATAAGCTTGTACAGTACAAACTCATTGCACGGCTGGATGGAGGCTAGGTATGCCAACTCCTGTCGTTGTAAGGAGTTTGTTTTTTGTGTACAATAGTAAGGATGTGGGTACGTCTGCGTCTAGAGGCGTCACAGAGAATAGGTTATAGTGATGAAGGGGGATGCACACGTGCATTGGCATGAATTAACGATACATACGACGGAAGAAGCGACGGAGATGATCTCTAACTTTCTCCTTGAAGCGGGAGCCGGCGGTGTGAGTATTGAAGAATCAGGTACGCTGAATAAACAGCGTGATACGACATATGGAGAATTATACGATGCGCCTCTAAATGATATCCCGGAAGGTCATGCAGTGATGCAGGGCTACTTCTCAGACGGCTCCGATCTAGCAGCGATCGAGGCCGAGATCAAGGAGCGTATAGAGGAGCTTCGCACCTATGATATTGATCCAGGCGAAGGCAGATTGAGCTGGCGTACGGTGAACGAGGACGACTGGTCATCTGCATGGAAGCAGTATTTTAAGCCGATGCGCATTACGGATCGTTTGACGATTAAACCGACATGGGAATCGTATACGGCGCAATCCGAGGATGAGCGCATCATTGAGATCGATCCAGGCATGGCGTTCGGAACCGGAACCCATCCAACGACCTCCTTATGCTTAAAGGCGTTGGAATCCGTTATTCAAGGCGGAGAGGACGTCATCGACGTAGGTACAGGCTCAGGCGTGCTCGCGATTGGATCTATGCTTCTCGGCGCTCGCCATGTATTAGCGATTGATCTCGATCCAGTAGCTGTAGCAAGTGCTTCTACTAACGTCGAGTTAAACCAATTGAAAGATTCGATAACCGTTCACGAGGGCGATCTATTGCATATCTTGAACACTAGCGAGAACAGCGCAGAAGCTGGACTTGGCGTGCAGTTGCCTGTAAAGATCGTGGTAGCTAACATCTTAGCGGAGATTATCGTTCTGTTCATTGATGATGTCTACGCTGCGCTCCAATCGGGCGGTGTTTATATTACGTCTGGAATCTACAACAACAAAGAACAGCTTGTGCATGATGCTCTGGTGGAGCATGGCTTCATCATGGAAGAGACGCTGCGCGAAGAGAATTGGGTAGCATTCATTGCTCGTAAACCATAATAGGAGGGGTTGACATTATGGATAATTTGGATCGCTTTTTGGCCGTCCCCTTAGAAACGCTCCCTTTCTTGCTGCTTGTTCTTATGATCTCGTTTACGGTGCATGAGTTCGCACATGCCTTCTTCGCTTGGAAGTTTGGCGATCCGACAGCGAAGATGCTCGGGCGCGTGACGTTGAATCCGGCGAAGCATCTGGATGTATTCGGTACGCTCTTGTTCGTGATCGCAGGGTTCGGTTGGGCCAAGCCTGTTCCTGTGAATCGCTCGAATTTCAAGAACGAGCGTTGGATGAGTATCGTCGTATCGGCGGCAGGACCGCTTAGCAATCTGGTGATGGCCTTTTTTGGGGTGCTGCTGCTTCATATCTGTTTGAAGTTTGGCTGGATTGACTTCACTGCCATGACCCGACCGATGCAAGCGTTGGATATATTCTTTACTTACTTTATCTCATACAATATCTTGCTGTTTCTGTTTAACTTAATTCCGCTGCCGCCGCTGGATGGTTATCGTATTATCGAAGACTTGGCGCCGCGCCGCATTCGAGCTAAGCTGGCACAGTTTGAGCAATGGTCTATTTTCATCTTTATGTTAATTGTGTTTATACCGCCATTACGTAGTGTTACGCTTGATCCGCTGTTCAGTCTTATACAACCGATCTACATGAATTTCAGCAAGGCTGCTTATTTCTTGGTCGGTGGATAATAATTATAATTGGAAAAAAGATGTCAATGGTAGCGATAGCAGCGCAAAACGTGTATGATGAGGAATGTTGATTACGATGCAAAAATACTTTGTTGCTCCCGAGCAGTTCGGAGAGCATGGGATTGAGATAACGGGACAAGATGCCCATCATTTGAAAAATGTGATGCGCGCCAAGCCGGGCGAGAAGTTTCTCGTCAGTGATGGGGAAACGCGCGAAGCGCTGGTAGAATTGGATTCCTTCGAGGATCAGATGGTCAAAGCGCGAATCGTCGAAATAAAGGCATGGGACCGAGAGCCTGCCTATCATGTCGTCATTGCCCAGAGCTTGCCGAAGGGCGATAAGATGGAGCTTATTATTCAGAAATGCACAGAGATTGGAGCGGCTGGCTTCATTCCGTTCATCTCTGAACGAACAGTCGTGCAGTACGATGCGAAGAAGGAAGCCAAGCGTATTGAGCGTTGGAGCAAGATCGCGAAGGAAGCGGCTGAGCAGTCGCACCGCAATCGCGTACCTGTTATCGATGCTTGCATGAGCTGGAAGCAGCTGCTGCAAGAAACTGCGCAGTTCGATCTAGTGCTGTTCTGCTATGAGGATGAGCGAGGGACGATGCTGCGCGATGTGGCGGCGCCGTTCGTCGCTGAACGCAAGGCAGAAGCGCGTGATTGCCGCGTGCTGATCGTCGTTGGACCGGAGGGAGGGTTCGCACCGCGCGAGGTAGAAGAAATAACAGCAGCAGGCGCAATATGCGTTGGCCTCGGTCGACGCATTCTCCGTGCCGAAACAGCAGGCATGCTGGCACTCGCTTGCTTGCTGTACGAATCTGGAGAAATGGGGGGAGTGTGAACAAATGCCATCAGTAGCATTTTATACATTAGGTTGTAAAGTTAACTTCGTTGATACAGAAGCCATGTGGCAGTTGTTCAAGCAATCTGGCTATGAGCAGGTCGACTTTGAACAAACAGCGGACGTATATGTCATCAATACATGTACGGTTACCAATACAGGAGATAAGAAGAGCCGACAGATCATTCGCCGTGCAGTGCGACGCAATCCTGACGCGATCGTCGCGGTTACTGGCTGCTACGCTCAAACTTCTCCAGCTGAGATTATGGACATTCCAGGTGTCGATCTCGTAATTGGCACTCAGGATCGCGATAAGCTTATGGAATATGTCGTACAGCTTCAAGCTGAACGTCAACCGATTAATGCCGTGCGCAACATTATGAAGACGCGTGCGTTTGAAGAGCTGGATGTACCAGATTTTGCGGAGCATACGCGTGCGTTCCTGAAGATTCAAGAAGGCTGCAACAACTTCTGCACCTTCTGCATCATCCCTTGGTCGCGCGGCTTGTCTCGCAGCCGTGAACCGGAGAGCGTCCTTAAGCAGGCGCGACAATTAGTCGCTGCTGGCTACAAGGAGATCGTCTTGACTGGTATTCACACTGGCGGATACGGAGATGATCTCGAGAATTATGATTTGACGGATCTTCTCTGGGATCTCGACAAGATTGAAGGTTTGGAGCGCGTTCGTATCAGCTCGATTGAAGCAAGCCAGATTGACGACCGCATGATCGAGGTGCTGAACAAGTCTTCGAAGATGTGCCGCCATCTTCATATTCCGCTGCAAGCGGGGACGGATGAAGTGCTGAAGCGGATGCGCCGCAAGTATACGACTGCAGAATTTGCAGAGAAATTGGCGCGCATTCGTGAAGCGATGCCGGATGTGGCGATTACGACTGATGTTATCGTCGGATTCCCAGGTGAAACGGAAGAGTTGTTCCGCGAGAGCTATGAGTATATGAAACGTGTCGGCTTCTCTGAAATGCACGTATTCCCATATTCGAAGCGTACAGGTACACCTGCAGCACGTATGGAAGATCAGGTAGATGAAGATCTGAAGCATGCGCATGTTCAGGAGCTGATTGAGCTTTCCGAAACGATGCAGCTCGCTTATGCGAAGCATTTTGTAGGAGAAGTGCTGGATGTCATTCCAGAACGCAATTCCAAGGGAACATTGCCAGCCGGCTATGTAATGGGACACTCCGACAACTATTTGCAGGTCATGTTTGAAGGCGACGAGTCGCTGGTCGGCAAGCTGTGCCGCGTGAAGATAACCGAGGCAGGCGTTAATGAGAATCGCGGCGTACTTGTGCGTGTTCTCGATTCGAGCATGGACCAAGCTGTTAATATGTAATCATAAGGGGAGGATTTCAGCTGTCTTGTGAGAGACTTGATGAAATCCTCTTTCTGTTCGGTTACGATATACATATCAATGATAGGAGGTATTCGGAATGAATCGGAAGGAAATATCAGCAGGTGGTGTCGTTTATCGTGAAAGAGAAGGTGCTGTCGAGATTCAGTTGATTCAGGATCGTTACGGCAAAGTGTCGCTTGCAAAAGGTAAGATGGAAGCAGGAGAGACTGTGGAGGAGACGGCGCTCCGTGAGATCGTAGAAGAAACAGGCATTCGCGGCCGCATTATCGCGCCGATCGATGTCATTCGGTATGAGTATGTACATCCTGAATACGGCACAGTAGATAAAGAGGTTCACTACTATCTGGTAGAAGCTGAGGGCGGCGATCTGCAGGCGCAGGTTGAAGAAATACGCGGTGTAAGCTGGTTCACGCCGGAAGAAGCATGGAAACAACAGACGGAATTCGGGTATGATAACAATGATAGCATCGTTCGACAAGCATTCGAACGATTACAATTGAATGTGAAGGGATGATCAACGATGGAACCGAAGGCAGTAGCTTCTTATATCGACCATACCTTGTTGAAGGCAGATGCGAATCGGGCGCAGATTGAGCAATTGTGCAAGGAAGCGATTGAGCATCAATTTTATAGCGTATGTGTAAATGGTGTGTGGGTCCGAACATGTGCAGAACTGCTCAAAGGATCAGACGTTAAGATCGCTGTTGTAGTCGGCTTCCCGCTGGGGGCGAATTCAACTCAATCGAAAGCGTTTGAAGCTGCGCGTGCTGTCGAAGACGGTGCGGAAGAGATTGATATGGTACTGCAAATTGGTCCATTGATGGCTGGAGATCACAAGCTGGTGGAAGACGACATTCGTGCAGTTGTTAACATGGTGCAAGGCAAAGCAATTGTTAAAGTCATTCTAGAATCCGGCATGCTGACAGATGAGCAGATCGTAACAGCTTGCCGCTTGTCTGAAGCAGCTGGCGCGCACTTCGTGAAGACTTCGACCGGCTTCGGCAAAGGCGGAGCGACGGTTGAGCACATTCGTCTCATGCGCGCGAGTGTATCTCCTTCCATCGGGGTTAAAGCCTCTGGCGGAGTTCGTGATCGTGAAACGGTGCTGGCGATGATCAAAGCGGGCGCGAACCGAATCGGAGCAAGCTCTGGCGTACAGATCGTCAGCGGACACGCTTCCACACCGGGAGGTAGCACAGCGGGAGCGCCAGCAGAGAACTCGCAATATTAAAGATCGTTTGCGCGTGGGCGACCTGAGCCGCCTCATTGCTGGATATCCAAGAGGATACCGTATGAAGCTGCGGCAGCAGGGGATAGAAGATCAAGGCACCGCCTACGTTAAGCGCAACATGGCTCCAGGCAACGAATTGTCCGCTACGAGAGCCTCCGAGGGAGGCGATGATCGCTGTGAAACAGGTGCCTACATTAGAGCCGATGACGATGGCAATGCCGACTTCAACCGGCATCGCGCCGGTAGCGGCCAGTCCCATCGCGAGCGCGATGATAGCGGCACTGCTGTGGACGACGGCGGAAATGACCATCCCTGCCGCGAGCGCCCACAATAAGCTAACTTGAGATCGCTCCAGGAACCAGGTGAACAGTCCGCGCGCTTGCAGCGGCTCGCTTACCATCTTCATCCACTCGATTCCGAGCAGGATGAACGAGAAACCGGCGATTGCAATAGCTGCATATTGCATCGGCTTCCACCAATGCTGTATGCGCGGAATCAGATTAGGGACGATGTCGTCTGCGATGACGCCCCAGATCCATAAGGCAGCGGCAACAATCATCAATGGAACGGCGTATTGATTAATATTTAGCCCGATCAGCTCGGTTGTGAGCGTTGTTCCTACGTTAGTTCCGAGGATGATGCCGAGCGTTCGTGGAAAGGTCATGAGACCGGCATTCACGAGTCCGATGGCGATGACGGTTATGGCTGTGCTGCTCTGCATAGCAGCTGTCATAATCGAGCTGAATACCATGCCTCGAATCGGAGTGCGGGTGGAATGATGGAGCACGCGTTGAAGGTAGGGACCAGCCCACAGGTGCAGCGCAAATTCCATCGTTTTCATGCCGAATAAAAATAGAGTTAAGCCGCTCAACATGGGCAGCAGCAGTTCTTTAAACATAGCAGGCTCCTTGTCCAAATATCTTCAAGAACAGATATGATGCTGAGATATACCGCTGGTACGCAGGTATACTGGGAAAGATATTGTTACATATGTATGCGCTCTATGGGACAACCATGACAAGCCATGCTCGGCAGAGTGCAGACAGGAGTCTGAGCGGAGGGGAAACTTATCGAAAGCAATACACAGCGCCCTGCAGTGGTGCTCGTCAAATCGCGCAAGAAGCGAATTGAGCGTTCGCATCCATGGGTATATCAGTCAGAAATAGAACGTGTTATCGGGGAGCCGGAGCCTGGCTCGCTCGTGGACGTTCAGAATGAAAAAGGAAAGTACGTCGCGACAGGCTACTACAACGCGGCATCTCAAATAACGGTTCGAGTTGTATCGTATGAACCGGATATTGAAATGAATACGGAGTTCTTTGTTAAGAAATTTCAAGACTGTCTTGCGCATCGGAATCGATTCCTTCTCGGTGCCAACGCATATCGTCTTGTTTATGGTGAAGCAGACTTTTTGCCGGGTCTAGTAGTAGATCGTTTTGACGATGTGCTGGTCGTGCAGATCGTCACGCTCGGCATGGATGTCCATCGTGAAGCGATCGTTGAGGCGCTCGTGCAGGTGATGCAGCCGAAGGGAATCTATGAGCGCAGCGATGTGCCGATTCGTGAGCGGGAAGGTCTTGAGCAGCGCACTGGTGTGCTGTACGGTGAATGCCCGCGTCATGTTCAGGTAAGAGAGAACGAGCTTCTCATCGAAGTCGATATTGTAGAAGGTCAGAAGACGGGATATTTCTTCGATCAGCGTGAGAATCGCGCTTCGATCGCGCCGTTGATGACGGGCTGGGGAGCTCGAAGCGGGATTCAGCTTCGTGATGTAGAGACGGCAGCAGGTGTGATCGAGAAGCTGCCAATGAACGCGAACGGCAAGACCGTAACCTTTCCTTGGTGGGATGGCGCGACGGTGCTGGAGTGCTTCGCTCATACAGGAAGCTTCACCTTGCATGCTTGCAAGTACGGCGCGAAAAAAGTAACCTGCCTCGACATTTCTGATCATGCGATCCAGAGTGCGAAGCGCAATGTGGAATTGAACGGCTTCACAGATCGCGTGGAATTCGTTGTGGCGGATGCGTTTGACTATTTGCGTCAGCAGGTGCGCGGTCAGGAAGAGCGTTCGGAGCGCGCTGAAGTGCTGCGCGAAGACGGCAGCGGTGAAGGAAAAGGCAAGAAGAAGATCGATACATCTAAGGCGTTGACGGCTGGCGGCGGACGTACGTGGGATGTCGTAATTCTCGATCCGCCTGCGTTCGCAAAGACACGCAGCGCGGTTGAAGGGGCTTATCGCGGCTACAAGGATATTAACTTGCACGGGATGAAACTCGTTAACGAAGGTGGATACCTAGTGACAGCAAGCTGTTCGTTCCATATGCGCCCGGATAAATTTATGGAAGCCATATTGGATGCTGCACAGGATGCGGGCAAGGTGCTGCGCCTGATCGAGTGGCGCGCAGCAGGCAAGGATCATCCGCAGATTGCGGGTGTGGATGAAGGACACTATCTGAAGTTTGCTGTGTTTGAAGTAAGAAGTAAATAATAACTCGATATGAAGAGCAGCAGTTTACGACGCGGGTTTGTCGTTGAATGCTGCTCTTTATGTCTATTCCAAGCTTCTATAGATAAGTTCTGATCATGGCGATTGCTTGTTCAGCGCATCGTTTGTAGCCTAGCTCCGTCAGATGAAGTCGATCTTCACAGATATGAGCTTCCATATCCGTTCGAACCAATTGATTCAAATCGTTAATGGCGATGTTTTTTGATTGCATAAGTGCAGTTGCGGCAGCGTTGTAACGGTCTATTTCAGCATTGCTTCTGCCGGTCGCATCAGGTGGTACAGGAATGGTAGTGGCAAATATAATCTTAGCCCCAGTTCGCTCCAGTTCGTTAATAATTCGTTTTAAATTTTCTAAATATTCATCCAGCAAAGTTAAGGCTTCGACCATCGGTGCCTCATGATGCAAATCCCATAGACCGTTGTTCCAATGAACGATATCAGGAATCCCAAACTCTTTAATCCACAGATTTACACCCCATAGTGTGTATTTGGAATAGCGGCCGTTATCCTGAGATCCCCATACCTGTGCTTCACCTTTCAATCCTTCTTGAATGTAAGGCTGGTAGCCAAGCCGTATGGAATCGCCGAGTAGCAGTACCTTTTTCATCAAAGTCACTCCATTCCTAATGATTTTTAACAGTAAGATAAAGCATGCGATAGCTAGACTTTACTTCTATATAAGCGAATTCTTGCCCTGAAATGTAACCATGATGATTCATCAACAGGAAGGAAGTTTAATTGTTTTTGATGTTTGAGTGCCCCCTTTATCCCAAAGCTATAGCATCGGCTGCAACATGATTGATTCCATAGAGAGTGT
Source organism: Paenibacillus marinisediminis (assembly GCF_054343325.1). Taxonomy (NCBI): domain Bacteria; kingdom Bacillati; phylum Bacillota; class Bacilli; order Caryophanales; family Paenibacillaceae; genus Paenibacillus; species Paenibacillus marinisediminis. The sequence goes on from NZ_JBTGUH010000003.1 coordinate 300,651, forward strand.
GATCTTGCATGCAAGAATACTACAGCTTCCAATAAATGGTCAACCCGTATTTTCATCGCTAAATGACGTCTCAGCTCCTAAATGAGCCACGCCGATGTAATGCTTGAATCTAATTGTACAGTACCAGTTGTACAAGCCATTACACAGAGACAGGGAGGCTCGCGCGGGCTAACAGGTTTTTCCCGTTACAGCGTGCGAAACGCATAGGTGAGGTGAGATAACGGGGGAAAACCGAGTTACAGAGACAAGGCTATGCACGAATGGGGAGGCTCGCGCGGGCTAACAGGTTTTTTCCCCGTTACAGCATGCGAAACGCATAGGTTAGGCGAGATAACGGGGAAAAACCGAGTTACAGAGACGAGGTTGCGCACGAGTGGGTAGGCCAGAGCGAGCAAACAGGCTTTTTCCCCGTTACAGCGTGCGAAACTCATAAGTTAGGTGCGATAACGGGGAAAAACCGAGTTACAGAGACAAGTCTATGCACGAATGGGGAGGCTCGCGCGAGCAAACAGGTTTCTTCCCCGTTACAGCGTGCGAAACGCATAGATTAGGTGAGATAACGGGGAAAAACCGAGTTACAGAGTCGAGGTTGCTCACGGGTGGGGAAGCGACAGCAGCATGCAATCGAGAGAGAATCAAGATAACACAATCAACCATTTTACAAACGTGTGTTCTCGTGAATGGCATGGTATAATGGAGCTTACGATAAGCAGGTTATGATGAAGCATCGAACTGGATCAATGGATCTGTAAATGTTCTGGATATGATGTGTATATACAGTGTTTTGGATCGCGGGAAAAGTGAGAGGAGATATAGAAGTCATGGGATTGACGTTTATCATAGGCCGCTCAGGGAGCGGGAAGACAGCCCATATACTTGACAGCATTCGCAGTCAGATGCAGGAAGCGCCTACCGGGTCTCCGATTATATTGCTGATGCCCGAGCAGGGCACCTTTCAAGTCGAGCATGAGCTTGTGCGTTCCGAAGGCTTGGACGGCATGCTGCGGACACAAGTGCTGGGGTTCCGCCGCTTGGCTTACCGTGTTATGCAGGAGACAGGTGGAACGGCATTGACTCCGATCACGGAGGAAGGCAAGAAGATGCTGCTGTACAAAATATTGCAGCGTCGCAAACCTGATCTGCCATTATTTGCGGGGGCTGCGGATCAGTTCGGATTCATTGACAAGCTGAACAGCTTGTTTGATGAGATGAAGCGCTATCGCATACAAGCGTCGGATGTGGCCGAGCAGTTGTCCTTTCTGGAGGGCGTGCGCAGTCATTCGCTGTTGACAGCGAAGCTTCATGATATTACGGGAGTCATGCAGGAGTTTGAAGTTGAGCTCGCTGATCGTTATCTTGACGGCGAAGATGTACTGATGCGGCTGGCAGAGCAGATGGTTCACTCCGAGTATATTCGCAACGCAGAGATCTGGATTGATGGATTCCACGGCTTTACGCCGCAGGAGCTGTCTGTCATCGGTGCGCTGCTGGTACATGCGCGTGAAGTCCACGTTGCCTTGACATTGGATCGCGCATATGAGCAAGGAGATGAGCCTCATGAGCTCAATCTGTTTCATCCGACAGCAACTACGTTTATTAAACTGCGCGAGATGGCGGATACGTTATCAGTTCCGGTTCACGAGATTATAAAAATGAAGCCTAAAGCAGAGCAGGAACTGCCGCGTTATATAAGCTCCCCGCTGCTTGGTCATATGGAACGAGGGTACGAGCGGCGCAAAGTGTGGAATGGTGCTACCGCGCAGCCGAAACAACAGAACGCGATCACTTTGCATGCCGCCGTGAATCGACGTGTGGAGGTTGAGGCGGCCGCGCGCGACATGCTGAGGCGGATGGAGAGCGGTAAAGCAAGATGGCGTGATTCGGCTGTGATGGTACGCAACATCGCGGATTACGGCGATATTATTCGCACCGTGTTTACGGATCTGGGTATACCGCATTTTATGGATCAAAAGCGTGGAGTGCTGCATCACCCATTTGTGGAGATGACTAGAGCTGCGTTCGATATCCTGCTTGGATTCTGGAAGGCGGACGCTGTATTCCGCTTCGTTAAGACGGAGTTTATTATTCCAGAGGATGGTTCGGTTACGAGACTGGACTTCGATAAGCTGGAAAATATCGTGCTTGCGACCGGAATCGAAGGATACCGCTGGACGAATGGCAAACCGTGGCCGAACATTCCTTCTTTATCGCTGGAAGCAGATGCGCCAGAGAATGAGGATACTGGACGCAAGCATGCTCCGGCATGGGTAGAAGACTGCAGACGACGAATTGTTGAGCCAATTAGCGGATTGGAAAGTGCATTATCTAGAGCAGTTAATGTTCGCGGCATGTGTGAGGGCTTATACGAGTTCTGGATGTCGCTGCAGGTGCCGGACAAGCTGGAACGGATGAGCGCTGAAGCGATGCTCAGCGGGCAGGTAGAACGTGCGCGCGAGCATCGTCAGATATGGGGCGCGTTAATGGACATATTGGATCAAATGGTCGAAATGGTTGGGGATGAAGCGATGTCGCTGGAGCGCTTCGCAGGCATGCTGGAGACCGGTCTGGAAAGTATCCAGCTCGCTCTTGTTCCAGCTGCTCTGGATCAGGTGCTGATTGCGTCGATGGATCGCTCCCGTTCGGGTCAGATCCAGCATCTTTACATGTTAGGTGTTAACGACGGAGTCATTCCAGCACGTCCGCTGGAGGATGGCGTATTGACAGAGAACGAGCGCGATACGCTAATGGATATGGGACTCGAGATGGCTCCCGGCATTCGCCGCAAGCTGCTGGACGAGCGCTTCTTAATCTATAATGCCTTAACGGCTCCAAGTCAGAGCCTATGGGTCAGCTATGCGCTAGCGGATGAAGAAGGCAAATCTCTATTGCCGTCCGAAGTTGTTCGCATGGTGCGTACGATGTTCCCGCATGTTCAAGAGCAGCTGATCATGGCGGAGCCGAATGAATTTATGAATACAGAGCTTCAGCTTGAATATGTGGCCCATCCAGAAGCTGCGCTTCGGCATCTGATTGCGCAATTGCGTGAATGGAAGCGCGGCCGGGAGATCGATCCGCTGTGGTGGGACGTATACAATTGGTTTCAACGGCAGCCCGTATGGCATGATCGATTGCGAACGCTAATCGGCTCGCTGGAATATCGCAACCAAGTGCTGAGCTTGGATGCAGAGACGAGCCGCAAGCTGTATGGACGCAATCTGCGAACGAGTGTGTCTCGGATGGAACGTTTCGTGGCGTGTCCGTTCTCACACTTTGCGTCGCACGGACTGAAGTTGAAGGAGCGCCAGATGTATCGGCTGGAGGCGCCTGATATCGGACAGCTGTTCCACGCGGCCTTAAGCCGTTTCGCCACTGATATCAAGGATGACGGTCGTACATGGGCAGCGTTGACACCTGCGGAATGCCGAGCAGAAGCTGACCGTATCGTCGACCTGCTGGCTCCTCGCTTGCAGGGTGAAATATTGCTTAGCACGAAGCGCTATCAGCACATCTCTCGCAAGCTTAAACAGATCGTGGAGCGAGCTGCGGTAGTTATCGGCGAGCATTCGAAGCGCGGGGAATTCGAGCCGCTTGCGCTCGAGATGGACTTCGGGCCGGACAAGCCGCTTCCACCGCTGCGCTTTACGCTGCAGAATGGTTGCACGATGGAGATTGTCGGCCGTATTGACCGCGTGGATTGCGCGGATGGCGATCAAGGCATTCTGCTGCGCGTCATCGATTATAAATCGAGCGCGACTGATCTGAAGCTGCATGAGGTGTATTACGGCTTGTCGCTGCAGATGCTCACCTATCTTGATGTACTACTGTCCAATGCAGAGGAGTGGATCGGTCAAGAAGCTTTACCTGCGGGGACGCTGTATTTCCATGTGCATAATCCATTACTAGCTGCTGCGAACGGAATGCCTGCTGATCAGGCAGCAGAGCAGCTATTGAAGAAGTTTAAGATGAAGGGGCTTGTACTGGCTGACCGAGAAGCTGTCGCCAAGATGGACGCGCCGCTTGAAAAAGGGTACTCCGACATTCTCCCTGTTGCCGTCAAGCAGGACGGCACCTTCTACAGCAACGCCAGTGTTGCGACGAAGGAGCAGTGGGATACGCTGCGGACGACAGCGCGTCAAGTCATTCAACAGATCGGCACGCGCATCACGAACGGTGATGTTGGGATTGAACCGTATCGGATGGGTACGAGCAAGGCGTGTGACTTCTGTTCTTATAAGCCTGTATGTCAGTTCGATGAGCTGATAGAAGGCAATCAATACAATCAATTGCCGCGCCTTAGCAAGGATGAGGCATGGATCAAGATACAGGAAGGAGTGAACTCACATGACACAGCACAATAATCCAATAGCAGTCGAGCCCCTGTCGGAGCGGGAACAGGCAGCGGATCTCATTGCCACACAAGCGGATAGCGTTAGCCAGGATCAACCCCTTCCATCAAAGCCTGAAGGGTCCAAGTGGACGGATGATCAATGGCGGGCTGTCGTTGACGGCGGAGCCAATATGCTCGTTGCCGCGGCGGCGGGCTCAGGTAAGACTGCGGTTCTGGTTGAACGAATCATTCGCAAAATAAGCGATGAGCAGCAGCCCATTCATGTGGACCAGCTTCTAGTTGCTACGTTCACGAAGGCGGCTGCGGCAGAGATGCGAGAGCGGATTCGCATCGCCTTGGAACAAGCGCTTGAGCGGAATCCGGAGTCAGAGCATCTGGAGCGTCAGCTCGCCCTGCTCAACCGCGCATCGATTACGACGCTGCACTCCTTCTGCTTAGAGGTGATCCAAAGGCATTTTCAAACGATCGGCTTAGATCCGGCGTTCCGCGTGGCAAATGAAACGGAGACCGAAGTAATGCGCCAGGACGTGCTGGAGGGGATATTCGAGGAGCGCTACGGCAAGGAGGACGAGCCGTTCCGCCGTTTTGTGGATTGGTTTAGCGGCGAGCGGAACGATGAGGCTGCATTCAAGCTCGTTCAGCGGCTGTATGACTTTTCGCGAAGCCATCCATGGCCGGAGCTGTGGCTGGAGCAGATGTCTGCTGCTTTCCGAGTATCCACAGTGGAGGAGCTCTCGCGCTCGCCATGGGCGGAAGGCATTATGCAGGATACGAGGCTGGGTCTGTCTGGAGTTGCAGAGCTGTTGAGGCAGGCTGCGCAGCTTGCGACTTCACCCGGAGGACCAGAGCCGTACGGGCAGCTGATCGAATCCGAATGGCTTGCGGCAAAAGCGATCCAAGAGCAGGCTCAGGCGCTGCCGTGGCATGAGATGTCCACTGTATTCGAACAGCTTAGCTTCGGCAGACTACCGGCATGCCGCGGAGATCAATTCGATAAGTCGATGCAGGAGCAGACGAAGCGACTGCGCGATCAAGCGAAAGCTAGATTCGCTCAGCTCAAGGATGATCTGTTCCAGCGAGCGCCGGAGCAATTTCTACTCGAATTGCATCAGATCGCGCCTGTGATAGAGACGTTGGTCGGCGTTGTGAAGGAATTTGGCGAGCTCTTCGAGCAAGCGAAGAGAAGCAAGGGATTGCTGGATTTCTCCGATCTAGAGCATTATTGCTTACGCATTCTGCGCGATCCGGAATCGAGTCCGGAACATCCGCTCCCTTCTGATGCCGCCTTGCAGTACCAGGATCAGTTCGTGGAAATATTGCTGGACGAATACCAAGATACGAATATGGTGCAGGAAGCGATAGTTGATCTAATTGCGAAAGAAGGCAGAGGCAACCGATTCATGGTAGGCGACGTGAAGCAGAGTATATATCGATTCCGTTTGGCTGAACCTGGTTTGTTCTTGGCTAAATATTACGCCTATTCGCCTCGAACCAAAGAACAAGGCATACGGGTGGATCTGGCACGCAACTTCCGCAGCCGAGTTGAGGTCGTAGATGCGGTTAATATGCTGTTCCGACAGCTGATGAATAAAAAAGTCGCGGAGCTGGAATATGACCGGGAAGCAGAGCTGCAATTCGGTGCTGCTTACTATCCAGAGCTGCCTGAACGTGATGGAGTACGTCAGAGCGCGGCGACAGAGCTCATCCTCCTTGAAAAAGGTAAAGGCTCTGAACCATCCAATGAAGCCGAAGCAGACGAGGAATCGGAGGAGTCGGCTGAGAACTCCAATATGGTCGATGCCGTTGAGCTCGAAACCGCCCGTCTGGAGGCGAGAGCGATTGCGGCACGCATTCGCAGATTACTTGGCGATGATGGAGAGGCTCCATATCTTGTATTCGATGGCAAGCTGAAGCAGATGCGGCCAGCTACTTATCGCGATATCGTAATCCTGCTGCGGGCCACGCAAGCGTGGGCGCCTCTAATGGTGGAGGAGCTGCGTTTGGAGGGTATACCGGCGTATGCGGAGTTTAGTACAGGATATTTTCAGGCAACAGAGGTTGAAGTCGTCGTGTCCTTGCTGCGAGTCATTGACAATCCGTATCAGGACATACCGCTAGCGGGTGTGCTGCGATCGCCTGTTGTAGGCCTGACGGCTGAAGAGCTGGCAGTCATTCGACTAGCTGATAAGAGTAAGCCATATTATGATGCGCTGCTTGAGGCAGCTGCAGGTACGAACGTGATGAGCCCTATTGAAGGCGAAGATCAGCTCCTAAGTGAGCATTCGCGATCCAAGATCAGCACCTTTCTGGACAACTTGGAGCGATGGCGGAACGAGGCCAGACAAGGCAGTCTGTCAGACTTGATCTGGAGCATTTATCGGGAAACAGGCTATTACGAGTGGGTCGGCGGTTTGGCAGGAGGCTTGCAGCGTCAGGCGAATCTGCGGGCATTGTATGATCGAGCTCGACAATACGAGTCCTCTTCGATAAGAGGGCTGTTCCGGTTCCTGCGCTTTATTGACCGGATGCAAGAAACTGGCGGCGATCTTGGTACCGCTCGCGCATTGGGTGAACAAGAAGATGTAGTACGCATTATGACCATACACAAGAGTAAGGGACTGGAGTTTCCGGTCGTATTTGTGGCGGGGCTAGCGAAGAAGTTCAACCAGCAGGATCTGACAGCTCCGTTTCTGATGCATAAGCAGCTTGGGTTCGGTCCGCGGTATGTTGAAGAAGAAGCAAGAGTGACGTATCCGACACTAGCGAATCTGGCGATTCGCAGACAGATGAGGCTGGAGCTGCTCGCGGAGGAGCTGCGGGTGCTGTATGTAGCTGTGACACGTCCTAAGGAGAAAATGATTCTCGTCGGAACAGTAGGCGATGCGGAGAAAGCAATTCATAACTGGGGGGAGGCGCTCGATCTAGAAGAGCTTCTGCTGCCTGATTATATGATTGCGCGGGCTCGCTCCTATCTGGATTGGGTCGGACCTGCTGTTATTAGGCATCCAGCTGCTGGCGCGCTGCGGCGGTATGCGGGCTTGCCGGATCGGAACGGCTCTGCATTGCTCGATGAAACGGCGGAGTGGACGTTAAGCTTAATGCCTGCCTCTGTGCTGTCGGTTCGTCTGGATGACAATCAGGTACCGGAGATGCACGGCGAAAAGGCGGAGAGACTCCAGCATCTGCTGCGGCTTGAAGCAGTCGATGAGGGTGAGTCTACAGCGTACACTGAACAATTGGATAAAAGGCTGTCGTGGCGCAACCCGTATCGAATCGCGGAGATGCTGCCTGCTAAGACATCGGTAACGGAGATGAAGCGTCTGTATCAGCAGGAAGATGCTGTGTCAGTTTCGTGGGTCAACCCATCGGAATCGGATGCTGATATGAACTTGAAGTTGAACCAGGATACAGGGGAATCTAATCGCGAGGGGTATACGCTGCACTTGAGAAGACCTAAGTTCATGGAGGACAAGCGTCTTACGCCAGCGGAACGGGGAACCGCGTATCATCTGGTCATGCAGCATCTGCCTCTGAACGCAGGTCTGAATGTAGATATAGTGCGGGATACTCTAGTTCATATGCTGGAGCGTCAGCTTATAACGGAGGCGCAGGCAGAGGCGATCGATGTGGAAGCGATCATGAATTTCTTCACGCATCCAGTAGGTCAGCAGCTGCTGCAAGCCGATTCCGTTCAACGAGAATTGCCGTTCAGCTACGGTCTGACGGCGGCCGAGGCGTATTCGATTGAAATGAGCCGCGCTTTGCCAGATGGCGAGGAGCGGTTGAGATATGTGGCGACGCCGACATTTGCGGCGAAGGATGAAGCGGGGATACTTGAGCATGAAACTGTACTGGTACAGGGTGTTATTGACTGTTTGTTTGAATCTGGCGGAGAGTTGATTCTGCTGGATTATAAGACGGACAAGGTGCTAAAGCATCGGGGTGGAACGGAGGCTCTGGCAGAGCATTATCATTTCCAGTTGGACTTCTACGCGAGAGCGATTGAGCAGATTATCGGCCGCAAGGTGGACAAGAAGGTGCTGTATTTCTTCGACTCCAGAGAAGCGACGGTGTTGATATAGAATTTAAATGCTCTAGGCAGAAAACATGTGAGTTGCGTAATTAGATTAGTCTGATCGGAACAATTCGCGGGTTAAATCCGGAATAGAAGTAGAAGCAAGGCGTGACTAGGAATTTTTATCGAGTATCGAGTTGAAGCAGTTCAAGGGGGGATTATATGCGGATCTTGCATACGGCGGATTGGCATTTTGGAAGGACGCTGGAGGGACGCAGCCGCTTGGAGGAGCAGGCGGTGTTTGCAGAGGAGCTTGTACAGATGGCGGATGCTGAGGGCATCGATCTGCTGCTGATTGCCGGCGACATATACGATACGGTGAATCCGCCTGCAGCGGCGGAGGCGTTGTTCTATGATACGATCGAATGCTTGTCCAAGGGAGGAACCCGTCCGATCGTCATTATATCCGGCAATCACGATCATCCGGATCGATTGACAGCTTCGGGGCCGCTGCTGCGCCATCAAGGCATCTATCTCGTAGGGCAGCCCACTGAGCAGGCGGTAACTATTCAGATTGCCAGAACGGGAGAACAGGCGGTTATCGCCGCGCTTCCTTATCCATCCGAAGCCCGCCTTCAGCAGCTGCTCTCGAAGGATAATGATGAAGAACAGATTCGTTCCGCATACAGTGCGCGAGTCGGTGAACTGCTTGCGATGCAGGCACAGGCATTTAACAAAAATGCAGTCAATCTCATGATGAGCCATCTCTATGTATTAGGAGGCAAAGAAAGCGAGTCGGAACGACCGATTCAGGTTGGTGGAGCTTATACGGTGCACCCGAACGCATTCAACGTTGCCGAAGCTGGAGGATTAAGCGCACAGTATGTGGCGCTTGGCCATCTTCACCGTCCACAATATGTTAAGGCGGAGGTTCCCGTGCGCTACAGCGGCTCGCCGCTTGCTTACAGCTTCTCAGAGGCCGGACAAGCGAAGTCGGTCACGCTGTTGGACTTGGCGCCCGGTGAAGCGGCAGATCCGAAAGAGCTGTATCTGCGTTCAGGCAAGCCGCTGGTGAACTGGAAAGTCAAAGGCGGCTATGAGGAATTGTGCCGCTGGCTGGATGAAGGTCGTGACCGTGAAGCATGGATTGATGTAAGCATACATCTACAGGAGGCAATGACGTTGGATCAGATCCAGCATTTGCGCAGAGCTCATCCAGGCATCATTAACATTCGGCCGATCTATCCAGATATGCAGGAGGTTGCAGCTGAAGCGGAACGGCGCTCCGAGCTTCCTGTGGAGGAGCTGTTCCGCCGGTTCTACGAGCGGCAGACAGGCGGCGCAATGCCTGATGACGCGCTCGTGGAGCTGTTTCTGGAACTCGCAGGCCAGGAAGAGTATACGACTGAGGAGGGGAACGAATGAAGCCGATTGAATTGACACTGTCGGGCCTGCAGAGCTATCGCGAGGAACAGGTTATTGACTTCGATAAGCTGTGCGAAACCGGACTGTTCGGGATATTCGGTCCTACAGGCAGCGGGAAGTCTACGATTCTGGATGCGATCACACTGGCGTTGTACGGCAAGGTTGAACGCGCGCAGAACGGCACACAGGGCATTATGAATCAAGCAGAGAACCAATTGACGGTCTCGTTTACATTTCGATTGAACGGAGCTCAAGGGTCGCGGACGTTTCGAGTGGAGCGCCGTTTCAAGCGCACAGGAGATGTCAATATCAGCAACTCGGTGAGCCGCTTTATTGAGATTGATGATGAAGGAGAGCGTGTGCTTGCGGACAAGCTGTCCGATGTCACGCGTCTCGTTGAGCATCATATCGGCTTGAAGATGGATGACTTTACTCGCGCGGTAGTGCTGCCGCAAGGGAAATTCGCTGAATTCCTCTCTCTTAAGGGCAGCGACCGACGGCAAATGCTGCAGCGGCTATTTTCGCTTGAGCGCTACGGCGACGAGCTCATGGCGAAGCTGGCGCGCCGAGTTAAGGAGGCGGAAGCGGAGGTAAACACCTGCCAGGCGGAGCAGCAGGGTCTTGGTGACGCCTCCGCTGAGGCGCTTGCGCAGGCGGAGCAGGAGCTGCAAGCGGCTCGGCTACGCCATGATGCCGCGCGTGCGGCGAAGGAAGCGGCGGAAGCGCGCTATAAGGAGCTCGCGGAGCTGCGCGCATGGCAGAGCGAACGCGCGGCTATGGACGCTAAGCTGACGGCGCTCGCAAGCGAGGAGGCCAGCGTGCAGGCGCGCGAGCAGCAGCTGCGCATGGCGGGTGAAGCCGAGCTGCTGCAGCCGCTGATGCTCGAGGCGCGCACGGCCGCCCACGCGCTGGAGGCCGCGCAGACGCGCTTCGTTGGCGCGGCGGCAAGCCGCGAGCAGGCGGAGGCACGCGCGGCGGCGGAAGCGCAGGCGGCTGCTGAGGCCGCGCAGGCGCGCGAACAGCGCGAGCCCGAGCTGCTGAACCGCCTGGAGCGGTTGAAGCAGGCAATGGAGTGGCAGCGCGAAGCGGAGCAGCAGCAGGGCGATGCTGATCGATGCGAAGCGGAGCGATTGCAAGCCGAGCAAGCGCTGCAGGCTGCGGATCTGGAGCTGCAGCGCATGACGCAGCTGCTGGAGAAGGCCGCGCTGCGGCAGGCGGAGCTTAAGCAGCTGCTGAAGGGCGTGGAGCGTCCGCTCGCTGAGCGTGAAAGCTCGCAAGCGGCTTGGCTTGCAAGCGAGCGCCTGCAGGAGCAGCAGGGCTTGCTGCATAAGCTCGAGGCGGATCAGCTCCAGCATTCTCAGCTGTTGAACGCTGCTGAGACGGAGCTGCGCGATTCGCTGCATTCGCTTCTGACCTGGGGGCGGAGCATACCTAGCTGGCGAAGCGAGCTTTCTGGTGCTGAACAGGATTGGACAAAGCTGGACGCGTGCGTGGAGTCGCTTGCTGAAGGCGTTGAAGCAAGCATGTCCTGGACGTCGCAGCGGCATCGCGCGTTAACGAAGCTGGCTCTTGCTTCTGAGCTGGCAGACACCCTCCACGAGGGTGAGCCATGCCCGGTTTGCGGTTCTGTCGTTCACGGTGCTGGAACGAGTGAATCGGAAGCGGCCGCGCATATGGCGGCTAAGGCTGGGGCTGAGGTGGCTCGTTACGGAGAAGGGGCTCATTTACTGGAAGCTCAGTTGGAGCGATGGTCAATTCTGCGTGAAGAGCTGCGCCGCGTACGAAGCGATATCCATGCTTATCGCGATAGAAGCAGCCGCTCGAAAGAAGAATTGTCATTTCGGCTCCAGGAAGCGGAGAATCGCATACGCAGCTTTATGATCGAGGGTGCCTATGAGCAGCTAGCATCCGGTTTGAGCGAGGACTTAAACCAAATGCTTTCCGAAGTCCCATCAGCGGAGCCTTTGACAGCAGATAATTGCACGATGAAGCCTTGTGCTGATACAGATGCTGTTATTGTTGAGATGCGTTTGATTGCTGAAGATGAGCATGCGTCTGGGCATGGTGTTGAACGGCTCTGCAGCCGCATGGAGCATATTTTGTTACAGACGGAGCAGTGCTTCAGCAACGTGCAAGCTGCGTGGAGACAGCTTATGGAACACTCGGATGAGCTGCTTGTACAGAAGGATGTACTGGAGCGCGAGCTGGAGCAGAATGTTTGGACGATGCAGCAAGCTGCTTCCCGCTGCTATGCACAGAAGAAGTCTCATGAAGAGGCTATATCACGGTTTGCGGAGCAGCAAGCACATTGCCGGCAACTGGCGGCTGATTATCGTGACCATTTCCCGCAATGGCGCCCTGAGGAGATGGGGACATTGCGTGAGCAGTGGCTGCGCATGGATCGTGAAGCAGAGGATTACCGCGAACGATTGGAGCGCGGTGTTAAGTATGTGGAGGATACCCAAGAACAGTTCAAACGTCAAGATGAGCAGAAGCGTGCGGCTGAGATGGTCAAGCTGCAGCGCGAGGCGGACCTGAAGGGGCTTGTAAGGCTGCTGGACGACCTCCAGAAGCGCTTAGCTCCTCTGCTGGTGGATGGACCTCTAGCAGGACAGCACAGCCGTGCTGATCGAGAATTGGAGGCTGTGCGCGCCGCTGTCGAGAAGTCAGCCCTCGCCGCTGAAAAAGCGCGCGCTGCCGCTATCGAAGCGGCACAGGCCCATGCGTTGGCCCAGCAAGCGCATGCATCCGCAATGGAGCGGCACACGCTGGCGGTGGAGCAATTGCAGGCAAAGCTGCAGGCCAGCAACTTCCAGCACATGGAGGAAGCTCAGGCTGCACGCATGACGGAGGAAGCTCGGCGCATCATGGAGGAGGCGATTGCGAGCTACCATGAGCGCCGCACGGACCTGCAGGCTCAGGTGCGCAGGCTGGACAGCCTGCTGCAGGGGCGAAGCGTGACGGATGAAGCATGGGAAGATGTATCTGCTGAGCGAGCTCGCTGCTTGCAGGATGACGAGACGAGCTTCACGATGCGCGTTAAAGCGGAACGAGATGCGGAGCAGCTTCGAGGCAAGCATGCTCGCTGGATGGAGCTGGAGCTAAGACGTCAAGAAAAGCAGCTTCTGCACAGCCGCTTGCAGCAGCTCCAAAGTGTGTTTAGAGGAAACACTTTTGTGGAATACATGGCGGAGGAACAGCTGCTGCAAGTTAGTCGAGCTGCATCTATGCGTCTAAAGGAGTTGACGAAGCAGCGCTATGCATTGGAAGTGGATTCCGGAGGCGGCTTCGTCATTCGCGACGACGGTAACGGTGGTATTAGACGACCTGTTTCTACGTTGTCAGGCGGTGAGACCTTCTTGACTTCTTTAGCGCTTGCGCTTGCCTTATCCGCCCAGATCCAACTGCGCGGTATGTATCCATTGGAATTTTTCTTCCTTGACGAAGGCTTCGGAACACTTGATCCAGAGCTGTTGGATACAGTTGTAACTGCACTCGAGAAGCTACATTCCGACCGTCTTGCAGTAGGTGTAATTAGTCACGTCCCTGAATTACGGGCGCGATTGCCGCGCAAGCTTGTTGTACAGCCAGCTGAACAGGCTGGCAAGGGTTCCAGTCTAACGATTGAATCGACATAAACCAGATGTAGAGGTGCCCTCTATCAGCAGTCGGATTTATGCAGGCTGCTTGATTGGGGGCTTTTATATGTCATGAGCATATTATTACATCGTCTCCGTGGTGTGAATAACATCACAGTAACAGTTTCATCTCGCTGTTATAATACAGATAGCCGACATCTTATATTTGACATCTCGGTGACCGTATTGATTGCGCAAGCGGATGAGGATGAGATCATCTTAGATTTGTTCGATCAATACGTTCACAGCGCATGGTGCGCTGCCCGTCGAGTGCGGGATACGAGGTGTCTTTTTTTTGTGCAACAATGAATGTTTTTGTCACTCTTTAGGCATTAGGCGAATATCATGCACTACATTATTCGTCTAGCGCATATAAGGAGGCAACTATGGAAAATAACAATATGGGCGAGATGACAACATCACCGTCACTTACCCCACAGATGATGTCGGTTAATCCGAACTATATGACTTCGAAGACGGGGTCAACAATGCCCTTAAACAAGCATATGGCTGCGAGCGGCGACAAGGAACGGCCCGCCATGCACGAGCTATGTAAAAAGTATATGAACCAGTTTGTTCAACTTACGACAAATGACAATATGAACTATATGGGGATCATTACAGATGTGGACGATGAACATGTTCATCTGGCAATACCCAACTGGGGAGCAGGTGTGTCGGGGTACTCATCCGATTATCTGACATGGAATATGCCGAATATGCCTTGCGGATGCACGGAGCGTTCCTATCACGGAGGCTTCCACGGAAGTCCATACGGGATGCATTACAGCAGTCCTTCATATTATGGTCATGATCCCTTCTTTGGCGGTCACAGTCAATTCGGACATCAAAGACCGTTTAATCGAGCTGTGTTCCCGTTGGCGCTTCTAGTAGCTCTATCGCTCGTGCCTTGGTATTAATCACATAACTTTAACAAGCCGCGGTTAATTTATGAATCGCGGCTTGTACTATTATTGCTTCATGCAGCAGTTTTGACCGCTGTACAATTAGATGGTTATAGCATGATGCCGCATGAATATTGGACGGATGCGTTTAATTTCGATATGATACGGATACAAAGAAATTGCATGTTTATAGTTTAAGGAGGATGTGTGAGATGGATTGTATATTTTGCAAAATAGTCGAAGGGACGATTCCTTCTAAAAAAGTGTTCGAAAACGATGAGGTTGTGGCGTTTCATGATATCGCTCCGCAAGCGCCGGTACATATTGTGATCATTCCTAAGAAGCACATTCCTACGATGAACGATGTAGCTGCTGACGATCTGCACCTGATCGGCAGCGTTCATCATGCCGCACAGCAGATTGCAAAGGAGCTGGGTATTGCTGACACAGGATACAGACTAGTCAATAACTGCGGCAAGGACAGCGGTCAGCTCGTATTCCACATTCATTACCATCTGCTTGGCGGCGAATCGCTTGGACAGCTTATAGGCCCTAAAGCCTAATAATAACGCAGAACGAGGAAGTTAATTATTATCGTAAAACATGTAATTGTTAACAGTTCAAACCTGTTAGGTTGACACTGTATTTCCTCTTCACATATAATGTAGTTTGATGAACCGTGTTTTTGTTCTTGGACGGTCTGGTCGGAGGGAGGGATAACTGGTGTCTGAAACGAAAGTTCGCAAAAATGAGACAATCGATGCTGCTCTTCGTCGCTTTAAGCGCTCCATCGCAAAGGATGGCGTATTGGCTGAAGTTAAAAAGCGTAAGCACTACGAGAAGCCAAGCGTCAAGCGCAAGAAAAAGTCCGAGGCTGCTCGCAAGAGAAAGTTTTAGGAGGATAAGCAACAATGGATCTTAGCCAACGATTGAACGAAGATATGAAGCAAGCGATGAAAAGTCAAGACAAGTTCAAGCTTTCCACCATCCGAATGGTACGTTCGGCGATCAAGAATGTTGAGATAGATGTTAAGAGAACTTTGAATGACGATGAAGTGCTTGAGATTCTGGGTCGTGAAATCAAACAGCGGAAAGATGCCCTCCAAGAGTTCGAGAATGCAAGCCGATTCGATCTTGTAGATAACTTGAAACATGAAATTGACATACTGTCCGTATACCTTCCCACTCAGCTTACCGAAGAGGAAATTATAGTAATTGTACGAGAGACCATCCAAGAGGCCGGTGCAACTTCGAAAGCCGATATGGGCAAAGTGATGGGAGCCCTCATGCCTAAGGTTAAAGGGCGTGCCGACGGCAAACTTGTCAATGCGATCGTGCAGCAGAATCTGCAATAAACGAATCTTACATTCGTCGAATAAGAAACACTCCTTGATTTCAAGGGGTGTTTTTTTATGCCTTGGAAGAGATGTGAAACGAATAAACCCTATATACGTATTTATTCCATATGCTTATAATTGTCACTAGATAGGATGAAAAATGGGAGGGTGTCATGCGTGAAGAAATTAAATGCACGATTTATGCGTCGATCATTAGCAGCGCTCGTGCTATTGCTGCTAAGCATGCAGATATTCACCGGTATACTGCCGCAAGCTGAGGCCGAATCGAAGGCTGCTCAGCCTTCTGTAGTCGTTATACCGATTGATGGGACGGTTGACTCCGTTATGTATACTTATTTGTCCCGTGCGTTAGAGGAGGCTGAAGCACTCTCGCCGGAGATGGTCATCATCGAATTAAATACACCTGGCGGTCGCTTGGACAGTGCGTTTGATATTGGTGAATTAATCTCCAACAGCCCGTTGCATACGGTTATGTATGTAAAGGGACTGGCAGCATCAGCAGGCAGCTATTTGGCGCTGAACGCCGATGAAATCGCAATGTCGCCAAGCAGCGCGATGGGAGCGGCAGCGATTGTTGATGGGAAACATGAACTGGTCGACGACCCTAAGCTGAATGCGACATGGATCAGCAAGATGGAGGGCGCAGCGAGTAAGAATGGTCGTGATGAGCAAATTGCGCGTGCGATGGTTGATGTGAAGTCAGAGATCCCACTGCCATCCTTGAACATGACGAAGAAGTCTGGTGAAGTGCTGTCCATTAATACGAAACAAGCTTTGAAAGCGGGCTATGCTGAATATGAGGCTGCTTCGTTGGATGATCTGCTGAAACAGCTTAAGATGGATCAGGCCAACATAACGACGATTGAGAAGCAAGGATCGGAGAAGTTGGCAACCTTCTTAACGAATCCGATTGTAACTACTATTCTGCTCATTGTCGGTATCGCAGGAATAGCGATTGAATTGATTGTGCCAGGATTTGGAGTTCCCGGAATATTAGGAGCACTGAGCTTCGGTCTATATTTCTTCGGTGCTTATATTGCGGGTCTTGCCGGAATTGAGGCGGTCGTGCTGTTTATTATTGGACTGATATTGCTAGTATTAGAACTATTTGTGCCAAGTTTCGGTATATTAGGTATACTTGGTTCTGTAGGGCTTCTCGCTGGTGTTGTAAGAGCAGCGTATGATACGAGCAATGTTCTGATGTCACTCGGTATTGCGGTTGTGGCGGCAGCGGCAGTTGTTATCGTGGTTGCTCGCATATTCAAGCATAGAGGCGTATGGAATAAGTTTATTTTAAGCGATAAGTTAACGACAGAATCGGGTTACGTGACGCATGAGAATGAAACGTCGCTGCTAGGTCAAGTAGGTATCGCTCTCACAACGCTTCGTCCTGCAGGAACCGCAAAATTCGGTGACCGCAGAGTTGATGTCGTAACCGACGGCACGTTTATTGAACAAGGAAAGTCCGTTGAAGTGGTTCAAGTGGAAGGTGTTCGGGTGGTTGTACGCGAATACACATGATAGACTTATGCTTATCTTACATGGTTCCTTCTTCCTTCTAGTAAGGATGGGAAATAGATATTATAGAGAATAATGGAGGTAAACGTAAAATGGATCAATCCTTAATTACAATGCTGCTTATCGGGGTAGTTGTTGTTATTGCTCTGAGCGTATTCTTCAGCTTCTTCCCTGTCATGCTCTGGATCAGCGCCATCGCTTCAGGCGTGCGTGTCGGTATCATTACTCTTGTAGCTATGCGCTTGCGTCGTGTAACGCCTAGCCGAATCGTCAATCCGCTTATTAAAGCGACTAAGGCAGGTCTCGGTCTCAATCTTAATCAGTTGGAAAGCCATTACTTGGCCGGTGGTAATGTCGACCGTGTCGTTAATGCATTGATCGCTGCACAGCGCGCGAACATTAATCTCGAGTTTGAACGCGCAGCAGCAATCGATCTCGCAGGCCGTGATGTATTGCAGGCTGTTCAGATGAGCGTTAACCCGCGAGTTATTGAAACACCAATCGTAGCCGCTATGGCGAAGAACGGTATCGAAGTTCGCGTACGTGCTCGTGTAACGGTCCGCGCTAACATCGATCGCCTCGTCGGCGGTGCCGGCGAAGAGACAATCATCGCTCGTGTAGGTGAGGGTATCGTTACGACTGTCGGTTCGTCTGAAATGCATAAGGACGTACTGGAGAACCCAGACCGTATCTCCCGTACGGTGTTAGGCAAAGGTCTTGATGCTGGTACAGCGTTTGAAATCTTGTCCATCGATATCGCGGACGTAGATGTAGGTAAGAACATCGGTGCTAATCTGCAAACCGAACAAGCGGAAGCAGATAAGCGCATCGCTCAAGCGAAAGCGGAAGAGCGCCGCGCAATGGCGGTCGCTCAAGAGCAAGAGATGAAAGCAAAAGTTATCGAGATGCGCGCTCGCGTTGTTGAATCTGAATCTCAAGTTCCACTTGCAATGGCGGAAGCGCTTCGCAGCGGCAAGCTTGGCGTGATGGATTATATGAACTTGAAGAATATTGAGGCGGACACTCAAATGCGCGGTTCAATCGGCAAGGGTGGCGACTCTAAGACTGAAGGCTAGGCGATAAGCTATGGATGAATTAATTGACTTTTTGACCAAAAATCCATTTATTATCATCCTTATCGTTTCTTTTCTCATCTCTATGTTAAGTGGTAAGAAGAAGAAAAAGAATCCTCGTATGCCGAGCTTTGGCGGTGATACATCGACTAGCCACACCAGTCATCGAGATAAAGAAACGGAACAGGATGAACAACATCCTTCGGATCAACTTGAGAGTACACATCAGCCTGTTTATACGACGCAGATGGAACAATCCAAGGAGCAATACTACAGCGATGGTGACCGCTCCTACAAACATGTGGAGGGTGATCCTGGTTGGAGTTCAGCATCTCGATCGTCTTTATCACAAGCTATAAAGGGCATGTCCAATATTGAAGCCTCCGCGCTTAATGCATTCGCTTCTATCGCCGCAGGTGAGATCGGCGGAGTAAAGGAAGGCTCCATGGATGTATCAGCCAAGGAAGCGCAAAAAGGAATCGTCTGGGCAGAAATTATCGGTCCTCCTCGGGCGAAACGGCCTTATGGCAAACACTAAGTCCTTATAAATGTACAATAGCTCCTGTTCTTAGGTTCGCCCAGCGCGAGTCTGAGAACAGGAGTTTTTTTGTTTAGAATCGTCCTCTATTCTTCTTGAACCTGCGTTCTTCACTGCCTTTCAGCTTCATATTCCTTCTTATCAGTGCATAGAGTGTAAAGTACAGGAAGGGGGCTTTGAGCACATGAGCCGTTTTACCCGCAAGCTGCGCCAATGGACGGCACAAGTGTTCGAGCTGCCGCAGGATATGGTGCTGGACGTTCCTCGTTTTACGATGATCGGCAATCAGCAGCTGTTCGTAGAAAACCATCGTGGAATCGTACATTTTTCTCAGGAGCGGATGCGACTCTCGCTTGCAGCAGGCGAGCTTGAAGTACTTGGCCGCAACCTGGTCATACGCGGCATATGGACTGAGGAAGTGTTTATTGAAGGCGAGATCGCTGAGGTCAAGCTATATGGAATGGAGGAGCGGCCAAAATGAAAGCACCGATTACAGCAAAATGGCTTGGGTATGTTCGTATTCAGATTCGCGGCGCGAATGCAGAACGTTTAATCAATGCCTTAATTGCGAAACATATAGTGATATGGGATGTAGCGCGCATTGAGGAAGGTAAACTGCGTTTCTATATGCTATTGCCGGATGCGCGGCGGTTGCGTCCGTTGTTAAAAGAGACAGGCTGTCGGATGCATGTTGAAGCAAGGTATGGGATGCCTTACTCGATGAAGCTGATCCGCAAGCGATCATTTTTCGTTGCGGGCTTATTTTTGTTTGCGCTTGGATTGTACATGCTGTCTTCTCTTGTGTGGACTATTGATGTAAGAGGCACCGATCGGATACCAGAGGAGCAGGTGCTTGCTGCGGCACGTCAGGAGGGCATCTTTCCCTTCCAATGGTCATTTCGATTGAAGGATATGAACTCGCTCTCTAAGGGCGTTCAGAAGCGCCTAGAGAACACTTCGTGGGTAGGTGTGACCAAACAGGGGACGAAGATCGTCATTCACGTCGTGGAGTCGACAATCCCTCCTAAAAGGGATTTGCATGATCCTCGCCACTTGGTGGCAAAGGTTGATGCCGTCGTCACCCAAATCATCGCTGAACAGGGTAAAGCGAAGGTGCGTGCGAATACGAAGGTAAGCAAAGGGACGGTTCTGATCTCCGGCAATGTTGGAACAGATGAGAATATGAAGCTGGTTGCCGCTAAAGGCATTGTGCGCGGTTTGGTATGGCATGAATATGACATAACGGCCCCGCTAATTAGCAAGCAGAAGGTATATACAGGTGAGATGAAGGAGCGAGGATTCGTTCAGACCGGTGACCGCCGCTTGCAGCTATATGGCTTTGGTGATATTGAGTATGAATACTACGAGATAATAGAGGAATTATCACCTGCGAAGTGGAAATGGTTGTCATTACCTTTAAGCTGGATAAATGAAAAAATATTGGAAGTTCAATATGTGTCTGAAGAACGCAGTGAGGCCGAAGCTGTACAGGTCGGACTTGAGCAAGCTCGTGTCGATATTAAAGCGAAATATGGTAAAGATGCCGATATAAAGATGGAAAAGATTTTGCATCAAAGTACGGACAATGGTAAAGTGAAGTTAAAAGTGCTGTTTGAAGTGGAGCAATCCATCGCGGAGGAGCAAGTGCTAATCCACGGGACATAGACTTAAGGCAAGGAGACTGAGGTTTTTGTTGCAACAACAGACGATTAAGCTTGCATTACAGAACGCTGCCGAAGGCTTAGCGCTATTCGGTCCGCAGGATCGATTCCTGCGCCTGATTCAGAGTCGTACTTCCGCACAAGTGACTTCCCGCGAAGCGGAGATTGTCATTGCGGGAGGGATGGAAGAAACGGAACGAATGAAGCAGCTGTTTGAAGTGCTGCTCCAGCTCATTAGGAACAATATTGCACTTTCCGAGCGTGATATTGTGTATGCGCTTGACTTAGCTGACGAATGGAAAACCGAGGAGCTGCTAGATTTATTTAAAGGAGAAATCGCTTTTACATTCCGCGGCAAGCCGATACGAGTGAAGACGATCGGTCAACGTCATTATGTATCCACGATTAAGAAACGTGATATCGTGTTTGGTATTGGCCCGGCGGGAACAGGCAAGACGTATCTGGCGGTCGTTCTTGCGGTAACGGCACTTAAGGAAGGACAAGTCAAGCGCATTATTTTAACGCGCCCTGCAGTTGAAGCAGGAGAAAACCTAGGCTTTCTGCCAGGCGATCTGCAGGAGAAGGTAGATCCTTACCTTCGCCCTTTATATGACGCTTTGTACGATGTAATGGGACAAGATCAGGTGGCTAAAGCGCTTGAGCGCGGACTGATCGAGATTGCGCCGCTCGCTTACATGCGCGGTCGCACGCTTGACGATGCGTTTATCATATTGGATGAAGCGCAGAACACAACACCAGAGCAGATGAAGATGTTTTTGACTCGATTGGGCTTCGGCTCCAAGATGGTCATTACTGGTGATGTGACACAGATTGACTTGCCAAGAGGCAAGAACTCTGGGTTGGTTAATGCTGAACGCATTTTACAAGAGATTGAAGAGATCGGTATGGTTCACTTTGCCGAGCAGGATGTCGTTCGTCATTCCTTAGTACAGAAGATCATCGTTGCTTACCAGAAGGAAAGCGAAAACCAAGGATAGAGAGGGTTGTTCTCTATGCTCAAAACACATCAAAACGGCAGCAGATTTAAGACGAGTTCAGTTAATATGGCGGGATGGAAGTACAGCATCGGTGTCAGAGTCATTTTGTTTATCATGCTAACCATTTTGTTTTATTCCGGCTTGGCTCCGAATGTGCTGCCAGAGAAATATGATATCGTTGTAAATCAGAAGAGTGATAAGGATATCGTCGCTACTGAGCAAATAGCAGACAAGAAGGCTTATTTGGAAGCGCAGGAGAAAGCTGCTGAAAGCGTTGCTCCTGTATATCCGATCATCAACATGAAGAACGAACGTATGCTGGATGATATGTTCAATCGGATTGAGAATTTGAATCTCGATAAAGATTTCTCACTGTCGGAAAAAGTGGATCTTTATCGACGTGTTATACCACAGATGTTTACGGACTATGTGGATGCCTTTATGGTGACTAGTCGCAACAATGGTACATATTCTTCAAGCCTGCTGACAGAGATGTCTAAACGAATTGAAGAACAGATGTATCGAATTCCAGAAGAAACATATATCAAGATGGCAAGGCTGTCGAAGGAAGATATCGATGCGATGAGGCCTGTCGCTCGAGATATTGTCAGCAAATTGATGAGCGATTCGATTGCGGATGCTGACGTTCCGCGAGCTAAGGCTGCAGAACTTGTTAATACGAGTACGCTGACAGATCGCAACTCCCGAGAAGTAGTTCTCGAATTGGTACGGCTTGCTGTAACGCCTAATAAGTTCTATGACGAAGAAGCAACGAAGCTGGCCAAAGTTCAAGCGCGTGAGAATACGCCGCAAGTATTCATTAAGCCGAACGAGATCATTGTCGCTAAAGGTGAAGTCATCACACAGGATATATATGATCTTCTCAAAGAGAACAAGCTTCTTAAAACGGAAGTTAATCTGTGGCCGCAATTTGGACTGCTGCTTCTGTCAGCGATGTTCTCCGTCGCGCTATTTATGTTTATGCGACAAAGCAGCACGACACATTTTAAGTATAATAATGCACAATTGTTGATGCTCCTGCTAATCTTTGTGATCCAGGTGCTTGCGCTGCGCATTGTATCGTTTGCACAGGTAGACACTAACTTATTCCTTGGTTATGTGACGCCTTTCGCACTGGGAATTATGCTGGTTACACTCTTAATTGATTTGCCGCTTGCGTATATAAGCGCGGTCGTGTTTGGAATTCTGTCCAGTATTATTCTAAATGGCGAACAGGGTGAGTTGTTCAGTTATGAATTTCTCTTTATCACACTAGTAACTTCGTATGCTGCAATATTTGCTATTCATCGAGCCAGCCAGCGCTCAACCATCTTGAAAGCAGGCATCATGATCAGTATCTTTGGCAGTCTTGCCGTTGCTGTTCTGGCTATGCTGAACGGAGATCCGTTGAACAGCCGTGACGTTATGCTCGCTGCGGCATTGACGTTTGGAAGCGGGCTCTTAACAGCGGTGCTTGTTCTTGGACTTATGCCGTTTTTCGAAATCACTTTTGGTATTCTATCGGCCTTGAAGCTTGTGGAGCTGTCTAATCCAAACCATCCGCTGCTGCGGAAGCTCTTGACAGAGACGCCAGGTACTTATCATCATAGTGTGATGGTCGGTAACTTGGCTGAACAAGCAGCCGAAGCTATCGGAGCTAACGGCCTGCTGTGCAGAGTGGGGGCATTCTACCACGATATAGGCAAGACGAAACGACCAAGCTATTTTATCGAGAATCAGACCAATATGGACAATCCGCATGACTTTATTGATCCGAAGCTCAGTACTTCGATTATTGTGGCGCATGCTCGTGATGGTGCTGAGATGCTGAAGGACTACAAGCTGCCGAAGCCAATTCGGGATATTGCGGAGCAGCATCACGGCACGACTTTCCTGAAGTTCTTCTATTACAAGTCTCTGAAGAAGGCAGAAGAGGAAGGGGTAGAGCCGGATTTCACGGAGGACGATTTCCGTTATCCTGGACCGAAGGCGCAGTCGAAGGAGGCTGCTGTGGTAGGTATTGCTGACTCGGTAGAAGCTGCTGTTCGCTCGCTTCGCCATCCGACAGTAGAACAGATTGAGTCGATCATCTCGAAGATTATTAAAGATCGGTTGGATGACAATCAATTTAATGAATGCGACTTGACGATTCGTGAGCTGGATATCGTGGCTCATTCGTTAAAAGAAACCGTGATGGGTATATTCCATTCGCGAATTGAATACCCGGATCAGCTGAAAGCTAAGGAACAGCCGCAGGCGCCGGCAGATATGAGCTCGGATGAAGAGAGTCCAAAGGGTTCGGATAAGCATAATGAGGAGTAATTGTGATGACAATGATATTGGAGTGGAATGATGAGCAGGACAAGCTTAAGATTAGTGATGATCTGATCGCAAAGCTAGAGGCTATCCTGCAGGAAGCTGCTGCTATGGAACAGATTGAGCGAGGCGAGGTTGCGTTGACATTCGTGGATGATGAGCGTATTCACGAGTTGAACCGCGATTATCGCGGCATTGATCGTCCGACAGATGTGCTGTCATTCGCCTTGAATGAATCGACAGATGAAGAAATGGACATCCTGTATGAAGTGGAAGATGAAGCAGAGATGGACTCGATCTGCGATATGCTCGGTGATATTATTATCTCAACCGAGAAAGCGCAGCTTCAAGCTGAGGAATACGGACATTCTATCGAACGGGAAATCGGCTTCTTATTCGTTCACGGATTTCTTCATCTGCTAGGATACGATCATCAAGACGACGCAAGTGAACGCGAGATGATGGACAAGCAGGAAGCGGTGCTTGCCAAGATAGGACTTTCGCGATAAATGAACGGGCCGTCGAAGCTTTCAACGAAGCGTTCATGGCTGAATACGTTTCAAGCAGCATTCGAAGGTATTGCATATGCACTGCGCACGCAGCGTAACATGAGAGTACATCTCGCGATCGCATTGTTCGCATGTTTACTCGGTATTGCAATGGACATCGGACGATCAGATTGGATGTGGCTCGGTCTGTGTATCGCGCTTGTAATGGCGGCTGAGCTGATCAACACAGCCGTCGAGTCGGTTGTAGATCTCGTGATGCCAGAATGGAATCCGCTTGCGAAAGCAGCTAAAGACACTGCTGCCGGAGCTGTGCTTATCGTGGCTATATTCGCGGTAGTTGTCGGCATTGTTATATTTGCTGAACCCATTCTAGCTGCAACGCGCAGTCTGGCTGGGTGGTAAACTGCAATTCGAAAAGGATATCATGTCATATCAGGAGGTCGGTTGTCAGATGGATCAACATCAACTGCTGGAAGAAGCGAAGCGCGCGCGCGAAAAAGCGTACACCCCTTACTCGCACTTTAAAGTCGGCGCTGCGTTGTTAGATGCGGAAGGCCGTATTCATTATGGCTGCAATGTAGAAAATGCCGCGTATGGACCGACAAATTGTGCTGAGCGGACAGCGTTATTTCGTGCAATAGCAGATGGCTGTGAGCCTCGAAGTTTTAAGGCAATTGCAGTAATGGGCGATACATCCGGCCCGATCTCTCCATGCGGCGTATGCAGACAGGTGCTCGTGGAACTATGTTCTCATGATATGCCCGTGATCATGGGGAATATGAATGGTGAAGTACTGGTCATGAAAGTGGCTGATCTGCTTCCTGGAGCATTCGATGTTGTGAGCTTGGACAGCTCGCCGTCGCGACAAGCTGAAATAAACAACTAAATGTATTGATTAGCGGCGCCACCGTAATCTATTTATCGGATTGGCGCCGTTTCGACGTCTTAACGCGATGCGCAGGTATCTTAGAATACAAGCCTAGCGTTTATGAATGTGATAGAATGAAAACACAACCAATATTGATCATTTACAGAGGAGTAACAAAAGTATGTTGATAGATCGCAAGGATAGTACGTTTAAGTCCGGTTTCGTAGCCATTATCGGACGCCCGAATGTCGGCAAATCGACATTGATGAACCATGTTATTGGACAGAAGATCGCTATCATGTCCGACAAACCGCAAACGACACGCAATAAGATTCACGGTGTATATACTTCAGCCGATTCCCAGATCGTATTTTTGGATACGCCGGGTATTCATAAGCGCCAGTCCAAACTGGGCGATTACATGAATACGGTTGCCTTGAACACGTTGAATGAAGTGGAAGCGATTCTCTTCCTCGTTGACGTAGCTGCAGGTCTTGGCGGCGGAGATAAATACGTCATCGAGCAGTTGAAGCAGGTGCGCACGCCGGTCATTCTGGTGATGAATAAGATTGATCAGATTCATCCGGATCAGCTGCCAGCAATGATTCAAGCCTACAGTGAACTGCATGACTTTGCTGAGATCGTTCCGATATCAGCGCTGCAGGGGAATAATGTGGAGCGTCTGCTTCAGGTGCTTACAGGCTATCTGCCTGCAGGTCCGCAATATTATCCTGACGATCAGATCACCGATCACCCGGAGCAGTTCGTCATTGCGGAACTGATTCGAGAGAAGATTCTTCATCTAACGCGTGAGGAAATTCCTCATTCCATTGCGGTCACGATAGAAGATATGAAAGTTCAGGACAATGGTGTCGTGTATATCTCGGCGGTCATTTTTGTAGAACGCGACTCACAGAAAGGCATCGTGATCGGCAAGCAGGGCGCGCTGCTGAAGGAGATCGGCAAGCTGGCGCGCAAAGACATCGAAACGCTGCTCGGCTCCAAGACGTTTATGGAGCTATGGGTGAAAGTGAAGAAGGATTGGCGCAATCAGGATCGCGTGCTGCGCGACCTTGGCTTCCGCAATGACCAATAAGCGGTAAGCTGCCCATTTACCGAGAATGACCATTAATTACATCTCATAATCCCGCTCTTTAGGAGCAACCTAATGATGAGTCAGAGTCATTTCAGGATAGGGGGATTAACGAATGCGTGATTTCTCGTGGAATGTGTTTGCTAATACAGGGGATGTGGATGCTTATTTGCTGTATAAGCATATAGGTCAGCTCCGTGACGTTCAGAATGAGAATGAGATGGAGCAAGCAGAACCGCCTGAACAAGCACTGGAATGATAATGTGGCTTGCCATATGGGAGGGCAATGGTGTTATATCGGGTAGAGGGAATCGTTATTCGCAGCATGGATTATGGGGAAGGCAACAAAATTATTACCTTAAGCACCAAAACCCACGGTAAAGTGGGCGTGCTCGTTCGAGGAGCTAAGAAGGTGCGCAGCCGCCATGCTGCGGCCACCCAACTGTTTACTTACGGTGAATATGTTTTTTTTCGTGGAATGGGACATATTGGTACGCTGAATGCTTGCGAGATTATGGAATCTTTCCACTCCTTGCGAGAGCAGTTGCAACTGGCCGCTTATGCCTCATATGCTGTCGAGTTGGTTGATAGAGGCTTGCAGGATGAAGAGGCTGGGGGATATATGTTTGAACAGCTTCTCGCCTATCTTCGCGCGCTTGCAGACGGCAAAGATGAGCAGGTAACGACGCATTTATTCGAAATGAAGCTCTGTCAGTCCGTCGGTGTTGCCCCGGTCGTGAATCGGTGTGTGATATGCGAGCGTGAGGATCGGCTTGCGGCTTTCGGTTGGCGCCTTGGGGGCGCCATTTGCGCTGCGTGCCTGCCTAAAGAGCACATGAAATACACCTCATCCATGCCGATATTGAAGCTGATCTCGATGTTCTTGAAGACGGATATGCGCCGACTTGGAAGCATTACCTTGAAGCCTGCAACGAAGCTGCAATTGCGGCAATGCATGCGTGGATATATGGATACCCATGTCGGAGTAAGATGCAAGTCATTGAACTTTATTGAGCAGATGGAAAAATACGATCTAGCAGCGGCTGAACAGCAGCCCCGTGAGCAGCGTCAACCACAGAATGATGTTGATACTGACGGGGAGCTTGACGAATAAATTCTGTTTTGTTATGATACAGGTTATATCATTATTAATAATGTTGCTATGATGAAGAAAGTAATTCTTCCAGGTTCGAACCTAGCGATTCGGGGATAGTGTGAGCCCGAACGGACGGATGAATGAAAGGGCGCTTCGGAGCAGCTTAACTTTGAAAGAGGATTGCGGTCGCTGCTAGGAAGGTTATTACGCTTTCTAAGGTGGAATCGCGATCAAGTAGGGTGGAACCGCGGGAGAATACAGCTCTCGTCCCTACGTCTGGCAACAGGCGTAGGGACGAGAGTTTTTTGCGTGCAACGCACAACTCGTTCACAGCGCTGGAGCCTCACTATATGTAGATTAAAGGAGTGATTAGGCGCATGAATTTTCAACAAATGATACTGACCTTGCAAAATTTCTGGGCTGAACAAAACTGCATTATCGTGCAGCCGTATGACGTAGAGAAAGGTGCAGGCACGATGAACCCGATGACATTTCTCCGTTCAATCGGTCCGGAGCCGTGGAATGTTGCTTATGTAGAGCCTTCTCGCCGACCAGGCGACGGCCGTTACGGGGAGAACCCGAACCGACTGTATCAGCACCATCAGTTCCAAGTCATTATGAAGCCGTCCCCAGACAACATTCAAGAATTGTATCTGGATAGCTTAAAGCGTCTCGGAATTGATCCTAGCGTACACGATATTCGATTCGTAGAAGATAACTGGGAGTCGCCGACGCTTGGAGCATGGGGACTCGGCTGGGAAGTTTGGTTGGACGGCATGGAAGTTACCCAATTCACATACTTCCAACAGGTCGGCGGCATTGACGCTAATCCAGTTGCTGTTGAGATCACTTACGGCTTGGAGCGTCTTGCTTCCTACATTCAAGATAAAGAGAACGTGTTCGATCTGGAATGGGTAGATGGCATCACTTATGGTGACGTGTTCCATCAGCCAGAATTCGAGCATTCCAAATATACGTTTGAGGTCAGTGACGCAGCTATGCTGTTCCAACTGTTTAACACATACGAACAAGAGGCTAACCGTGCTATGGATGCTCACCTCGTGTTCCCTGCGTATGATTATGTGCTGAAATGCTCTCACGCGTTCAACCTGTTGGATGCGCGCGGCGCGATCAGTGTCACTGAGCGTACAGGATTCATTACTCGCGTCCGCAATCTGGCGCGTCAAGTCGCAACGACGTATTACGAAGAGCGTGAGAAGCTTGGATTCCCGCTCTTGAAGAAAGGGGAGGAACAAGATGCCTAAGAATATTTTATTGGAACTTGGACTGGAAGAAGTACCTTCCCGATTCATGCGCCAGGCTATGGAGCAATTGCAAGACCGCATGGAGCGTTGGCTAGAGGCGGCTCGCATCACACATGAAGGCGTAACAACATACGGAACTCCGCGCCGACTTGCAGTATTCGTGAAGCAAGCTGCAGAGAAGCAAACCGACATTCATGAGGAAGTTAAAGGTCCTGCTCGCAAGATCGCTTTGGATGAGAACGGACAATGGACGAAGGCTGCGCTCGGCTTTGCCCGCAGTCAAGGCGTTGAACCTGATCAATTCTTCTTTAAGGAATTAAACGGTGTTGAGTACGTTTATGCCAATAAGAGCAGCATCGGTACCGATACAGCTGAAGTGCTTGCTGAGGGAATGCAGTCCATCGTTCATGCGATGACTTTTCCTAAAAATATGCGCTGGGGCGCAAAAGACATGCGCTTTGTTCGCCCTATTCGTTGGGTTGTAGCGCTATTCGGCTCGGATATCGTGCCGATTGAATTTACAGGTGTGAAAGCAGGCAACGTGACTCGCGGTCATCGTTTCCTTGGAGCGGATACGACAATAGAAGAAGCATCTCAATATGTAGAGAAATTGCGTGAGCAGCATGTAATGGTTGACGTAAGCGAGCGTGAGGCGCTGATCGTGAAGCAGATCGAGCAGCTTGCCGCCGATAAAAATTGGACGATTGCTGTAAAAGAAGATTTGCTGGAAGAGGTACTGTTCCTCGTTGAATATCCGACCGTTCTTTTTGGAACATTCGATGAGTCCTTCCTGCATATCCCGCAGGATGTGCTGATTACATCGATGCGTGAACATCAGCGTTATTTCCCTGTACTGAACGGTGAAGGTCAACTACTGCCGTTCTTCGTAACTGTGCGCAACGGTGATGCGAAAGGTATTGACATCGTCGCGAAGGGTAATGAAAAGGTATTGCGCGCCCGTTTATCGGATGCCAAATTTTTCTATGAGGAAGATCAGAAACTCCTCATTCAAGATTGCGTCAATAAATTAGACAATATCGTGTTCCACGAAGAGCTGGGTACGCTTGGAGATAAGGTGCGACGGATCGTTTCGATCAGCAGCCGTCTTGCCGAAGCTGTTCAAGCGGATTCCGAAACAGCTGAGCAAGTAAAGCGTGCGGCAGCGATCTGCAAGTTCGACCTCGTAACACAGATGGTTTACGAGTTCCCAGAGCTGCAAGGCATGATGGGTGAAGATTATGCGTTGAAGCTGGGAGAACATCCGACTGTTGCCCGCGCGATCAACGAGCACTACAAGCCGCGCTTTGCCGGTGATCCAGCTCCGGAAACGACGGTTGGCGCACTAATAAGCATGGCAGACAAGCTTGACACCTTGTCCGGATGTTTTGCGATCGGCATCATTCCAACAGGCTCACAGGACCCTTATGCGCTGCGCCGTCAAGCCACGGGTATTGTGCAGTTGTTGCTGGAACGCGAGCTGCCGCTCACATTGAATCGTATGTTCGATATCGCGCTTGACGTCCTAGAACAATCTGGATTGTTGAAACGCAACCGCAGTGAAATACGTAAAGACCTGTATGACTTTTTCGGATTGCGCGTAAAAAATGTGCTGTCTGAACAAGTGCGCTATGATGTTGTTGATGCGGTAATGGCTGCAGGCTATAACGACGTGCCGGATACGATTAATCGTGGTGCGGCCCTGATGAGCGCCGTGCGTGATGAAGCATTTAAGCCAGTTGTCGAGGCTTTCAATCGTGTTTGCAATCTGGCATCGAAGGCAGAAGATGCGGAAGTTGACGATAAGCTGTTTGAGCAAGCGGAAGAGGGCGCATTATATGCCAGCTGGCAAAAAGCGCATAAACAATATGAAGCTGCCGCAGATTCAACAGCCGCGCTTGCTGCACTTGGCAGCTTGCAGGAGCCGATTACAGCGTTCTTTGATCATGTCATGGTCATGGCGAAAGAGGAGTCAGTGAAGCGCAATCGCTTAGCGATGCTGAAGCACATTGCTGCTGATCTGAATCGATTCGCTGATTTTGCAAAGCTCGTATGGGTCTAAGCCAAAACGGTTGCTGCCGTTAACCATTCAGATAAACGGGAAGATGAAGCCGCGGAATGTGACCGTCAAAGGTTGATGCCAGTCAACTTCGACACGTTCCGCGCTTTTTCTGATCGTAAATGACACAGTTTGATAATAAGCGAATGAAAACCTTTCATGTGATAGCAGGATTTTAAATGAAAACAGCGTATATAATATAAACGGTGTTAATACACTCTATATTTGATTGATCGCTGCAGATGAAGCTGCTGCGCTGTGAAAGAGGATTGATCGTTTATTAACAACATTCGAATTGTAGTGGATGCCGACGCATGTCCGGTTAAGAACGAGATCCTGCGTGTTGCAGAAGATGTTGGAGCAGAAGTGCTATTTGTCGCATCATATGCGGCATATGTCAAGGGTGAACAATCTTTGCCAGATCGAGTACAGACTGTGTACGTAGATCAAGGGTTTCAAGCAGCGGATATGTATATAGCAAATACAGCGCGGTCAGGCGACGTAGTCGTGACGAACGATTATGGTTTGGCCGCGTTATGTCTGCCTCGCGGAGCAAAGGTGTTAAGCCCTCGCGGCACACAATACTCAGCCGAGAACATGGATGAGCTGCTGACGCAGCGTCATCTAGCTGGAAAAGCTCGCCGCTCCGGTCAGCGTACTAAAGGTCCGAAGGCGATGTCTCTTGATGATCGATTACATTTCCAACATAAACTGACAAAACTTTTGCGCTCAGAGCAGGAGAATGTTGCAACATAGCGAAATAGTATTACGTGCTCGGATGAAGGTGGTAAGGTTATGAACGGAAATGGACCAATACCTGATGTGTTTATTGATGAGGTGCTGAAGGCTAACGACATCGTCGATGTTGTCGGCAAGTATGTTCATCTTACGAAACAAGGGAAATATTTAAAGGGGCTGTGCCCATTTCATTCCGAGAAGTCACCTTCCTTCACCGTGACGCCCGAGAAGCAGATCTATCATTGCTACGGCTGCAAAGCAAGCGGTAATGTTATTCATTTTGTTATGGGAATTGAAGGCTATTCGTTTCCAGAAGCGGTCAAACAATTAGCGGAACAGGCAAACTTACCGTTTCAATTCGGAGCGCATACGCTGGAACGTAGTCCGAAGAGCATTGCCCGCGATCAACTCACTCAAGCGCATGAGCTGGCGGCCAAGCTGTATCACTATATATTAATGAATACAGCGCACGGTCAAGAAGCGCTTGCCTATTTGAGGGGACGGGGCATTCATGACAAGCTGATTGAACAATTTCAGATTGGATACGCGCCGCCGCAGTGGGATACACTCGTTCAACTGCTGTCCAAGCGGGACTTCCCGCTGCAGCTTATGGAACAAGGCGGGTTAGTATCAGCCAAGCACCAGCAGGATGGATATGTAGATCGATTCCGTGATCGCGTTATGTTTCCGATATGGGATCGCCATGGGAAGGTAGTCGGTTTTGGTGGACGAATAATGGGAGAGGGACAGCCTAAGTATTTGAACTCTCCGGAGACGATGCTGTTTAACAAGTCTAAGCTGCTTTACAATCTTCACCATGCAAGACCGCATATTAAGCGAATAGGCAAGATCGTGTTATTTGAAGGCTACGCGGATGTGATCCAAGCATGGGATGCGGATGTACACAATACGGTAGCCACGATGGGAACCGCGCTAACTCAAGAGCATGTGCTTCAATTGAAACGTTATACCGATCACGTCGTAATATGCTACGACGGCGATGATGCTGGACAAGCTTCAACGTTGAAAGTGATCCCTATGCTAGAAGAAGCAGGTTTACACGTCTCCATAGCAATGCTTCCTGACAAGCTGGATCCAGATGATTTCATTAAATTGAACGGCGCTGAACGATTTAAACACATTATTTCGGCTGCGGCTGTATCACCTGTTAAATTCCAGCTACTAACTCTTAGACGTAATCATATACTGCTAGAAGATGATGGGAAGCGGCGTTTCATGGATGAGGCTATGCGAATCATTGCACCGATTCCGTCTCCTGCTGAGCGGGAGATGCACCTGAAGGAGCTCTCGCAGCAGCTTGAATTGTCGCTTGAGACATTGAAGCAGGAATGCTTCGAGGTGCGTCAGAAACTGCAAAAAAAGCAGCCTGCAGGGGATAATCAAGACAATTGGTGGAATAATGTTAGGAATGATAAACCAAGCATTTCTCCGCCTGTGTTGAGACCTGCGTATGTGTATGCCGAACGCAGCTTACTCGCGCTTATGTTCCAGGACGCTCAAGTGGCTGTTTATGTAGAGCAGCATCTAGGTGAAGAATTTAATGTAGATGATCATGCGGCAATCGCCGCTTATCTATATGCATATTACGCGCAAGGGAAGGAACCTGACTTCAGTCGGTTTCTCGCGACACTTCACGATGATCGACTAGAGCAAACCGCTGCGTCGATATCGTTAGCAGAAGTCCCCCTGCGTTACGATACTGAACTGTTGGAAGATTACATCAATCAGATCAAGAAAGTACCGAAACAGCGCGAAATCGAATGCAAGAAAGAAGAAATGGTGCAAGCTGAGCGTGCCGGTGATGTTCTGCGTGCCGCGCAGATTGCACAAGATATTATTGCCCTAGAGCTGCAACTGAAGCGTTAGCGGACGGATCGTCTAGGGAGGAGGGAGTCGGAATATGGCAAATGATCAACATACAGGACTTGAGGCTGAAGCTGCTCTTGACCTTGTAAAAGATCAGTTGATTGAAATTGGGAAGAAGCGAGGAACTCTCAGCTACAAAGAGATTACTGAGAAATTATCGACTTTCGAACAAGATCCGGATCAAATGGACGAGTTCTACGAACAGCTGAACGACCACGGAATTGAGATCGTCAACGAGAATGAAGACGATATGGGAGGCCGAGCTAATCAAGATCGAGATCAGGATGAGCAGGATGATTTCCGTTTTGATGATGACTTGTCGCTGCCGCCAGGGATCAAGATTAATGATCCGGTTCGTATGTACTTGAAGGAAATAGGCCGTGTGCCGCTCTTGTCCGCTGAAGAGGAGATTGAACTCGCGAAGCGGATTATGAATGAGGATGAAGAAGCGAAGAAGCGCTTGACTGAAGCAAACCTTCGACTCGTTGTCAGCATCGCTAAGCGCTATGTCGGGCGCGGCATGCTCTTCTTGGATCTGATTCAAGAAGGTAACATGGGACTTATTAAAGCGGTTGAGAAGTTTGACCATAGTAAAGGCTTTAAGTTTAGTACTTATGCGACATGGTGGATTCGTCAGGCGATTACACGCGCTATCGCAGACCAAGCGCGTACGATTCGGATTCCGGTTCATATGGTGGAAACCATTAATAAATTGATTCGTGTATCCCGGCAATTGCTGCAGGAGCTTGGACGTGAGCCAGCGCCAGAAGAAATTGCAGCGGAGATGGAGCTTAGCGTTGAGAAGGTTCGGGAGATTATGAAGATTGCTCAAGAACCAGTATCTCTCGAAACTCCGATCGGAGAAGAAGATGATTCCCATCTCGGCGATTTCATCGAAGACCAGGAAGCATTGGCTCCAGCAGACGCAGCAGCGTATGAATTGCTTAAGGAACAGCTTGAGGATGTTCTCGATACCCTCACTGAGCGTGAAGAGAACGTGCTTCGACTACGCTTCGGCTTGGACGATGGACGCACTCGTACCTTGGAAGAGGTAGGTAAAGTGTTCGGCGTTACACGCGAACGGATTCGTCAGATCGAAGCGAAGGCGCTTCGCAAGCTGCGTCATCCTAGCCGCAGCAAGCGCTTGAAGGACTTCCTTGAATAAATAAGCTTCTGACAGACCTTCTGTGCGGCAAGTTCTGCGTGCAGCAAGGTCTGTTTTTCCTTCTGACGCATGTCTGAACCTGAGTTGATTCCAGTTGATTGCAATTAGATTCCGAATAAAGTGGCAGCATCATAAGGATTAGACATGAACTGAGGAATAAGAGGAATAATAGGTATAATTATAATCAGTTTGTACTTGTTGAGCTGCATCTGAGGTATAAAGTAAATAATCCTTAATGTATGTATCAGAAATGCCTTGTTATAATTGTTTGATTGTGTTGTTGCGATTCATTTTACCGCTTTTGAAGCTGCAATGCAAATAAACGGACAATGAATCTTTATTGGATCAATGATGCATGATATGTTATTTATCATAGGGAAAGTGTTAGTAAAGCCTTCCTCATCTAACGTAACAGGCTATTATTTCGGAAACAGTAGGTGAAGTGCTAAGTGATAATCAAGTTATCAAGACGACTACAACAAATCGCTGATCTCGTGCCTAACGGCTGCCGGATGGCGGATATCGGCTCGGACCATGCGCTTCTGCCCGCATATTTGGCGAAGTCAGGACTGATTACATATGCGGTAGCAGGTGAAGTGAACCGCGGACCTTATGAAGCTGCTGAGCGCCAAGTCCAAACTTATGCGCTTGAGAAGATGGTTCATGTCAGACTGGGGGACGGACTTGCCGTAATAGAGCAAGGCGAGGTTGATTGCATAACGATCGCAGGAATGGGCGGCAGTCTAATGGTGTCGATCTTGAACGCCGCGCCTGAGAAGCTGGCAGGCGTGACTAGACTCGTGCTGCAGCCGAATGTCGGAGAAGATCTTGTTCGCAGATGGCTGCGAGAGCATGATTGGCTGCTCGTGCACGAGACGATTCTGGAGGAAGACGGCAAGATCTACGAGGTGCTGGTCGCGGATCGTACAGAAGCTGCTGCAGCGACTGAAGCGTACGCTGCTATATATAAGCCGCGGCAGCTTGACTGCGGCATCATGCTTGATGAGCAGTGGCTGCTGCTTATGGGCCCGTTCTTGACACAAGAGCCGAGTGAAGTGTTTCTGCGGAAGTGGAAAGGTGAATTGCAGAAGCAGGAGAAGATTATTATGACGATGGCAAAGGCGGAAGCAGATGAAGTGGAGGTTCGCCGACGTCATTTCGAGAAGCATAAAGCGACATTGGAGGGGATCTTAAGATGTTGGCAAAAGGAGCAACGATAATCCAATGGATGGAGCAGCTTGCGCCGAAGTCGCTGGCTGTGCCGGACGATCGAATCGGCTTGCAGTTAGGCACACTGCGCAAAGAGCTAGAGCATGTATTAATCGCGCTTGATGTAACCGAAGAGGTTGTAGATGAGGCGATTCGGATCGGCGCGAAGCTGATCATAGCTCATCATGCGATTATTTTCCGTCCGTTGAAGGATCTGCAGACCGATACGCCTGCCGGGCGCTTGTATGAGCGATTAATCAAGCACGATATCGCAGTATATATCAGCCATACAAATTATGACGTCGCAGAGGGCGGCATGAACGATCTAATGGCGGATGCTCTCGGACTGAAGGATATTAAGGTGCTGGAGAAGCTTCACGAAGATCGGCTGCAGAAGCTGGTTGTCTATATTCCAAAGTCCCATCTCGAGCAGGTTCGCACAGCGATTCTAGATATCGGAGCAGGTGCAATCGGCGATTACAGCCATTGCAGCTTTATGTCGGAAGGCACAGGAACGTTCAAGCCGCTGGAAGGGTCTAATCCGTATATCGGCACAACAGGTAAGATGGAGGAAGTCGAAGAAGTTCGCTTCGAGACACTCGTTCCTCAATCGATCAAGAGCCGAGTCGTACGAGCGATGCTTAAGGCGCACCCGTATGAAGAAGTCGCATACGATTTGTACCCGGTTGACAAAGAAGGACAAACTTACGGCTTAGGACGCGTAGGAAAGCTTGAGCAGTCTCTAACGCTGGGAGACATGGCGGAGCTCGTCAAGGAACGCTTCAAGGTTCCACATGTGCGAGTTGTAGGTCCATTGCACCGCACTATTAATAAAGCAGCCGTGCTGGGCGGTTCGGGATCGCGATACGTGAAGCATGCGCTGTTCCATGGCGCTGATGTGCTCATCACAGGCGATATCGACTACCATACGGCGCACGACGCGCTCGCTGCGGGTCTGTGTATTATTGATCCTGGACATAACGCGGAGAAGCTGATCAAGGCCGATGTAGCGGAACGGCTGCAGGCCATTGCAGAGAAGCAGGGAACGAAGACCCAATTCCATGCATCAGGCATCTCTACCGAAGTGTTTCAATTTATGTAAATGTTGAGTGTTGAGTTTACTCGTATAACCTAGTATACTTACAAATGTTGAAGGAAAGTTTGACAGACAATCGCTGGCGGCCTTCGAGCCGCGAGAGGAAAGTCCGGGCTCCATAAGGCAGGATGCTGGATAACGTCCAGTCAACGCAAGTTGAAGGATAGTGCCACAGAAATGGACCGCCGATGGCCGCTATGCGGCACAGGTAAGGGTGGAACCGTGGTGTAAGAGACCACGAGGAACGCTGGTGACTTCGTTCCTGGTAAACCCCATCTGGAGCAAGACCTAATGAGACGCACGCCCCTTGAGGGCAACCTTCGCCTGAGGCGCGTCTGGGTTGGTCGCTGGAGCTCCGCAGTAATGCGGCGCCTAGATAGATGATTGTCACTTCGTAGTGGGAGGATAGCATCCGTTAACCACGAGTAGTACAGAACCCGGCTTATGGCAAACTTTCCAATGCTAGCAACGTATTATTGCATCAGCAGTGATCGACCAACGCATAACAGCCCCTATCGAGAGCAATCTCGACAGGGGCTTTTTTGCATGCATTTTATGTTTCACACTGCTTACTCAGCTCGACGATTGAATTCGAAAAGAGAATCTGGTCGAAGTCTCATGAATCTCTTATCAGTTGACTTCGTATCCGTCCCTTGCTTGGCAAGATTCAAGGCATGTTCAACATCGATCTGACCGTATCCATAATATATATCTTTACCTGGTGTACCGAGATCCTGTACGCTTTGGCGCATGATGTCATACACTTCCGTGTTGCGAAGCGATGGGTTGACTGAGCGAATGAGCGCTGCTAATGCTGCGACATGAGGGCTCGCCATCGAAGTGCCGGACAGCGCTGCATACTGATTATTAGGGTATGTGCTGGCGATGTTCGTGCCAGGAGCGACGACATCGACATAGTCCCCAAAATTGGAATACGATGCTTTAGATAGATCCTTATCCGTCGCAGAGACAGCGAACACTTGCGGGTATGCCGCTGGATAACCTGGCTGTGATGTGTTGTCATTGCCAGTAGCAGCAACAATCACAACATCCTTGTCAAATGCATATTGAACTGCATCCTGCAGAAATGCGCTCTGTGCGTAGTTGCCTAAGCTCATGTTGATAACTTTAGCGCCATGGTCTGCGGCATAGATTATCCCTTCAGCGACGGCATAGGATGATCCTGCTCCCGTATTATCCAGCACTTTAACCGGCATGATGGGGCTGTACCATGTCATGCCTGCGATACCCTCGAGATTATTCACATGAGCACCGATGGTTCCAGCAACATGTGTGCCGTGTCCGACATCGTCATTCGGAGGCTGTCCAGGATTGATTACATTAAAGCCTTTGATCAGCTTACCCTTAAGATCCTTATGGTTCACGTCGACGCCTGTATCGACAACTGCGATAATGACATCATTATTGCCTTTCGATATATTCCAGCCTGCATTCGTCTTGATCAGCGGAAGTTCCCACTGATACGGCTTGTAGAGCACATCATTAGGATCAGAATCACCGGCTGCTCGAACAGTGCCTGATGGTGGAGTCTGAGACTTTGGACTAATGGTAGGTGCATTAAGACTTGTTGGTGTACCATCTGGCCGCTTCTCGTCATTCGTCATATACAGATAGTGCGGTTCAATATATAGCGGGTTGTACTGACTGAAATATTGCTCGAGTCTGGCTGAGTCCAGCGACTTTGATCTGAAGACATAAGTATATCCCGATTGGCGCACATCGGTGCACTGAATGTCTTGCTTGATCTTATTCAAGTCAGCATCACTTAGAGGTGAACGAAAACGAACGACGACCTCAAACTTGTGATAGTGGCTCGTCCCTTGGTTATCTTCCCCATTCTTAACTTTAACGTCCTTCATGGTATTGCTATTCACAGATTCTACACGATACTTGTCTTCACGCGGGTAAGGAACAAGCCGTAGATTACGCTGCTGGTGAGCTTCTACATTTTTAACGATGTTCCCGTTAACGATCGCGATAATACCGCCGTTGATCCGGCTGTCTGGCCAAGACAGCACCGCATGCCGCTTGCCATTGGCAATAATTTCAGGCGAACGATAGGGCTTTTGCTGATCTAGACTGGTTTGAGCTGTCTTTAAATAGCTTTCGAGTTTCTTTCCAGATTCATTGTTCATGTCATGAGCGATTTTTCCGGAAGAAACGGTTTGATTGTTAGCTTTATTGACCAGCTTTACATATTCAAAGTGTGGGTGTTCCGCTACAAATTGCTTGAGCTTCTTCTCTAACTGCTTCCCATTGTCTGATTGCCACTCCTGGACGGCTGACTTCATATCATGCTCTGTATCGTGTGTAAAGATTTTCTGAGTCGTTAGCACATCTTGCTGCAGTACATGCTGCTTTGAATTACGTTCTTCTGAGACAGATTTGACTGTATTGTTCGTCGGTGGTTTGCTTACAGTGTTCCCGCAAGCGGTTAGCATTGGAATTGTCAAGAATCCTAGACAAAGCACTGCAACTCCAACAATCGTTCCTCCACGCATGTGAATCCCTCCATCATAACGCCGTTATTACAATAACAAGCTCTAATAGGTATGTTGTGATGCACGAGATATTTTATACAGCTTTATAAATGGGGAAATCAATGGTTGGCAAGGTATACTTTTTCCATATAATTTATGATAGGATGAATGTTGTTAATGTAGCCACACCGCGTTACCGTTAAGTGAGCGAATGGAATCGTTTAAGGGGGAGCCGTGCATGCCAGCAGCCAATGTAAAGCAGTTATGTGAAATGTCTAGAGAAAAATTAAAGTTTACAATTGTGAGATTGGAATCATTCTTGAATGAATATTCGCTGCCAAAGCTGGTTGGAGATCAGTCGGATGAAGAGACAGTCAGTTTCTATAAGGGGTTCCTGTCCGATCTGCGTCATCTACTTGTGTTCTCCGAAGTATGTGTCGAGAAATTGGGCGTTGTTCTCCGCCGCGCTAACTTTGATATGAAACACGCAGAGCATAGCTTGTACGATGTGTACCATCATTGTGTGAACGCTTTCTTCTATCCTAAGAATGAATGCTATTCTGAAGACGGCCGCTATGCCTATACGGGACAGGATGCGATTCGTTTTCGCAAGAAGCCTGTTGCACAAGCCAGAAACATTATCATCGAGATTACGAAAGTGTATGAGGAACTTCGTGATGAGCTTGCTTATTATGAAAGTGAATATTTAACTCAGCATAAGATGCTGAATCAAAAGTAATCATCATGGGATGCACTATTCATGAAATATGGATAGCGGCATCCCTTATTTATTTCTGCCATCACTTGGTTGGAGTATAGTCGTCAGGTTGAGGACATCCTGATATCGGAGGTGATTACGGATGTCTGATAAACCAACTGTACGCTGCAGCGTGGCAAACTGTAACTTTTGGGGAGAAGGGAATTTCTGTCAAGCTAATTCGATTATGATCGATATTGACAAGCACGCAACAAAATCGATGCGTGAAGAATTCGCTGGCGAACTTGGAAACCTGCACCAAGATATAGCATCTACATCTTCTGTTACCTGCTGTCAAACTTTTGTGCCGAAAAAGTAACTTGCGGGGTGTTAACATCTATGACACAGCCCAAATCACCTAATGGTCGACGGAATAAACGTCATCGCACTCGTCCAGAAGCTAATCGTCAGTATGAAACGGAAGCAGCCTATGAATTGACAGCGCCAGCGTCAACATATCATCGTACTGCGGAAGTGGAGAAGGAAGAGCAGGTCAAGCCTGTTTCTGGTTTAGCAATACTTGCTGTAGTATTTGCGATTGGATCGCTGTTTCTCGCTCCGATCATCATGGGCCCAACCAGCGCTGTGCTTGGCGCAATGGTTTATGTCCAAGGGGATCGAGCGGCAGGCTTAGCAGCTATTGTGATAGGTGTTGCAGCTTTTACGATTCGATTGCTGTCCGTTATCATATGAGCGCATGTGATCAACAAGACGTTTTATAATCGGTTATATTTAATGAACAAGTGGGGGAATACCGTATGACATGACGGTTCCCCCTCTTTGTTTGAAATAAACGATAGCGATTTACTTAGAAAACGTGTAGAATAAAAGGGTTATGAGATTGACGAACAGGATCAACAATGGCGGCGAACAGCTTCCGCTGTTTTGATCTTTTTTGCAGTTTAAGGTCGTTTGCGTCAATTTAGCACGAGCGGCAGTAAGGAAAGGAGGAAAATGGACCTCTTATGAATCATTCAATTATTTATGCGGATCACTGCGCTTCGACTCCGCTTCATCCAGATGTCATTCGAACAATGACTGAGGTAATGGAGCAGATCTACGCGAATCCCTCTTCAATCCATGAGATGGGAGGACAAGCGGAACAGCTTGTCAAGCGAGCGCGAGAAGTGGTTGGACGTGCTCTGGGAACAGAGCCAAACGATATATTGTTTACATCTGGAGCGTCAGAGAGCAACAATCTTGCGATATTAGGAACCGTTAGAGCAGCTATGCAATCCGGGAAGAAAGTTCATGCTATCGTGTCGAAGGTAGAGCACGCTTCAGTCTATGCTTGCTATGAGCAGCTGGAACGTGAAGGCGCCCAAATAACCTATATGCCAGTTGATGCGGACGGCAGAATACAACCTGAAGCAGTAGCTCAAGCGATACGCCCTGAAACGGTGCTGTTAAGTGTTATGCATGTCAACAACGAAATGGGCTCGGTTCAGCCATTAGAACAATTGGGCGCAATTGTTAAGCAGCACCCGAGATTGACATTTCATGTGGACGGTGTTCAGGGACTGGGCAAGCTTCCTGTTGATCTTCAGCATTGGAACGTGCACTTATACTCCTTATCCGGTCATAAGATTGGCGGCCCAAAAGGTACAGGCGTACTCGTACGACGCGGCAAGGCTCCTATGCTGCCATTGATGCACGGCGGATCGCAAGAGCAGGGGCTGCGCCCTGGCACACTTAACGTGCCTGGCATTGTCGCCTTAGCGAAATCGATACGTCTCGCAGTCGAAGGTCAAGTGGCTAATGCTAATAAATTGGCTGGCATGCGGGCTCGATTGCTCGAGCATATTCAGACGATTCCATCACTAGTCGTGAATAGTCCGACGGATGAGATGTGTGCTCCGCATATCATCAATATTTCGTTTCCGGGCATGAAGCCGGAAGTTGTGGTACATGCTTTGGAGAAGCAGGGAGTCGTTGTTTCAACTCAATCGGCTTGTTCCTCCAAACTGCATAAGCCGAGCCGAGTGCTGCTTGCTATGACGGGAGATGAGCGAAGATCATCGAGCGGGCTGCGTATCAGCTTATCCCATACGATGGCTGAAGAAGATATGGATCGAATTGGCCAATCGCTCAAGCAGGTGGTACAGCAGCTGCAGCCGCTCGCTAAGTAGCGATTGTGCTGTTGAATAGATTATGAGTCTGTGCAGCCGTGATAGGCGGCAGTTATATGGCGACAAGTAATGTTATGGCTTGTAGAAAGGCAGGGTTAACCGTATTATGATCGAGTATGATATGATATTGCTTCGCTTCGGCGAAATCACGATCAAAGGCCGGAATCGGAATCGCTTTGAAAAAGCGGCATACCAGCATGTAAAGGCGGTATTGAAGCCTTATGCGAAGGCGGAGATCATTCGCGAATACGGCAGATTGTATGTCAAATTGAATGGAGAGCCCTACCAAGAGATGATCAATCTGCTGCGGCATGTGTTCGGTATTGTATCAGTTAGTCCAGTTAAGCAAGCGCCATCCGAAATGGAAGCGATTCTGGAAACTGCGATGCAGTTAGTGCAGGAATATGATCCGCAGCCGGGTACGACATTCAAGGTAACAGCGCGTCGGGCGTGGAAGAAGTTCCCGCACTCCTCACAAGAGATGAATCATCTGGTAGGGGCACCAGTTCTTCGTCAATTCAGTCAATTAACTGTTAAGGTGAAGGATCCGCAGCTGAATCTTCGCGTTGAGATTCGAGAAGATAGCACGTATCTTTACCATGAGGTTATTCCTGCTGCAGGCGGTTTTCCGCTTGCTTCGAATGGTAAAGGGATGCTGCTCTTATCCGGCGGAATCGACAGCCCGGTAGCAGGCTATCAAGCGCTGCGAAAAGGATTGGATGTTGAAGCGATTCACTTCCACAGCTATCCGTTTACAAGCGAGCGAGCACAGCAGAAGGTCATGGATCTGGCTCAGATCCTTGCGAATTACAGCGGACGCATGCGCGTGCATATGGTGTCATTTACCGAGATTCAGACACGTCTTCATCAAGCAGGACATGAGAATGTGCTTATCACCCTGATGCGACGTGCAATGCTGAGAATCGCTACTAAACTGGCGGAGAAGCAGAAGGCGTTGGCACTTGTAACCGGAGACAGCCTAGGCCAAGTGGCGAGTCAGACGCTCGGCAGCATGAATGCGATCGGGCGAGTAACCGATATTCCGCTGCTTCGACCGCTTGTCACGATGGATAAGGAAGAAATAATTCGCATTGCTAATGACATCGGAACGTTCGAGACTTCAATACTGCCATATGAAGATTGCTGCACATTATTTGTGCCTAAATCTCCTTCGACGAACCCGAATATTCGTGTACTCGAGCGAATCGAAGCGTCTATACCTGAATTGGATGACATGATTGAGGCAGCGGTGGCAAGCTCTGATACGATTACGTTGTACGCAGGCGGGAAGGCAGCCCTCGTGGCAGAGAAGTCAGCTGATACGAAGCATAATACGGAGTTAGAGCGAAATGCGGCGAGAGCAGACTTTGCAGCAGTATCAGCTTCAGCCAAGTCGTCTGAACCATCTGCAGCGAGCTCGAATGCAGCTGAT
The DNA here is from genome assembly GCF_054343325.1 of Paenibacillus marinisediminis. Lineage (NCBI taxonomy): Bacteria > Bacillati > Bacillota > Bacilli > Caryophanales > Paenibacillaceae > Paenibacillus > Paenibacillus marinisediminis. The sequence goes on from NZ_JBTGUH010000003.1 coordinate 344,245, forward strand.
AACGATTGGTTCTAAATAAATAGCTCACTTAAATGCAAAATGGTTCGTCATACCTCGCCCTTATGAAACATAAAACTGTTACATAAGGGGGGGACGAGCTGTGGAATCGTTATGGTTGCTGTTAGAAATTCTCGTTATTAATATTGTCTTGAGTGGTGACAATGCTGTTGTTATTGCCATGTCAACCCAGCATTTATCGGATAAGGCGCGAAAGCAAGCGGTATGGATTGGCGCTGGAGGTGCGATCGTATTGCGTATTGTGCTTACAGTTGCAGCCATGTGGCTGATGGCAATTCCTTTGCTCCAAGCAGCAGGCGGCATCATGTTGTCCGTTATCGCTGTACAATTGCTGGGAGACAGCGGCACACACCGTGGAGGGCAAGAGACGAGCTTATCGTTGCTTAGCGCGATCAAGACGATTCTAATTGCGGATGTAGTGATGAGTTTGGACAACGTATTGGCGATCGCTGCTATTTCAAAGGGACATTTTCCTTATTTGGTGATCGGCATCGCATTAAGCATACCTATTATATTATGGGGCAGCACGATGATTAGCGGATGGTTGCAGAAATACCCCTTGCTGATCTACGGCGGAGCTGCAATTCTCGGATACACATCTGGTGAAATGATTGCTGGAGACAGCAGGCTGATCCTGTGGCTGCCGCGACTGTGGAGCTCCATTGATCATTTGCTTCCATGGGTGTTGGCAGTTGTTGTACTCGTGCTCGGTTTCTGGCTCAGACGCAACCCGAATGAACTTGAACCGAATTCGTAAGTCCTGATCCTGTATATAATCGGGCTGCTTCCTGCCAATGTTCGGATCTCCGAGCTTGCAAGGAAGTTTTTTGTGCTGAAGGTAGTATTTTTTTGTAATTTCATATAAACTAGTAAAGATAAAATGGGCGCGATAATCGTCGTACTATGTCCTTCATCTATTCCGCCCGCTACACGGATGCAAGAGGTGACTGTGTCATGTCCAAAAAAGAACCGATCATCGGTCTTGTTATTTTGGCAGCAGGTTTGTTCATTTTGTTAGGAAAATGGGGGTTTTTCGCATTTCTCGGCGGAACGATGTGGCCACTGTTAGTATTCTTGGGCGGTGTCCTGCTGTTCTTCCTGGTCAGAGGTCGGATATTGCCGCCTATCGCGTTCGTTCCTGCTGGCGCGTTATTAGTGTACGGTGTGCTGTTTATGATCAGCCATTGGATCAGTTGGGAATTGTTCAGCTATTTATGGCCGTTTCTGCTGATCGGTTTATCGTTCGGTTTGTTTGGATACTGTCAACTTGATCCATACGCACCGCGCGGCGCTTGGCTTTTAGCTATGGGGTTGGGTGCTTTGGGAGTCATTATGCTGTTGTTGATGATTTTTATTGGCATTGGTGTATATGTCATCGCGATTGCGCTTATCTTGATTGGCTTGGCATTGCTGTTCGGAGGTCGGTTGGGATATTGGCGGAGATAAGGGATTATTCAATCCCAACAATTTAAGTCTTAGAAGTAGAAAGGGAAGATCACTTGTATGCATCAAAGAGATAATATTCGTAATATTGCAATTATTGCCCACGTCGACCATGGTAAAACAACATTGGTAGACAAGTTGCTCCAACAATCAGGCACATTCCGTGAGAATGAAGCTGTTCAGGAGCGTGCGATGGACTCCAACGACCTGGAGCGTGAGCGCGGTATTACGATCCTGGCAAAAAATACGGCAATTACGTATAAAGATCATTTCATTAACATTGTAGATACACCTGGACATGCTGACTTCGGCGGAGAAGTAGAACGAATCATGAAGATGGTTGACGGCGTTCTTCTCGTAGTTGACGCATTCGAAGGCTGTATGCCCCAAACGAAATTTGTTCTTCGCAAAGCACTGGAAAGCAACCTTACACCAATCGTCGTCGTGAATAAGATTGACCGTCCTAATGCCCGCCCTACAGAAGTAATTGATGAAGTGCTTGACCTGTTCATTGAGCTTGACGCGAATGATGAACAGCTGGAATTCCCTGTTGTTTATGCATCCGGTCTTAACGGGATCTCTGGTCTCGATCCAGAGCATCTGGGAGATAACATGCAGGCGCTGTACGAAACGATAATCGAGAAGATTCCGGCTCCAACTGAAGATCCAGATGCATCGTTGCAATTCCTCGTTACATTGCTCGACTATAACGAGTATCTTGGACGAATCGCGATCGGCCGTATTAATCGCGGAACAATCAATCAAGGTCAGGTCGTAACGGTTATCGACCGTGAAGGTAAGAAGAAGCAAGCGCGCATCGAGAAGCTGTTCGGCTTCAAAGGCTTGAAGCGAATCGAGCAAGAGCAAGCTGGCGCTGGTGACATTATTGCGATTGCCGGTATTAAGGATATAAACATCGGTGAAACGATTGCTGATCCGGCTAATCCGGAAGCTTTGCCGGTTCTTCATATTGATGAGCCGACGCTGCAGATGACTTTCCTAGTTAACAACAGTCCATTTGCAGGCCGTGAAGGTAAATGGGTTACTTCCCGCAAGCTTCGTGAACGTCTATTCAAAGAGCTGGAAACCGACGTTTCTTTGCGCGTTGACGAGACAGACAGCCCAGATGCATTCATCGTATCAGGACGCGGTGAGCTTCACCTGACGATTCTGATCGAGAATATGCGCCGTGAAGGCTTTGAACTGCAAGTGTCTAAGCCAGAAGTTATTATCAAGGAAATTGACGGTCAACGCATGGAGCCGATGGAGAACCTGTTGATCGATATTCCTGAAGATTGCATGGGTTCTGTTATGGAGAGCTTGGGCGCTCGCAAAGCGGAAATGAAGAACATGATTAACCATGGTAACGGACAAGTTCGCCTGGAATTCATCATTCCTGCACGCGGCTTGATCGGATACCGCACACAGTTCCTGACATTGACTCGCGGCTACGGTATCTTGAATCATGCGTTTGATCATTATGGACCTTATGCTGGCAGTCAAGTCGGCGGACGTCACCAAGGCGTTCTTGTGTCTACAGAGACTGGCAAGACTACGATGTATGGTATGATGTCTGTTGAAGATCGCGGTATTCTGTTCCTTCAACCAGGTGCAGAGATCTACGAAGGCATGATCGTGGGCGAGCATACGCGCGACAATGATATTGTCGTCAACATATGTAAGGAAAAAGCTCTTACCAACGTTCGTTCCGCGACGAAAGATGAGACAGTGCGCATGAAGGCGCCTCGCTTGATGTCGATGGAGCAAGCTCTAGAATATTTGAACGATGACGAATACTGCGAGATTACGCCGGAGTCGATTCGCCTTCGCAAGAAGATTCTGAATAAGAGCGAACGAGAGCGCGCTGAGAAGCAGCGCAAATCTGCTGAATCGTAAATCGCTTCAGCATCCTGTTTACAGTTTATTTACAAGAATTTGTTTCAACACTGTCGGTAAGAATGGCATCAGGCATATACACGGAGTGAATCGGCGGCAATTGGGCTAGCTATTAGCCCAATTCTTCATATGTGAATTCATAATTGCATAAGGAGTGCATGTATATGCAACAGTGGTTAGCCGATCACCCCTTGATCAGTTATGTACTGATCTTTGCTATGGTGAGCTTCGTCTTTAACAAGGTGTTTCGCACGCAAAAGCTTCCCATCTTGAAGGATGTCATCATTTACTTGATGATCGCACTGGGCTCTTTCATGCTGCTCGTGTTTCAGATCGACAAGCTGCCGATCGTACAGAGTCTTGGCGTCGCTATCGCTCTTATGTTCATGGTTCGTATTCGCTACTTCATCGAAGGCCGGCGAAAGAAGCAAAGAGCGAATAGCGCGCAGGACTAAGTAGAGGATCAGGGAGGAGACACGATGAAACTTCGCGATGCGCTATTTAATTGGCTCCAGATGGACGTAGTTGCTCGTCAACGACCCCAGGATGGAGCTGCCAAGGAAACTTTGGATTTTTTTGCGGCTATCTTGAAAGAAGACCATTCGCTTACCCACGTTGAGGCTGTTCTTACCGACGAAGATACATATACGATTACGTATCTGTCCAATGGTGAACATTCCGAAGTCCGATTCGACCGAACTAACGCTGAGCAATTATGGCAGGATATTGAATCGAATCCGAAATATAACTAGTAAGCGAGGTCCGATATGAATTCTAAAACACCACTACCACCTCGGCATGGGCAGCGCAAGCGAACCGTTCAACCCAAACGCAAGATGGCGACATGGTTGAAGGTTCTCTTGTCTGTGCTGCTGATCGTATTATTGGCAATCATCGCATATGCAGGTTATATACTGAAATACGGCTATGACAAATTAGATGATATATCAACGATTTCGTCTACAGGCGATCAAACGAAAGATGTGAATCCGGCGCTCAAACCGAACAAGGAGCCTTTTTCTTTCATTCTGCTCGGAATCGACTATCGACCTGAATTGCCTGGAAAACGCACTGACGTGATTATAGCTGGCGCCATACATCCCGTTACGAAGGAAGCGGTGCTGGTTTCACTGCCGCGTGATACATACTTTGAGGTCCCTGGGTATCAAGGAGATAAGCTGAATCATTTCTATCCGAAGTTCTTTGAACTGCAGGAGCGGGGGAAGTTGGACAGCGCTTCGCCCGAAGATGAGATGAAAGTGATGTTAGGCAAGTATCTGGACATGGAGTTTGACCATGTTGCTGTTCTTAACTTCCAAGGATTCGTCGATATTGTCGACGCACTCGGCGGTATAGAGGTCAACGTTGATCAGGACATGTGTTACCGCGATAATGCGGACGGTACGAATATCAATCTGAAGGCGGGCTTTCAGGAGCTGGATGGCCAGCAGGCGCTGGACTTCGTTCGCTATCGCAAGTCAAGTCCGAATTGCAAACCGATGACGAAGGGAACGACAGATGCTGACCGCAATGTTCGTCAGAACGCTGTGCTTCATGAGCTCGTCAGCAATATGCAGTCACTGGGTACGGTTACGAAGGTGACGAAGATGATTGATGCAGTGGCTGATAACTTTAAACTCGATATGACGCCAGATCAGATGACTAGTTCCATCATGACGTATATGGATATTAATCCGAATGACATTCACTACATCTCCGTTGATGGAGAATGGATAAGTCCATATATTTACGTTGATGAAGCTAAGCTGGAAGAAGGGAAGCAGGCGCTGAAGAAGGTCATGAACGGCGAGTCGTTGAAATCGCCAGTACAGGATGAGACAGCGACGAATTCAGACGGCAATTCCGGGAGCGGAAACTGATGTATGTAGGCTGGTTCAAGTAGATGAAATATTTTCCTTATGGTATAATACAATAACATTAAGCCGTTGAACCGTCACAGGAGGTAGGAAGATGTCCGACTACAATGCTGCTCTGAACGAGGCCTTATTCACTCAACTGCAGACTGAAACATTCGTACTTCTGCATACCATTGACGCGGAATCGGGAGGTCCTACGACGAGCGCTATTTCATGGGTATATGCGAAGGGGTCGAATACGATCCGATTTGCACTTGACATGCGCTCACGCCTTGTTGCGAATCTGAAGGCTGAACCGAAGACATCTATGACTGTATTCGGTTTGAATACGGTGACGGCTATCTACGGTCGCTGTGAGCTCGTGGTTGAACCTTTGAGCGAAGTGCCATTAAAGCTTGCTTGCTTCGATATTCACATTGATCATGTACGCGATGCAATGTTTTATGGTGCTCGGCTGACTGGACATCCAGAATTTGAAAAAACATACGACAAGCGTGCAGCCGACAAGTTGGACGGACAGGTGTATGCTGCATTGAAGAAAGCCTAGCGGATTATCCGCTAGGCTTTTCGTACTTTTAGAGGCTTGTCTCTGTTATGCTGCCAACTCAATCCACCCACGTTACTCAACGGGTCGTTCCACGTGCTTCGTCAATGAGATCGTAATTGCCTTCCATCATGATTAGGGATAAGCAGGTTCTCGGCTTTATGATTGTTTGATCGTATCATTTCAAGCTACAGAACAAGTATGCGGCGGCATAGCTACTACAGTACATGTGAGCGACGTCCATTACGATTAGCGTTATGCGATTAATGTCATCCCAGATGTGTCGCAGATCGAGTGCCATGAGCTATGCTGCTCAAGCGGAGGGGAAGCTATGAATAAGATATTTGTATTGGATACAAATGTGCTTCTGCACGATCCGAACGCGCTGTTTGCCTTTGGTAACCATGAAGTCGTAATTCCTGCGGTTGTGCTTGAGGAAATCGATTCGAAGAAGCGGAATGCGGATGAGATCGGTCGCAACTCAAGAACAGTCTCAAGGTTACTAGACGGCTTGCGTGAGCTAGGGCATTTGCATAGCGGCGTCCCCTTGCCAGACGGTGGAACTTTATTGGTGGAGTTGAATCATCGCAGCTTCGTTAAGGTTCAAGAAATGTTTGGTGAAATGTCAAATGATAACCGCATCTTAGCGGTTGCACTTAACTATATGCTTGAGCAGGCTGAGCAAGAGAATCCTAAGTCAGTCGTGTTGGTAAGTAAAGATGTGCTCGTACGTGTTAAAGCGGATGTGTTGGGGCTGTTGACGGAGGATTATTTATCCGATCTGACGGTTCGTTCTGGCGATGAGCTGTACAGCGGTCATGTGACAACGTATGTGCACCCGGCAGTGATCGATGAGTTTTATACATTTCGTTATTTGCAGTTAAAGCATCTGGCTGTGAAAATGAAGTTCCATCCCAATGAGTTTGTCATTTTGCGTGATGAGATGGGAACGAGCAAGTCGGCCCTGCTGAAGGTAAACGCAGAGGCAGCTAAGCTTGAGCCGTTATTTCTGAGCAATGATCCAGTATGGGGGATTACGGCGCGTAATGCACAACAGCGTATGGCGCTCGAATTGCTGCTGAATGATGATATTCCATTAGTGACTCTAGCGGGTAAAGCAGGTACAGGCAAGACGCTGCTTGCACTAGCTGCTGGCTTGATGAAGGTAGAAGATGAGCGAAAGTATAAGAAGCTGCTTATCGCGAGACCGGTTGTACCGATGGGAAAGGATATCGGGTATTTGCCTGGAGAGAAGGAGGAGAAGCTTCGTCCTTGGATGCAGCCGATCTATGATAATCTGGAGTATTTATTTGATACGAAGAAAGCGGGCGATATCGACAAGATTCTGCTTGGAATGGGCAGCATTCAGGTAGAAGCTCTCACTTACATTCGCGGCCGTTCGATTCCGGGGCAGTTTATCATCATTGACGAGGCGCAAAACCTTTCTAAGCATGAGGTCAAAACGATCGTATCTCGTGTCGGAGAAGGCAGTAAGATTGTACTGATGGGGGACCCAGAGCAAATCGATCATCCGTATCTGGATTCAGCGAGCAATGGTCTCACTTATTTGATCGAGCGCTTTAAGACGGAGAGTATTAGCGGTCACGTAACGTTAGAGAAGGGAGAACGCTCTAAGCTGGCCCAGCTTGCGGCAGATTTGTTGTAGCAACCATTAAAGTAGTGCCTAGGGGCGTTATTTTGCTAATGAGTGAAGTCGCGAAGGTATAGAGAATATGTGTATCATATGGACTCCAATGCTCAAAGGTGCCTTGATCAAGGCCCTTTTTTTGTTGGTATTTAAACGGATTGCGATATCTTGTAGTTTGTCTTGAACATTCAGGAATCAACGAGGTGAGGTATTAAAGCTAGCCTCGTATAGTTTTTCATTAATATGAGTGAGACAACAATAAATAAGATAACGGGGAATTAGCCAGTTACAGAGAGAGAATCCAAGCCGTGAGACGAGATAACGGGTAAAAACCGTCTTACAGAAGCGTGAACGAGAGTCGGTGTGGCTCATTAGGTAAGATAGCGGGAAGCTGGTCAGCTGCAGAGTGAGAATCTACCTGTACAATCACGATTGTAATCGCTATCATATAGAGAGGTGCTATGCAAGCGAATTTCAAATGTGATGGGGAAGATCACTGAATTCTGTCTAGATCATAGCGCAGAGAAGTCGATTAGTGGAGATCTGTGTTAAGAGAAAGACATAGTTGGCATACAATGGTAATATAGATTTATCATTTCACACGTTGTACGGAAGGAGCATCTGATGCCAAGTACGAAAAATACATTCATTGCGGTCATCATGATTCTCATCTCATTGCTCTTAATCTCACAGTTTAGAAGTACGACATTGTTTACGAATACTCCTGTGCTTAATGAGACTCAAGGTCCGACTCGTATGCCGGAGTTCGAACATGCCTATGACAATAAGACTCTTCGAGTCGATGTTAACGTATCTCCGCTCGTTTATACGAAGATGCGAAGGTTGTCTCAGATGTTTACTGAAGATTATGGAATCAAAGTAGATTTGAGGAACCTCAACACTCAACGAACGCAGTCTAGTTTGGCGGAACAATTTAAGCTGCAGCAGAATGCGGATGTGCTGTTGGTTAATAGTGAAGACGTGAAACCGTTGGCGGTTCGAGGCTGGCTTCTGCCTAATGAGCAAGCAATGAATGGCTTGGAAGCCGGACCGGATTGGATGACTGACTATACGCGCTGGAACGGCTTTACGTGGGCGGTGCCTGCCTATATCGATCCCTATGTTTTCGTTTGGAATGAGAAGATATGGCGAGAGCATAGCGAGCGTGCTACTTTGCCTCAAACATGGATTCAATGGCAGCAACTGCTGGGAGGCAGTGCTTCCGATGCTAAGACCGCGAATGACGAAAATGGTTTGGAGGCAGCGCCTAAAGGGGAAGGTGAACTTGGACAAGAAGGTGTATTGCCTGCGGAGAAGGCTCAATCAACTCCGGAAACATGGTTCGCCTGGTATGAGGACGATCCTTTTGCGCTGTTGTCCTTGTTGTGGCGTCTTGGCATCATCCTGCCGCAAGAGCAATACATAGAAGCTCCTCAGATACTCTCGAATATAACGACGCAGGGCACGGAAAGGAAGGTAATACCGTGGCAGCAGATGTTTACGGCTTGGACGCCTTACCGCTCGGCATTTAAGCCGCTTGCGGAAGCAGAACGCAGCAAGCTGTGGGATGGACTGGAGCAGGGTGACATTATGTTTGCAGTCGTGCCCTACTCTGAGGCAATGTTGAACCTGAAAAGTTCACTTGTGATTGAGGAACCGCAATCTATCACACCTCCATACAGTCAGTGGGTACGAAGCAGCAGCTATGTCATCGCCGCTAATACCGAGCTTGAGAATGAAGCGATACGTTGGATATCCTATATGCTTCAGAGCTCTATCCAATTGGATATGATGGATGCAGTAGCGCTTATGCCGGCTAATCGGGAGGCGTATGAGCAGGCTTGGCCGCTCATGTCGGCTCGGGTACCGTCTATATTTACGAAAGGGCATGAGGGACTGCAGGAATTGCTGCTTCGTTCCAATGAGCTGAAAGTATGGTCAGGGCGTGTGCTTCAGTGGGTTAAAGATAATGCCGCAGAAGAGCAGGTTATTGAGGAGTGGAATAAACTGTGGCGTGAACCGGTGTCGTAATATAGAAGCTTCCACCTTCACCTATTCAGGAGAAAGTGGAAGCTTCTGTGCGGTTACAACTTCACTTGGAGCTGAACTGTGAGCAAGCCCGGTTCCAGCTTCACTTCAGTCGCTTCGATAAACTTAACGAGCTGTTGTGGATAGAAGCTAAGATCGAATTGCTCAGCCATCTCGTTGCGCGTAGCTTCAGAAAGCGTCAAGCCATTGAACTGCAGCTTGTCGATGTGGAAGCGAATCGCGTGCTCAGGTTCGAATTCCAGCGTATATCGTCCTTCCACATATACCTGAATTCCTTCCCTTTTACCGACAGCTGCAATGCTGTCTTGCTTAAAGACGAATGCAAAGTCCTTAAACATCGGATCCTGCGCCTGCAAAAATTGATTGAGTTCTTCATCCTTAATGGTTAAGGTATAGTTTAAACCATTGGCTACGAGGTTGCCGTTCTTCGCGATAAAGTCTGGCAGACTCTGCATCGCCTTCGCGATTGCATTGAAATAATGCTTGACCTCAAACAAACCGACTGATTGCCAGTATGCGTTGAACTCTAGAATCAATTGACGCATCGCCTCAGGATCGCTGCTGTTCATTACACTATTATCGAGATCCTGTTCAAGCTTGATCATCCGCTCGCGTTGATCCAACAGCTGTTGTTTAACTTGCGTCAGTTCATTCTCCAGCTGTTGCTGCTCTTTTTGCAGCTTCGAGATACTGCGAACATTGTCGCGGTAATCGTCCAGTGTTCGCTTGTCGTTTTCAAATAGAAAGATATAGTAGTCCATTAATCGAAACATATCCGACAAGCTGTCAGCGGATAACGCTGCTTTCAGAATTAAATCTTTTTCACCCATATAATAGCTGCGCAGCGCCCTTCCAGTCATCTCTTGCTTCTCTTGAAGCTGCTCCTGCTGGACAGCAAGCTCGGCTTCAAGCTTAGTTCGTTTCTTGGCCGCTTCATCTGCCCTTGCCGAGATTCGAGATATTTCATCATCCAGCTCTTGAATAGATAAGCTCTGCTGCAGAATGTTTTGAAGCTCTTCCGATTGTAAGCCGCTGTCCCAAGGGCTGGACTGCAAGGGCTCCGCATATGAATCGGTTGGAATTGAAGCTGCTAGAAAGAGAATGACACAAATAAGAATAAAGGCGGCTGAGGTGCGTTTACTCTTGTTCATCGAGAACCCCCTGTTCCTACGTAACACAATACATCGTATGACTGTTGGAGCTAAGACATGACCAAGCTGTCAAAATGGTTATCTGCAGCCATAAGGATATGTTGCAGAAGCTGCCGCACATCTCGAGAGAAAGGATGAAATCTATGAGTTCGATCGAGCTAATGAATCGAATCAAGCAACAGCTGTCGCAATATCCCGATAATCGTATGCCTTTTTCTAATTATATGTCATATTGCTTATATGAGCCAGAGTTCGGATATTATCGTACAGATCGGCTGAAGGTAGGACGCGAGGGGGATTTTTACACAAGCGTACAGATTGGTTCTATCATGTCCGAGATGATTGCGAATGACGTACAAGAGCGTTGTCGAACAAGAGGCTGGCGGCTGTCTGAAGTAACTGTTGTTGAGTGGGGGGCTGGCACTGGAAGGCTTGCTTCACAGCTGATTAGTCTATGGCGTGCGCAGGAGAAGGGTCCCGCCTGCTATGCAATGGTAGAGACGAGCCCATATCATCGGACGCAGGCGCGAAATCTGCTTCACTCTATGGACATTGAAGTTGATGGCAGTACGGTCGCGGCTTGGGATGAACAGGATGTTCTCAATGCGGCGGTAAATGGCGGAAAGCCGATGTTCATCATCGCCAATGAGTTGTTGGATGCCTTGCCGGTCGAACGCGTACGCCTTCAAGGAGATAGGCTCGAGATGGCCTATGTCGGGTGGAATGAAGTTTCGAATTCACCTGTTGAAGTGTGGAAGCCTGCGGAGGCTGAGGTTTCTGACTGGATCGAGAAGCATCGAATTGAACTGCATAACGGTCAAATATATGACGCCCATATAGCGGGTGCCGCTTGGATTATGAAAATGTGGTCAGCTCTGCAAGAGGCGGAGGGAATATACATTGATTACGGTGATATAAGCGAGGAATTGACCGCTCCCTATCGAATGAATGGCACGCTGATGTGCTATTGTCGCCATCAGGCACATGACAACCCCTACATAAACATTGGAACACAGGATATCACATCCTTTGTGGACTTTGATGTGTATAAAGCCGCATTCCTAGAGGCAGGCTGCACGGTTCAGCCGCTCATCAGCCAGCAGCAGTACCTGCTGGACAACGGTCTGCTGAATGAGCTTCGCAATCACGATGCGCGCGATCCCTTCAGTGAAGCCGCGAAGCGTAATCGCGCTATTCGACAGCTACTGTTGTCGGATCAGATGAGTGAGAGATTCAAGGTGCTGCGACTTCGCAAATAAATAGACAAGGGGCTTGTCGATTAAAGACGGCAAGCCCCTTATCTAGATATGCAGCAGATTAATATGGGTTAGTCATCTCGAATACGGTCCAATACGAGAAACCGACGAAGCAGATAACCATATACGCCCAAAAGCTTAAGATGTATGTACGTTCAGACAGTTTAAGATAGCCCAGCAATACGAATACCGCCGTTTGCATGAAGAACAGTAATGCCATCTCGGTTAAATCCCCGGCAAATGCCATCAGACCAAATACCAGCGTCCAGAAGCCGAGTACGCGAAACATACGTGCCATGATTCATCCCCCTCTCGATACGGATATCCATATTTTTCTAATGACATTATAAGCTTTATAAGAATAGGTGTAAACTGCAATTGTGTCGAATCTAAGAACAATTTATGTACGCGCTATCAGTTGTGATATAACTCATGGACATTGTATCGCAAATGGTACGTATGTTTCGTAGAAAAAGTGGATATACATTTTAGTATCCGATAGATTCTATGAACTCTACCATGAGCATAGGGATGGAGTAAGCGGTTTATTACCGAGAGTCATAATGATATGGATGTCGTTAGGAGGGCGCGTATGACAGCGATTAGACAAGATGCATGGACTGCAGATGATGATTTGATTCTGGCGGAGGTAACTCTCCGGCATATCCGTGAAGGTGGAACACAATTAGCTGCATTTGAAGAAGTGGGAGAGAAGATAGGACGGACATCCGCTGCTTGCGGTTTCCGTTGGAACAGCTGTGTTCGTAAGAAATATGAAGCCGCGATCCAATTAGCGAAAGCACAGCGGCAAAAGCGAAATTATATGAAAAAGCAGCCTGTTGGAGCGCAAGTTGCATCTATAGCTCTAACTGAACAGGAAGACGCTATCAAGATGGACGTATCAGAAGAATCCATTTCTATGGATATGGTGTTGCGCTTCCTGCGTCAATGGAAGAACAGCTATCAAGACTTGGCTCGTCAGATCAAGCTGTTGGAGAAGGAACTGGATCAGAAGGATGAACAGCTATCTCGTCTACAATCGGAGAATGATATTCTCTCGAAGCAGGTCAATGAAGTGCAGACGGATTATCGAACGGTGAACGATGATTACAAGGCTCTCATTCAGATTATGGATCGGGCCCGGCGCTTGGCGATCTTGACGGATGATGAGGATGAGAATAAAACGCGGTTTCGCATGGACGCGAACGGCAATTTGGAGAGAATTGAATAGCCAGTTCGAGAAGAAGCGTATTACGGAAGGACTATCTTCCTGTAAGGCGCTTTTTTTGTGTGGAAATGGTTTGGTGTCGGATAAAGTTGGATCAGGTCAATATTCTATAATGCAATTCTATATTGCAGATGAAGTTAGGCATTATTGCGGATTAGGTTACGCAATACCTAGCAGCTGGTATACAATAGGTTAAATGATAACGTTCGAGAGGTGAATGGTGAAATGATGGATATCGTCGGGGCTGGAGCGATGGGACTGCTGTTTGCGTCTAAGATCTTGGGTGCATCAGGGTCGGTGCGAATCTGGACGCGAACAGAGGAGCAGGCGCGGATGCTTCGAGAAGAAGGGTTGTTTATTGAGCTGCTTGATGGCAGTGTGACGCAATATGATAAAGTTCAAGCACATCCACTGTTTGAAGCGCCTGATCGCATACGGGAGTCCGACTTCAAGGTGGATAAGCTGGGGCTGTTTGTCAAGCAAACCCATTGGACGGGAGAAATGCTTGAGCTGCTCAAGCAAATGCCTGCGACAGCACAGCGAAGCACGGTATGCTTTCAGAACGGAATTGGGCATATCGAGCGATTAAGTACAGTTATACCTCGAGAGCAGTTGCTGACAGCTGTGACGACAGAAGCGGCCAAACGAGTCGCGCCTAATCGAATCTCTCATAGAGGAAATGGGACAACTTGGATTGGGAGCGGAGTAGAGCTGACGGTGAATGGAGTGCAGTCTATCGCAGAGTGGAATAATCTGCTGAACGAGGCAGGAATTCTAACATTTGTGTCGAACAACATCGAAGAGATGGTCTATCAGAAATTACTTATCAATGCAGTTATTAACCCGCTGACAGCTATTCTTCGTATTCGCAACGGAGAGCTGTTACTAGGTGATGAACGAGTACAACTTATGCGTACTGTTTACGAGGAAGTCGAACGCATCTATGCCGCTATTGGCATTCAGTTGCAGGAACAGCAGTGGCAGTCGATTATACAAGTGTGCGAGAAGACGGCTGGGAATACTTCTTCGATGCTAGCGGATGTGCTGCAGCAGCGATCGACCGAGATCGAGGCCATAACAGGCGAGCTGCTGAAACTAGCTGATCTGCATGGATTAGATGTACCTGTACAGCGTTCACTCTATTTGCTTATTAGAGCTTTAAACCCGACTGAACACTCTTTTTAGGAAAGGAGCGGGCTATAAGGGGATGAGTTGGATCACGCATTCATTTGGTATATTAGCTCTGCTGCCGTTTGTACCGTTCGCAGCAGTATGGCTGTTGTCGTCATATTTAACCGGCAATAAGAAGACTAGTTTTAAGATGGCCATGGATGTAACGACATTGTTCTTGATTGCATCTGTAGCTAGCTTGTATAATTTGTTGTTTCATTCTTCTTTAGGTATGTATGGAATTATACTGATAATGCTGATCTTCGCTGGACTTGCTGGAAGCGCGATGTATCGCAAGCATGGCAAGGTCAATCGCGCGAGACTGTTTCGCGCTAGTTGGCGCATCTCGTTTTTTTTATTGAGTGTATCGTACGTATTTTTAGTGATCATTGGTATAATCGTTTATACTGCACAAGTATAGGGAACGGCTTTGACTAGCAAGAGCCGCATTGTGTACAATCAAGACATTAGAAGGAGGCGGCTTTAACATGTTATCATGGCCCACTTTGGTGATTCCTACAGCCAATTTATGTTATAAGGATTACATAGATGGCACTAATCAGATTATAAATAACTTATATGAGTATGATCCTATTTCCGATTGGGAAGAACGACTTCGCTGGCTTCAAGAGTCGAAGTCTATTCGTGTTGACCGCACGGAGCTTGTGCGTGTCCTAACTGCTTATCAGGAAAGCGTTAATCCCGATCCTGCCGCTGCTGAAGCGGTTGGACGTCTGTTAGATCCTGACGCGCTTGTAGTCGTCGGAGGCCAACAAGGCGGTTTATTTATGGGACCGCTGCTCATGATTTACAAAGCAATCTCCATCATCAATATGGCGCGTGAGGCGGAGAAGAAGACGAATAGACCGGTAGTACCAGTCTTCTGGATTGCTGGTGAAGACCATGATTACGATGAAGTTAATCATACTTATGTGCTGACAAACGAGCCCGCGTTGAATCGAATTCGCTTAGGTGCCGTCAGCGATAAACGTTCTCCTATCAGCATGCTGCCAATTCCGCAAGAGGAATGGGAACGCGTGATAGAGGAACTGGATAAGGCTCTGCCTAATTCTGAGTTCAAGCCAGAGATGATCGAACGTTTGCGTGCAGCGTCTCAGGATGCCGCAACGTTAACGGATGCTTGCGCTAAGCTGCTCGGACAATTATTCGGTAAGTACGGCCTCGTTTTGTTAGATTCAGCAATGCCTGCACTGCGGGCTATCGAGCGCCCGATGTTTGAGCTGCTGATCAAGCAGCAGGATGAGCTTGCGCTTGCCGTTAAGACGAGCGAAGCGAATGTATTGGCTGCGGGCTACCCGCTTCAAGCCGAGCATGCGGAGAACAGCGCGAACCTGTTCTTCATCGAGGACGGTGAGCGCTTGCTGCTGCTGCGTGACGGCGACAGATACGCTGACCGCCATGGCAAGGTGAGCTTCACGGAAGATGAGCTCCTCGACATGCTGGAGCAGCACCCTGAACGCTTCAGCAACAATGTGTTGACTCGTCCGCTGATGCAGGAGTTTCTATTTCCAGTGCTCGGCACAGTGCTTGGACCTGGCGAGATCGCTTACTGGGCGCAGACGAAGCAATCGTTCCGTGCACTCGATATGCGGATGCCGATGCTGTGGCCGCGCATGAGCTTTACTTGTGTTGAGGGTACTTTGCAGAAGCTGCTTCATAAGTATGATGTGACGGAAGAAGATATCTGTTTCCGTTTTGAAGATAAGCGTGAAGCCTGGTTGACCGAGCAGGACGAGATTCAGCTTGATACTCGGTTCGAGTCACTGCGAAAAGGTGTTGATGAGCAATACCGAGACCTGCTTGCCGTGCTGACAGAAGCTCTGCCTGCAGTTGCTAAGCTGGGCGATACGAATCATATGAAGGTGCTGGAGCAGATCGATTATTTGCACCAACGCGCGAAGGATGCTCACACGAAGCAGCATGAAGCCGGAGTGCGCCAATGGGAACGTCTGAAGCTGGCACTGTGGCCACAGGACCGTCCGCAAGAGCGCGTGCTGAATCCGCTGATGTATGAATGCCGTTATGGCAAGGAGTGGTTTGGACCGCTGCTGGAAGCACCTGTTGTTTGGAAGGGCGAGCATCGCATCGTCTCTTTGTAAACATGAATTGATATTGCTTAAGCCGCTTACTCGAAGAACTTGGATCATATGTCTATGAATAGCTAATTGGAGGGATTGTTAGATGTCGTCTACAGCAGCTTCGATGAACAAGAGCATTATTCGTGACTTGGGTTTAGCGCCAGAGGGTCACTTGAAGATTGATTGGGTTCAAGCTCATATGCCGGTATTAAACCGTATCCGTGAGCAGTTTGAAGCGGATCAGCCGTTCAAAGGCTTGAAGGTAACGATCTCGCTTCACTTGGAAGCGAAGACGGCGTACCTTGCCAAGGTTGTGCAGGCTGGTGGAGCAGAAGTGACGATTACAGGCAGCAACCCTCTCTCCACTCAGGATGATGTGTGCGCGGCATTGGTAGAGGACGGAATCACTGTATATGCCAAGTATAATCCAGAGCCGGCAGAGTACAAGGAGCTGCTGATCAAAGCGCTGGAAACGAAGCCTGATCTCATCATAGACGATGGCGGAGATCTGATCTCCATCCTGCATTCCGAGCGTCCGGATCTTCGTGAACAGATTCGCGGCGGAGCAGAGGAAACGACAACGGGTATTCAGCGCTTAAAAGCGATGGAGAAAGAGGGCAAGCTAGAGTTCCCGATGATGGCTGTTAATGATGCCTATTGCAAGTATTTGTTCGATAACCGTTATGGCACAGGTCAATCTGTATGGGATGGGATCAACCGTACGACGAACCTTGTTGTAGCAGGCAAGACCGTCGTTGTTGTCGGTTACGGCTGGTGCGGCAAAGGAGTAGCTATGCGTGCGAAGGGACTGGGCGCTCATATTGTCGTAACCGAGATCGATGCGATCAAGGCTGTGGAAGCCCATATGGACGGCTTCACGGTACTTTCGATGAGCGAAGCGGCTAAGGTAGGCGACATCTTCGTGACGGTAACAGGCAATAAAGACGTGATTCGCGGCGAACACTACGACGTGATGAAGAACGGTGCCATATTAGCTAATGCAGGTCATTTTGACGTAGAAGTTAATAAGCCGGAGCTTGTAGCGCGTTCAACGAGCATTCGTACGGTAAGACGAAACATTGAAGAGTACCGTTTGACTGATGGCCGCAGCCTATACTTGTTGGCGGAGGGACGACTCGTCAACTTGGCGGCAGGAGATGGTCATCCAGCGGAAATTATGGATATGACCTTTGCTCTGCAAGCGATGGCGTTGAAATATGTGAACGAACGTTATGAGCAGTTGGGCAAGGAAGTCATCAATGTTCCATATGAGCTGGATGAGCAGGTAGCGCGCATTAAGCTGGAGTCGATTGGTGTTTCGATCGATGCTTTAAGTGAAGAGCAGCAACGTTATCTATCGAGCTGGCAGGAGCATTAATTTTATAAATAATTTGTTTAAGGCATCGGTATGCAGCAACATACCGATGCCTTTTGCGTTGAGAGAATATGGAATCTGTTGCAGTCTGATTCTGAACTAGATTAGGGGGTTGTTGCGATGCATTTGACAGAGAGAGAAGAGCGAAGCAAGACCAATCATTCAAAAGCAGGCAGACATCAAGTGTGGTTTAAGATCGTATGGCCGCTAATTCTTATTACGGTGCTAGTAAGCGGCTGTGGTGCCGTGGGTAGCAGTGAGAAGGCAGCTATAAGCAACAATAGTGCTCATGACACAGCGGCGATGCCGCCTCGTTCTGAAGAAGCAAAAGCTGAAATGCCAAGAGAGATGGAAGTGAGCGATCAGAGTGGAAATGCGATCGGACAGACTGCTGGCGGCATAGTAGAAGCTCCGACGCAGATGAATCGCAAGCTCATCTATAAGGCGAATCTGGTTATGGAAGTTAAGGGATATGAAGAAGCGAAGCAGCGAATTAACGACATCGTGCATCTGGCCGGCGGCTACACGCTGCAATATAATGATCAAGTATCGGAATACGAACGGGGCGGCACATTTGTTTTCAAGGTTCCTTCCTCAGGCTTTCAATCGGTGCTGGATCAGATCAACAAGCTAGAGCATCTGCGCTTCGAGCGAAGCTATTCAGCTAATGATGTGACCGAAGAATATGTAGATCTGGAATCGCGACTGAAAGCGCGTCGAGTGAATGAATCTCGACTTCTCTCGTACATGGAGAAAGCAACCACTACGGAGGATCTTCTAGAGTTGTCCAACCAATTAGCTGCAGAGCAGGAGGTTATTGAACAGATTGTCGGCCGTATGCGCTATCTGGATAACAACGTCGAGATGTCTACGATTGAACTAAGAATGTACGAAACCGTTAAAGCGCCGAAGCAAGATATATTGACGGCCACGTTCGGCGAGAAGATCAGCAGCACGTTGAAAGACAGTCTTGAAGCGCTATTGGCAGTCGTTCAAGGGGTAATCCTTATCATTGTGGCACTTGCACCGTTCCTAATCGTCATCCTGTTGCTAGCCATCCCAGTCTGGCTCATTATTCGCAGGAATAGACATAACCGGCAAGCCGCTAAGACCAACCGACATCAAGCCTTTAACTTAGAAGCAATGAAGCGAAATGAACGGGAGTCCCAACAAACTGTAACAGAGCAACGAACAGATCGTGACGATCAGCATAAAGGCACGGAACAATAAATAAATATGCATTTTCGAAAAATCCTGCTTGCATAGCAGGATTTTTTGTTGTAGTGGCGAATATGTTATGCATTGTGGTGGAAAGTGGGGACTTGTGGTGGAATAATAGAGGGGAGTGGTGGAGAATGTTCATGGGCGAATACCAACATAGCATCGATGACAAAGGTCGCTTAATCATTCCCGCTAAGCTTCGCGACAGTCTTGGTACCACTTTCGTCATTACAAGAGGATTAGATCAGTGTTTGTTCGTTTATCCTATGGATCAATGGGAGAAGCTTGAACAGAAGCTGCAGGCTTTGCCGCTGATGAAAGCAGATGCCCGCGCATTCACCCGGTTTTTCTTCTCTGGGGCATCGGAATGCGAATGGGATAAGCAAGGTAGGATAAACATTCCGAATCATCTGCGTGAGTACGCCAAGCTTGAGAAAGAATGCATGGTTGTAGGGGTACAGAGCCGTGTGGAAGTTTGGAGCAAGGATGCTTGGGAACAATATATGAATCAGTCAGCAGCATCGTTTAACGACATTGCCGAGACATTGGTTGATTTTGATTTCTAACATCTGTTGCTTATCGCCGCAAGCTGGCAGACAACTGAGAAGGATACAGAGGATTTGGGAGGAATAGCAATTGTTTCATCACATTACGGTATTAAAAGAGCAATCCGTCGACGGTTTAGCCGTGCGACCCGATGGCATATATGTGGATTGTACATTAGGCGGAGCGGGACATAGTGAATTAATCGCGTCTAAGCTGTCTCCTGCCGGGCGATTAATCGGCCTTGATCAAGATGATTGGGCGCATGACAATGCGCAGAAGCGCCTAGCGCCATATTTGGATCGCGTAACATTAGTGCGTACTAATTTTCGCCATCTGGAACAGGCTTTGTTAGAAGCTGGAGTTCCCACTGTTGATGGTGTGCCGCAGGTTGACGGCATCTTGTTCGATCTGGGTGTATCCTCACCGCAGCTTGATGAAGGAGAGCGTGGCTTCAGCTATAATCAGGACGCTCCGCTCGACATGAGAATGGATCAAACAGGCATGCTGACTGCGCATGATATCGTCAATGAATGGTCAGAGGCGGAAATTTCGAAGATATTGTTTGAATATGGGGAAGAAAAATTTGCTAAACGTATTGCTCGTGTTATCGCTGAGGAACGCAAGCTGGCTCCAATCGAAACGACAGGTCAACTGGCTGAATTGGTGAAGAAGGGGATTCCGGCAGCCGCCAGACGAACAGGCGGACATCCCGCAAAACGAAGCTTTCAAGCGCTGCGCATTGCGGTCAATGACGAGTTGGGTGCGTTTGAAGATGCGCTTCATGAAGCGGTGCGATGTTTGAGACCAGGCGGCAGAGTCGCTGTGATTACATTTCACTCCTTAGAAGATCGTATCTGCAAGCAAACCTTTAAATCGTATGTCGGAGCCTGTACATGCCCTCCTGATTTCCCAATATGTACTTGTGATCATCAAGGGACGTTGGAGTTGGTTAACCGCAAGCCGATCTTGCCAAGCGATGAGGAATTGGAACATAACTCTCGGTCACGTTCTGCGAAATTGCGAATTGCTGAGAAAGTGGACTGGAAGGAGAAGTGAATATGGCGTATGTAAGAGGCAATTTGGCTGTTCAACCGAAAAGGCAGCCACAGAGAGAGGAACGATATCGCGAGACGGCCAAAACGGTCGTCCGTAAGTCGAATCTGTCTGGAAGAGAGAAAGTTTTATATCTGATGACGATTATATTTTGTGTGGCGATCGCAATAGTCCTTATCGGGAGATATACGGAAATCTATAATACGAATCGGAATATTCAGCAAGTTATGCGAGATACAGAGGCGCTCAAGAAGGAAGCAGGAGTGCTGGAAGCAACCAAGGAAAAAAAGCTGGATTGGGATCGTATTGCTGATATCGCAGCACAGAACGGTTTAGTATATTCGGAAGATCTTAATGATATCAAAGTTCAGCAAGATTCTGGAAATTGATTAAGGTGTAACGATGGTCAAACGAATTAAGTTGCGAACGTTGTTTATTGGCGGACTATTTATTCTATTTTTTGTTATTATCATAAGCAGGTTGTTCTGGTATCAGGTTGTTAATCAGGATTTCTGGATGGAGAAAGCGGAAGCTTCCTGGTCTGCTAAGCAGGTGCTGCCAGCCAAGCGGGGGACGATCTATGATCATTCAGGCGAAGTGCTGGCAATGGATGCTCCAGCCTATAACGTGACGGTGAATCCCAAGGTGATACAGGAGTTGCGGAAGAATCCGAAGCTGGTCGAACAGCATATTGATGTGGAAACCTTGATTGTCGATGAGCTGAACAAAGTGCTGGGAAAGCCGAAGGATGAGCTAAACGAGCTTGTGCGCAAGAAGCGCGAGGATACTGGCGAATACCACATTTATCGTGAAGTTAGACCAGAGGGCTGGAGAATTGAGCAAGAGGCTTATGATGAGCTGAGTTCGTTTACTACAGAGCTGAAGAAGCAGCTTAAAGTGACGGACATCGGCTTAAATTTGGTTGAAGATAAGAAGCGCTACTACCCGAAGGGTGATCTAGCCGCTCATGTTCTCGGATACATAGATAAAGAGGATAAGCCTGTCGGTGGGATCGAGAGCCAATTCGACAGCCAGCTGACGGGGACTGATGGTTCTCTGTATTATGAAAAGGATCGACAAGGGACGAAACTTCCTACCGCTGAAGAAGTATATACACCTGTCAAGGATGGCGATAACATCTATCTAACCATTGATCGAACCATTCAACAGTATATACAAGAAGTGATGCAGGAAGTACAGAACAAGTATGATCCGTACAGCATGACGGTAATTGCTGCTGATCCAATGACGGGTGATATACTAGGAATGGCGAATACGCCAACATATGATCCTAATGAGTATTGGAACTACGACATCCGAAATTTTTATAATCATGCGATTATGTCAAGATATGAGCCGGGTTCAACCTTTAAGATTGTTACACTGGCTGCAGCTGTACAAGAAGGGCTGTTTGATCCTAATGAGACGTTTCAATCTGGAAGCATCGTTGCCGGTGGACGCCGCATCCATGACCACAATAAGGTCGGTTGGGGGGAGATCACCTATCTTGAAGGCTTGAAGCGCTCAAGTAACGTTGCCTTTGTCAAGCTCGGATTCGAGAAGCTGCAGGAGGAAAAATTCAAAGCGTATATTGACAGCTTTGGATTCGGGAAGAAGACCGGTATAGAGCTGCCTGGCGAGAACGCGGGTAAAATCAATTTTCAATATCCCGCTGACGTAGCCGCTGCATCATATGGCCATGGTCAAACCGTCGTAACGCCTATTCAGCAGATTATGGCGATATCCGCTATTGCGAATGGCGGAACGTTGATGAAGCCTAATATTGTACAGAAGATCGAAGATCCATCTACTGGCGAGATTACGGAGCGAGAGCCGGAAGCGGTCCGTACTGTGATCGATAAGCCATCGGCGAAGCAGGTGGGCGAATACTTGGAGCAAGTTGTATCAGACCAAGAAATTGGTACGGGTAAAGCTGCTTACATTGACGGGTATCGTGTTGCAGGTAAGACGGGTACGGCGTTGAAAGTTATTGACGGTGAATATGACAGTACGAGAGCAGTTGTATCCTTTATCGGATATGCCCCTGTCAATGACCCTAAGATTGCACTGATCGTCGTCGTGGATGACCCTCATGATTTCTATGAAGGTGGAGGTTTCGTAGCTCCTTTGATGTTCAAGGAGATTGTAAGTAAGTCCCTGCGCTATATGGATGTGCCTACTACACAAGAAATGAACAACGAGAAGGGCTCATCCAGCACTGGTAAAGTTTCCAATACTAGAATAGCTCCGAATGTTCAAGGTTTAAGTCCATACGAGGCGAAGCAGAAGCTCGCTGAGCAAGGCATCGTATTTGAAACAGTAGGTGCGGGTACAAAGGTGAAGCAGCAGTATCCAGAGCCTGGTACTAATCTCGCTGCAGGCCAGCGTGTCTATCTTCTGACTGATGATCCGAAGAAGCTGCCGCTTCCTAATCTGACAGGCAAATCCTTACGAGATGTGATGGAAATATGCTCCCTGCTTGAATGGGAGGTTAAGGTAGAAGGCGAAGGCTATGTTGTAGGCTACGATATATCTACGAAAAACAATAAACGGGTTGTACACGTCAAACTAGCTCCAAAGTCACCATAGCTTGTTCTAACCCCAGTTTGTCCCGAATAGGTTGGTTATGAACCATTGTCGGACAAAGGGGGGGATAGGCGTGAAGGTGTCAGGCATGACAATCCGCAAACGTCTACTGATCGGATTTGCCTTGATGGCAATCGGATTTATCGCGATTATAATAAGATTAGGCTATGTGCAGCTATGGGAAGGCGCTGAAATAAGTCGGCAAGCGGAGGAATTGTGGCGTCGTGACGTTCCAGTTACTGCGAAGCGCGGTGAGATTCTAGATCGTAATGGAGAGCGGCTAGCATACAACGTCAGCTCTCCTACGGTCATAGCGGTGCCAGCACAAGTGAAGGATGCGGAGCAGACGGCGCAGCAGTTGGCTCCGCTTCTTGGTATGTCTGTGGACAAGGTTCATACGGAGATTACGAAGCGTACGTTGTTCGTCATATTGAAGCCAGGCGGTCGCAAGATAACGATTGAGTTGGCGGAGAAGATTCGGGCGCTCAACTTGGCCGGCATCGTGGTGACTGAGGACAACAAGCGCTTCTACCCTTACAAGGACCTAGCGGCTCACATTCTAGGCTTCACCGGTATCGAGAATCAGGGGCTCACAGGCATAGAGAAGCGTTATGATTCTGCTCTTACAGGCATCAGAGGGAGCGTATCATTTTTAGCCGACGCGAAGGGCAGGCAGATGCCGAATTCGACCGAAAAGTATACTCAACCAAGAGATGGGTTAAATTTACAATTGACGATTGACAAAGATATACAGACAATTATGGAGCGGGAGTTAGATCAGGCGATGATTGATCTGAACCCGAAGCATATTCTTTCGATCGCGATGGATCCGAATTCAGGGGAAATATTAGCCATGGCCAGCCGCCCGAATTACAGCCCTGAGAATTATCGCGATTATCCTACAGAAGTGTACAATCGTAATCTGCCAATCTGGATGACGTATGAGCCAGGTTCAACCTTTAAGATCATTACGCTGGCTGCTGCGCTTGAAGAAGGCAAAGTGGATCTGCAGAATGAATATTTCTTCGATCCCGGCAGAATCGAGGTCGGCGGTGCGAGGCTGCGCTGCTGGAAGAAAGGCGGACACGGAAGTCAGACCTTCTTGGAAGTAGTAGAGAACTCCTGCAACCCAGGCTTTGTCACTCTGGGCAATCGGCTCGGCAAAGAAACGCTGTTCAAGTACATACGCGATTTTGGGTTCGGTACGAAAACCGGAATTGACATGAGCGGCGAGGAAAATGGTATCCTATTCAAGTTGAATCGAGTTGGTCCGGTTGAGCTGGCGACAACGGCGTTCGGTCAAGGGGTTTCGGTGACGCCTATCCAGCAGATAGCCGCAGTTGCGGCCGCCGTAAACGGAGGTAAGTTGTATCAGCCTCATGTGGCGAAATCGTTCATTCATCCTGAGACTGGCCTGGTAGTCGATCAGATTGAGCCGAATATGGTTAGACAAGTGATCTCGCCGGAAACGTCGAAGCAAGTACGTGACGCACTGGAGCATGTCGTTGCACAAGGCACCGGTAAAAATGCATTTATCGATGGCTACCGCGTCGGTGGGAAGACAGGTACAGCGCAAAAGGTCATTAACGGCAGATACTCGCCGAATGAGCATATTGTGTCATTTATCGGATTCGCGCCAGCGGATGACCCGAAGATCGTGATCTATACGGCGGTAGACGATCCGCAAGGCATTCAATTCGGCGGTTTGATTGCTGCTCCTATCGTAAAGCGGATCATGGAGGATTCCCTTCAGGTCATGGGTGTAGAGCCTAGAGAGAAGCAGGTGCCGCGTGAATACCGCTATGACGAGGTGCCGCTTGTTACAGTGCCCAATCTTGTTGGGAAAAAGACATCTGATTTATTCGAAGATTTAAACAGCAATTTTCAGTTATCTGCATCGGGTTCGGGTGCTGCTGTCATTCATCAAGCACCGAAGCCGGGTACCCGTGTGGAACGAGGGACGACCATTCGAATCTATATGGGACCCGAGAAGGAGGAGTAAGGGAAATGAAATCATTTAGCTTGTCAGAAGCAACTTCCCGATTGTTAACATCGTCAGTTATTGGGGAGTCTTTCACAGAATATACAGGAATTGCAGCGGACTCTCGGCGCGTTCAGCCGGGGGATCTGTTCTTCTGCATATCAGGAACTGCGGATGATGGACATCGATATGCGCCTCAAGCTGTAGAAGCAGGCGCAGCGGCACTTGTAGTCGAACGTCCACTTGATCTAGACATTCCGCAGCTGCTGGTGAAGGATGCGAGATATGCGCTTGCGGTACTCTCAAACGCTTATTACAACCATCCTAGCGAAGAGCTTCGATTGATTGGCGTTACGGGCACGAACGGAAAGACGACAACTACTTTTTTAATTGAAAAAATACTGATGGATGCAGGACTAGAATCCGGTGTTATCGGTACAATTGAAATGAGATATGCCGGCGAGACCCATCCGATGTCAGGCACAACGCCTAGCGCCTATGAATTGCAGCGTTCGCTTCGTGATATGGCTGATAAAGGCGTAAAGGCTTGCGCGATGGAGGTATCCTCGCATGCTCTGCATCAAGGGCGTGTGCAGGGCTGCCGTTTCCGCACAGCAATCTTCACGAATCTAACACAGGACCACTTGGATTATCACGGCACGATGGATGCTTATCGTGAAGCGAAAGGTTTGTTCTTCTCTCGATTAGGCAATACCTTTTCTGAGAAGGAGCAAGAGCGCTCCTACGTTGTACTGAATGCGGACGATGAAGCAAGTGCCTACTTTAGATCCTTGACTTCCGCGGAAACGATCATGTACGGCATGCATGAAGACGCTGATGTGCGCGCAAGCGACATCCGTATTACGTCCAAGGGAACCAGTTTCCACGTGGATACGTTCCGCGGGTCGCAGCACGTCGAGCTGCGCATGGTAGGCAAGTTCAATGTGTATAATGCGCTGGCAGCGATATCCGCCGGCTTAATTGAAGGAATTGAACTGTCTGCCATCGTAGCCAGTTTGGAATCTGTTCCCGGCGTAGCAGGCAGAGTGGAAGCTGTCGACGCAGGGCAGCCATTTTCTGTTATAGTTGACTATGCGCACACGCCGGATGGATTGGATAATGTACTCTCGACCGTGAAGGAGTTTGCTGAAGGGCGTGTATTGTGTGTATTCGGCTGCGGCGGCGACCGCGATCGCAAGAAGCGTCCTATTATGGGGCAGATTGCTGCGAAGTACGCTGATTACGTGCTTGTAACGTCGGATAATCCGCGCACAGAGGATCCGAACCTGATCCTGATCGATATCGAAGCAGGATTAAAAGCGGACGGAGTATCCCAAGATCGCTATGAAATGATTGCGGATCGTCGCGAAGCCATTACGAAAGCTATTGAAATGGCAAGCCCTCACGATGTAGTATTGATTGCGGGGAAAGGGCATGAAACGTATCAGATCGTTGGCAAAGATATATTAAACTTCGACGACCGTGTAGTCGCCGAGGAAGCGATAAGGGGATTGAAGCAGTGATTGAAGCAAATCTACAATGGATAGCGTCGGTGACCGGCGGCTCCTTGCAGCATGAAGAAGACAATGACATCATTGTAAAAGGAGTCTGCAGGGATTCGCGCAGTATCCAACCGGGAAGCTTGTACGTACCGCTATGCGGCGAACGTTTCGACGGTCATGACTACGTCGAACAAGCTATACAGGATGGAGCGGCGGTTGCCCTATGGCAAGCGGATAAACCGCTGCCTGAAGCACGGCTGCCATTAGTTGTCGTACCGAACACGCTGAAGGCGCTGCAGGATCTGGCGCAAGCGCATCTAGCTCAGCGTCAGGTGAAGGTCGTGGCGGTAACTGGCAGCAACGGCAAGACGACGACAAAGGATCTGATCGCCTCTGTGCTGGGGCAGGCATACGTCGTTCACAAGACGAACGGCAATTTCAACAATCATATTGGTCTGCCGCTCACGGTGTTGAGCATGCCGGCTGAGTCGAATCTGATCGTTCTGGAAATGGGAATGAGCGGACGCGGCGAGATTCACGAATTGTCGATGATTGCGAAGCCGGATATAGCGGTGATCACGAATGCAGGCGAAGCTCACCTGCTGCAGCTCGGTTCAAGAGAAGAGATCGCTCGAGCTAAGATGGAGATTATTTCTGGCTTGAAGGAAGGCGGCGTGCTGGTCAGCGAAGGCGATAATCCGCTGCTGCGTCAAGCGTTCAACGAGCAAGAAACGCTAAAGCCTGCTCGTATGGAGATCATTACATTTGGAATGGATACGTCCAATGATTATAAACCAGACGGCATCATGCAGCTTGAGGATGGAATGTCCTTCTCGATCACATCGCCTAAGGTGGGCACGAGCATGTTCACGGTTCCGCTTCTTGGTCAGCACAACGTAATGAATGCGCTGGCCGCTGTTGCGGTTGGTCGTCTGCTGCGAGTGCCGGACCCGATGATTGCAGCGGGACTGCGCGATGCCAGCATCACGGGAAGCCGATCTGAGAAGATCGTGACAGACGAGGGTTGGACGCTGCTTAATGATACGTACAACGCAAGTCCGTCTGCGATGAAAGCAGCTTTAACGGTGCTCGCTTCAATGCGCAGCGGAAAACGGATCGCCGTACTTGGTGATATGCTGGAGCTTGGCGAGCAAGAGGTGGAGCTTCACCGTGAAGTCGGGAGAACATTGACGCCGGATAACGTCGACGTGCTGTTAACTTACGGCCGTCTTGGAGAAGAGATCGCGAATGGCGCACGCGAGCATATGGCGGATGATCGGATCCGCAGCTATCAAGATAAACAACAATTGCGTCAGGCGTTGCTGCAACTGGTGAAGCCGCATGATGCCGTCCTTGTTAAGGCCTCTTTTGGAACGAACCTAGAGGAAATCATCAAGGATTGGATCACAACAATACATTAGCCAGCATGCAGTAACGGGAGGTGAACAAGAATGGACTTCAAGCTAATAATAATGACACTAGGAATATCTTTTTTACTATCAGTCATACTAGGCCCGTTATGCATACCGCTGCTTAGACGTCTAAAGTTTGGGCAGCAGGTGCGGGAAGATGGACCAAAAGCCCATCTCAAGAAAGCAGGAACGCCAACGATGGGCGGCGTCATTATTTTGCTTGCTTTTACGCTAGCATTTATGAAATTTTCTGTAATCGATACCGACTTTTACGTAATATTAGTTGCAACATTAGGCTTCGGACTTGTCGGCTTCCTGGACGATTACATTAAGATCGTGTTCAAGCGTTCGATGGGATTAACTGCTTGGCAGAAATTGTTTGGACAATTGCTGTTTGCAGGAATCGTATGTGTGCTCTTATTCCAATCGGGCCACAGCACGTTCGTTGGCATTCCAGGTACTGACCTTGGTCTTGACCTCGGCTGGTTCTACTATGTATTCGTCATTCTGATGATGCTGGCGATCAGCAATGCGGTTAACTTCACCGACGGCTTAGATGGACTGTTGTCCGGTACGAGTGCTATTGCATTCGCGGCATTCGCCATAATTGCATTGCAGTCCTCCGAGATATCAGCTGCGGTGTGCGCTGCTGCTATGGTAGGGGCAGTGCTCGGCTTCCTCGTATTCAACGCACATCCCGCTAAAGTATTCATGGGTGACAGTGGCTCACTCGGAATCGGGGGAGCAATCGCAGCAGTTGCAATTTTGACTAAAACTGAGCTATTGTTTATAATTATCGGCGGCATATTCGTCATTGAGATGTTGTCCGTTATTATTCAAGTCGTTTCATTCAAGACACGAGGTAAGCGCGTGTTCAAAATGAGCCCAATCCACCATCATTTTGAGTTGTCTGGATGGTCGGAGTGGCGCGTTGTCATCACCTTTTGGGCGGTAGGCATCGTGCTGGCAGGACTCGGATTATGGATTAACAAGGGGCTGTAGAATAATGAATCATCCAGATATGTACCGAGGCAAGCAAGTGGTTATTTTAGGCATGGCCAAGAGCGGCACCGAGGCTGCGCTGCGCTTTCATGAACACGAAGCGAAAGTCACGATTAATGATAGAAAAGGACGCGATCAATGTCCCGAAGCTTCTGCATTAGAAGCTTTGGGCATTTCTGTTGTATTGGGAGGTCATCCTGATGACTTGATTCATGCGGATGTGGCTTTGGTCGTTAAAAACCCAGGGATCCCTTATTCTGCCGCGCCTGTTCAACAGGCTATTGCGCTTGGCATCGAAGTCGTAACCGAGATCGAGGTCGGGTATCATCTGTGCACAGCGCCGATTATCGGCATTACTGGCAGCAATGGGAAGACCACGACTACAACTTGGGTGGGCCAAATCCTCGATGCAGCAGGACTTCAGCCGATCGTAGCAGGCAATATTGGTACACCATTTATCGGTGTGGCGGAAAATGCCAAGGCAAATCAACCGGTGGTGCTGGAGCTTAGCAGCTTTCAGCTCAAAGGTACACATCAGTTTCATCCTCAAATCGCCTGCTTGTTGAATATTGCGGAGACACACTTGGACTATCATGGCGGGATAGAGGATTATATCGATTCTAAGAAGAAATTGTTTGGAAATATGACAGCTTCCGATATTGCCGTGCTCAATGCAGATGATCCTGTATCTGCATCACTCAAAGACTGCGTACCAGCTCGAGTCTATATGTTCTCATCCCGCAAGGAAGTGGAAGTCGGCGTGTTCGTTTCTCCGCCTTTCACTGAAGGTACTGAAAATGATATGGAGCGCCATATCGTATTCCGTGATGAATCTGGCGCGGAGCAAGTCCTAATCTCGGTTGACGAGATCGGCTTGCCGGGACGCTATAACGTAGACAATGCACTTGCTGCTGCAGCGATTTCGCTTGCTGCTGGCGCCAAGCCAGAGCAGTTAAAGAAGCCGCTAAGCGAGTTTAGAGGCGTCGAGCACCGCTTGGAGTGGGTGCGCGAATGGCAAGGCGTTCAATACTTTAACAACTCCAAAGCTACGAATACGATTGCTACAGAGAATGCTCTGGGTGCATTTCCAGATCGCGTGGTGCTGATCGCTGGCGGCTTGGATAGAGGATTGGCGTTCAAGGAGCTGATCCCATATCTGCAGGAACGCGTAAAAGCAGTTGTCGCGATGGGCGAAACGCGCTATGTTATACGGGATCTGGCATTAGAAGCGGGTTTGAACAATGTAAGTGTCGTCGACAATGTAGAAGACGCCGCACTTGCGATACAAGAAGCCGTGCAATCGGCACGGCAATTTGCAGAGCCAGGTGACATTGTATTGTTGTCGCCGGCATGCGCAAGCTGGGATATGTTCCCGTCTTATGAAGTACGCGGAAGCATGTTTAAAGAAGCGGTGCATAATCTTAAGTAGAGGGGTTGTACAAACTCTAGTTTGAGCCTCTACATTGATAGATGAGGTGTGCCGTATGGTCAAAGCAAAAACCGCGCCCGATGTGTGGCTGATCATTGCAGTCGTATCGTTGTTAGCAATCGGAATGGTTATGGTCTACAGTGCGGGAGCCGTACTGGGATTCCATGACTATGGAGATTCGTTCTATTTTGTAAAGCGTCAGCTGCTGTTTGCAGTGCTCGGATTGGCAGCCATGTTCTTTACCATGAATGTGGACTACCATATCTGGAACCGTTATGCTAAAGTAGGACTGGTTATTTGCTTTGGCTTATTGCTGATCGTGCTCATTCCGGGAATTGGAGATGTTCGCGGCGGAGCGCGCAGCTGGCTGGGTGTCGGTTCGTTTGGAATCCAGCCGTCTGAGTTTATGAAGCTCGCGATGATTATATTTCTTGCTTTTTATTTGTCCAAGCCTCAGCACAACATTATTAAGTTTACGACCGGGCTGCTGCCAGCCCTCGGCATCATGGGCTTGGCATTCGGCATGATCATGCTGCAGCCTGATCTGGGAACCGGCACTGTGATGATGGGTGCAGCGCTGCTCGTCATCTTTATTGCCGGCGCTAGAATTCAGCATCTGATGTCGCTGGCGCTTATCGGAGCGATGGGCTTTGTCGTCTTGATCCTAGCTGCCCCGTATCGCTTGAAACGGATCACTTCTTTTCTGGATCCGTGGAGCGATCCGCTTGGCGCAGGTTATCAAGCGATTCAATCGTTGTATGCGATCGGACCGGGTGGATTGACAGGACTAGGCCTTGGAGCAAGCCGACAGAAATATAGCTACGTGCCTGAGCCGCAGACCGATTTCATTTTTTCTATACTAGCTGAGGAGCTTGGCTTCATTGGCTGTATAACTGTTATCCTATTATTTTTACTGCTAGTATGGAGAGGGATGCGCGTTGCCTTAACAGCGCCTGATAATTTCGGAAGTTTCTTGGCCGCTGGAATTGTGGGCATTGTGGCCGTGCAGGTCATCATAAATATTGGTGTAGTTGTTGGCTTAATGCCAGTCACAGGAATAACGCTGCCGCTTATCAGCTACGGCGGATCATCACTAACCTTAATGTTGACAGCATTGGGAATATTACTAAACATATCACGTTATGCGAGGTGAACGGCATGCGCGTCGTGCTAAGCGGAGGAGGTACCGGAGGTCATATCTATCCGGCGCTTGCTATCGCGAGGGAATGCGAGAAGCAGGACCCCAAGAGCGCTTTTTTATATATCGGAACCGAACGTGGATTAGAGAGCAAGCTCGTTCGTGAAGCAGGAATTCCGTTTGAAACGATCGAAATTACAGGATTCAAGCGTAAGTTGTCATTTGAAAATGCAAAGACAGTTATGAGATTCATCAAAGGTGTATCAAAAGCAAAACAACTGTTGAGCAAATTTAAACCGGATATTGTTATCGGTACTGGCGGTTATGTATGCGGTCCTGTGTTGTATGCAGCCGCAAAGCTAGGCATTCCGACACTCATTCATGAACAGAATGTTATACCTGGTCTGACCAACAAATTTTTGAGCCGCTACGTTAATACTGTAGCAGTTAGCTTTAAAGAGTCTGAGCCGTATTTTACAAGAGCTAAGAACGTGCTCTTCAGCGGTAATCCGCGCGCCACAGCCGTCATGGAAGCGAATCGTGAACGAGGCTTTGCGTCGCTTGGCCTGTCGGTGGACAGTCCGATCGTGTTAGTTGTGGGCGGAAGTCAAGGGGCTAGAACGATTAATCAGGCGATGATTGATATGGTTCCAATGCTGAAACGTTTGCCTGATGTCCACTTTGTATATGTAACAGGGCAGCATTACTACGACAATACGTACAAGGCGGTGCAGCAAGCGAGCGATAATGTGCGCAACCACCTCCATGTGCTTCCTTATATCAGCAATATGCCAGAAGTATTAGCCGCGACGACATTGATCGTGAGTCGTGCTGGAGCCTCGTCACTCGCGGAATTGACAGCATTGGGCATTCCGTCCATCTTAATTCCGTCTCCGAACGTGACAAATAATCATCAAGAAGCAAATGCCCGCTCATTAGAGCAAGCCGGTGCTTCCATTATGATCACGGAGAAGCAATTGACACCTGAGATCTTATTCGCTCAGATCGAGGGTATGATGAAGCAGGATGAGAAACGCAAGCAGATGTCGAGTCAAACGAAGCTGTTTGGACATCCTGATTCTGCAATGCGCATCGTAACTGAACTCAAACGTTTGTCGGGCAAGTAACACTTGCCCGCTTTTTGTTATGTTAGGCGCTTATCACTCTTATAAAGAAGTTGAGAATATGACCTATTGGGCGTCTGTCACACAACATGATATTCTGTCATAAGATACTCTATAATCGTGACTATCTCCCTGATGGTGTAGCCTTAACGGTTAAGCATTCGGGATGCTGATAAGGAGCGGACAGAACGAAAAGGAACAAGGAGGTTCAACGATGATACAGCACTTTATCAGTCAATATTCTCAACTAGACCTAGGAACGTATACACTTCACGAACCCCTATCCAAGCATACGACATGGAAGATTGGTGGTCCTGCGGACGTCATGGTCGAACCAAAGGGCAAGCAGGAGATCATACAAACCATTCGTTTGCTTAATGAATGCGGTATTCCTTGGATGACTATCGGACGAGGGTCAAACCTGCTTGCAAGTGACAAGGGCTTTCGAGGAGTCATCATCCAAACGAAGAAGAGCTTGGATTATTTCCATATCGATGGAAACAAGGTAACCGCAGGAGCTGGATATTCTTTTATCAAGCTGTCCGTTCAAGCGAGCAGAGCAGGGTTGTCCGGTCTGGAATACGCAGGTGGTATTCCTGGCACGGTCGGCGGGGCCGTGTATATGAATGCTGGCGCGCATGGGTCTGATGTGTCACGTATATTTGAATCAGCTGAGATTGTACTGGAGACAGGGGAATTGGTGACTTACAGCGTGGAGGAGATGCAGTTTTCTTACCGCCATTCCGTTCTGCATGAACGTAAAGGAATTGTGGTGGAGGCGACGTTCCGTATGGAGCATGGAGATCGTGCGACAATTACCGATGCGCTTGCTTCGAATAAGGAACGGCGATTGCAGACACAGCCGCTTACTGCGGCTTGTTGTGGCAGCGTGTTCCGCAATCCACCCGGAAACTTTGCGGCACGTCTCATTGAAGAGGCTGGGCTTAAGGGCTTCACTGTCGGTGGGGCCGAGGTTTCCAAGATGCACGCCAATTTCATTGTAAACACCGGGCAAGCAACAGCGTCAGACGTACTCACCCTGATGAAGCATATACAAGATACGATTCGTGACAAGTATGAAGTAGAGTTAGTGCCGGAAGTATTAGTGGTGGGTGAGTGGTAATCTCGGAGGTGATACATTGGACAAATTGGTGATTGAGGGTGGAAAACCTCTTTCGGGAACCATTCGTATCCATGGCGCGAAAAATGCCGCTTTACCGATAATGGCTGCTGCCATCTTAGCCGACGGTGTCGTTCAATTGGATAACGTACCTAAGCTGCTGGACATCGAGGTGATGCAGAATATTTTGCGCCGCATCGGCTGTCGGACATCAACCGAAGGAAATACTATCACCATTGACAACACAGAGGTTCATTCCTCTCATGTGCCGGAAGATCTGATGCGTCAAATGCGATCCTCGATCTTTCTTATGGGGCCGATGCTGGCTCGCTATAAGGAAGTGCATATCTATCAACCAGGCGGCTGTGCGATCGGTGAGCGCAAGATTGATTTGCATTTAAGAGGGCTGCAGGCACTGGGTGCCAAGTTGATCTATGAAGGCAATCGAATTACGTGTCGCGCATCGAAACTGATTGGAACTGACGTTCATCTGGACTTTCCAAGTGTTGGAGCCACAGAAAACATTATGATGGCTGCTGTGCTGGCTGAAGGGACTACCGTATTGACGAACGCTGCCCGTGAACCGGAAATTGTAGACCTACAGCATTTTCTAAATAAAATGGGTGCTAGAATATCCGGCGCAGGCTCCGATACGATAACGGTAGAAGGTGTTAGAGAGCTAAGCGGCTGTCGTTATGAGATTATGCCGGATCGCATCGTAGCAGGTACATTGATGATTGCGGCTGCCGCAACTCGGGGCGCTGTTACTTTGACGAATGCGCATGCGGGTCATTTGACTTCATTGATCCACATCTTGCGTCGCGCGGGTGTGCAGATTGCTATTAGTGATGGTATAATCAACGTAACGAGTTTTGGTCGTCCTAAGGCTGTAGAGCGAATCGTTACCTCACCTTACCCTGCGTTTCCGACAGATCTTCAATCACAGCTTATGGTGCTCCTGTCATTGGCAGACGGAATAAGCGTTATGAAGGAAACGATATTCGAAGGCCGATTCAAGCATGTCGATGAGCTTAGCCGAATGGGAGCCGATATCAGGGTTGATCTCAGCAGCGCATACGTTAAAGGGAAGTCTCGATTATATGGCGCAACAGTGGAGGCTACTGATCTGCGGGCAGGTGCAGCTCTCGTAATCGCGGGGCTGGCTGCTCAAGGTAGAACAGTGATCGAACAGGTTCATCACATTGACCGAGGATATGATCGAATTGAACACATGTTTACCCGACTAGGCGCTAATATTGAACGCTATTCCGTTAATCAGAATCTAGATTACTCAGCGATTGATATGAAGCAAGCATAGCAGGATGCGAGTCCCCTCCCGCAAGGAGGGGATTACAGGTAAGAAAGGAACTTAAGCGATGCAGGTTAGAGCTATCCCGCCATTACCAGATAAGCCTTCTAAGAAGCGAAAAGGAACGAAACTCGTCTGGCTCTTAGTTTTCTTGTTTATCGTCATTCTTGGCGTCCTATTCTTCCGATCGCCTATCAGCAAGATCACAGAAGTACGATTTGTGAATAATACATACGCAGATCCTGGAGTGCTTCAGACTGTCAGCGGCGTTAAGAAGGGCGAACCATTCTTTCGAGTGACGGAGGCACAGGCGGCAGAACGAATCAAGGTGCAGTTTCCATACATCAAGGATGTTACATTAGAGAAGCATTTTCCGGGTCGAGTAGATGTGCAGCTTCAAGAGTATAAGGTAGTCGCTTATGAATTGTCTGCAGATGGACAAGTTATGGCCATTCTAGAGAACGGCTCCGATGTAGTGCTGTCCAACAGCAAGAAGTTTGTACTGGAGAAGCCTCTGTTGACCAACTGGAACGAACCGGCGGCGAAGCATCTGAAGGATGAGCTGGGCAAACAGTTGGCGCTTATACCTGACAGATTGCTTGCAGATATTTCTGAGATTTGTTATTTTCCGTCTTCCTCGTATGCGGACCGAATTAAGCTCTATACTCGTTCCGGTTTTGAAGTTGTCACGACGATAAGCTTTCTGCCGGATAAGATTGCGTATTTAAGCGGTGTAGTAGAGACGCAGGAGCCTGGTCAGATTACGATGCTGGAGGCTGATTCCTATATCTCGTATACGAATCTAGCTAAGGGCGAGAATGGCGACGAGGGGCAAGAAGCTCAAGAAGAGCAAGAAAGTCCAGATGAGTAAAAAGACACTACTCAATAAACTGAAATGATGCTAGAATAAACTTTATGGTATTTCTCGAGAGATTTTTCAAATTTCTTCAATTCCCTTTCGTTATTTAGGTATTTTGAACTATGTTCATCGCTATAGTGGACAAGTATAATTCTTAAGACCTCATCGAAATCTCTTTTTTTCGACGTCAACGAAAAAAGTTGTAGAAATAAAGAGGGAATGACTGAACTTTGTTGAATACATATTAAGGTGTCCGGGGGATACAACAAACCATTGAATTGGAATTGGGAGGTGCCACGGCTTGAGCAGCAATGACATCATTGTGAGTTTGGACATCGGTACATCCAAAGTACGCGCTATCATCGGAGAAATTAACAACGGAACTCTGCAAATTATCGGTGTCGGTTCTGCGGAATCGGAAGGTATCCGAAAAGGTGCGATTGTAGATATTGACCAGACTGTGCAATCTATTCGCAATGCAATCGAGCACGCTGAGCGCATGGTCGGTATTGAAATATCGGAAGTGTATGTAGGGATTACCGGTAATCATATCGGGTTACAAACGAGCCACGGAGTGGTTGCAGTTTCGAACGAAGATCGCGAAATTGGCGAAGAAGATATTGTTCGAGTGCTTAAAGCAGCGGAAGTCATAGCGCTTCCACCAGAACGTGAAATTATCGACGTAGTCGCTAAACAATTTGTTGTAGATGGACTTCACGATATTCACGATCCTCGTGGAATGATTGGTGTTCGACTTGAAGTGGATGCTACTATTATCACTGGCGCTAAGACAGCTATACATAACTTAATGCGGTGTGTGGAGAAGGCTGGCCTTCATGTGAAGGACCTTGTCCTGATGCCGTTATCAAGCGGACAATTAGCTTTGTCTAAGGATGAGAAGATGGTCGGTTCTGTACTTGTCGATGTAGGTGCGGGTGCGACTACGGTTTCTATATTCAAGGATGGGACGCTTCAAGCGACTTCTACACTGCCGATAGGCGGTGATTTCGTTACGAATGACATTGCGTACGGTTTGCGTACGATGTCGGATCAAGCTGAGAAGGTGAAGCTGAAGTTTGGCTGCGCCTGGATTGATGATGCTTCAGAAGATGCCGTATTTAAGGTTACGCGAATTGGAAGCAACGTAGAGAAGGAATTCGACCAGGTATTCTTGGCGAATGTTATTGAACCGCGCGTTCAAGAAATCTTTCACCTCGTAAAGAATGAGGTTAAGAGATTAGGCTTTACTGATTTGCCTGGCGGATATATTTTAGCAGGCGGCACGGTGTCCATGGCGGGTGTGCTGAATGCGGCGCAAGCAGAACTGCAAACGTCGGTTCGTATCGCAGTGCCAGACTTTATTGGTGTGCGCGATCCGGGCTTTATCAGCGGAGTCGGCGTGCTGCATCATGTGATGCGCGCGATTCGCCCACGAGGAAGCGCGAAGAAGTCCGCGCCGCGCAAAGCGGCAACGACTGAAGCGGAGGCGAAACCAGGATTCTTGGAACGTATTAAGAATATGTTCAGTGAATTTATTTAATAGAGTATATGGAGCGTTTAGACCTCATGCCATCCATGCACAATAAAGGAGAGATGGAGAACTCATGTTGGAATTCGAATTTGAGATGGACACACTTGCGCAGATAAAAGTTATTGGAGTAGGCGGCGGCGGCAGTAATGCTGTTAACCGAATGATTGATAACGGCGTACAGGGCGTAGAGTTTATTACGGTGAACACCGATGCTCAAGCGCTGCATTACGCTAAGTCCGAGCACAAGCTTCAGATCGGAGACAAGCTTACACGCGGTCTTGGAGCAGGTGCTAATCCTGAAGTAGGCAAGAAGGCTGCGGAGGAATCCCGTGATCTCATTAGCAATACGCTAAAGGGTGCAGACATGGTCTTTGTCACTGCAGGTATGGGAGGCGGTACTGGCACAGGAGCAGCTCCAGTAATTGCTGAAATTGCGCGTGAATGCGGTGCGCTGACGGTTGGTGTCGTTACGCGTCCATTTATGTTTGAAGGGCGTAAACGCTCTAATCAAGCGGAGATGGGAATCGAAGCTTTGAAAGAGAAAGTAGATACGCTGATCGTCATCCCGAACGATCGATTGCTCGAGATTGTCGATAAGAAGACTCCGATGCTGGAAGCATTCCGTGAAGCTGACAATGTCCTTCGCCAAGCGGTACAAGGTATTTCTGACTTGATCAAGGTGCCAGGCTTGATTAACTTGGACTTTGCGGACGTGAAGACGATCATGACCGAACGCGGTTCAGCTCTTATGGGTATCGGTGTCGCGAATGGCGAGAATCGCTCAGCAGAAGCAGCTCGCAAAGCAATCATGAGCCCACTGCTCGAAACTTCTATCGATGGCGCTCGCGGCGTCATTATGAATATTACAGGCGGTATGAATCTTTCCCTGTATGAAGTCAATGAAGCGGCAGAGATTGTTACAGCTGCGTCGGATCCAGAAGTGAATATGATCTTCGGTGCGATCATTGATGAGAACATGAAGGATGACATTAAGGTTACTGTCATAGCGACAGGCTTCGAGCATAAACCGTTGATTCAACCTAATACGGTTCGCAAGACTCCTAGCAATGTGGCGCCAGAGCTTCGCGAGCCTCGAGAAGTTCTACCGCGCAAGTTCGGTATGTCGGAAAACCCAAGTGAATTGGATATTCCTACGTTCTTGCGGAATAATCGTCCACGCAACAACAATCACGATTAATGATCGATCTAGCTTATAAAGTATAATGGGTTGCCCGGTTTTGTCATGGAGATGACGATTGGGCAACCTTTTCTTTATTGAGATTGAGTAAGCAGAGCATGTAATCTATAAGTTTATCAGATGCTCATTAACTCCAGAATACTTCTTCTTATCGTACATCATCATAATCTGCATTCATCTATTAAACACATTTTATGATCATTGCCCATATTTAAATAGATATTTAAGACAATTGCATTCTGTCGCCGCCAAGCTAAGAAGCTTATGACTTGTATCGACAAAAAAAGTGACATTCCTCTTTCAGCGTTAGACAGACTTCGAAACTACTCCACTTTATACTAATACTAACTTTCATTACATAGTGCCGAGTCAGGAAAGGGGGATCGCTTTGACAGTCGTCTACGCTGATCTCGTATTAGGATTGAACGTGATTCTGGACGGCACCCTGCTGTATCTAACCGCCCGTATGCGAGGAATTCAATTGGCTAAATGGCGTTGGATTGGTAGTACAGCGATTGGCACAGCGTATGCCGGTTTATTGTTTCTGCCGATTGTGCCTCAGATGCTTACATTAGTTGGCAAAGTGCTTATTTCTATATGTATGCTCATCGTTGCGTTCGGATATCAACATCTTGGATATTTACTGCGCAATATGCTTTTTTTCTATTTCAACGCCTTTGTTATTGCGGGTGGAGCGTTCGGCGTTCAGTACTTGCTGCATGATGCTTCATCATGGTCCATCATCTCGAATCAAAGTGAGTGGCACATTAGTCAAGAGATGAAGATGGGAGCGGGTATTATGCTGCTTGCATTGCTTGCAGCTATGTTATGCTACCGCTTGGTATGGAAACAGCAGCAATCCCGAAAGCAGATGGAAAGCTTCTTGGCTGACATCGAGATCGGAATTGGAGGTATGACCAGGTCCTGCCGAGGGTTGATCGATACAGGCAACGGCTTGAAAGAACCTCTATCAGGTGCCCCGGTCGTCATTACGAATGCGGACATGTGGAAAGGTGTATTGCCTGAGCGTTGGCTCAGATGCTCTCTTGAAGGAACATCCTGGGATGCCTTAACTCAATTAACGGGAGCTGAAGCGGCAGGTGCCGAAACGTATTCGAGCAGTACGATCGATGACGCAAGACTTCGCCTTCTGCCGTATCGCGGTGTGAATGCGAAGACGCAGTGGATGATCGGCTTCAAACCCGACTACATTCAGATTATTCATAATTCTCATACATATGTATGCAAACAAGTCATTATTGGGTTAGACAGCGGTCAATTATCCAGGGATGAGCAATTTGAGGCGATTATCCATCCAGATTTAATAGCAGCTTCCTTGCAGAAACCGGAAGATTCCGCTCCATCGGCATCGAAGGCGTCGTAATAGCAGCTTTCAGGGATCTCCAGTCTTCGATATCATTCAGTTGCGTCCATGAGGAGGATCGGCGATGCGGTTTAAAATGAAAATGTTTATGCAGATTCAGATATATCGTTTATTGCTGTTGTTAGGCTTAAAGCGAGGAGACATTTATTACATAGGCGGAAGTGAAGCGCTGCCGCCGCCTTTGACAAGAGAAGAAGAGGAATATCTCTTGGATCGGCTGACTACGGGCGATTCTGCCATACGTGGAATGCTTATTGAGCGAAACCTAAGATTAGTTGTATATATTGCCCGCAAATTCGAGAACACAGGCATTCATATTGAGGATCTAGTATCCATTGGCGCGATAGGACTCATTAAAGCTGTCAACACATTCGATCCTGAGAAGAAGATTAAGCTCGCTACCTATGCTTCACGCTGTATTGAGAACGAGATCTTGATGTACTTGCGACGGAACAGCAAGACGCGTACAGAAGTGTCATTTGATGAACCGCTTAACATTGACTGGGATGGAAACGAGCTGCTGTTGTCCGATGTTCTAGGTACTGAAAATGATACCATTTACAAAAACATCGAAGAACAGGTAGATCGCAAACTGCTGCACAAGGCGCTTGATAAGCTGAGCGACCGAGAACGAATGATTATGGAGCTTCGATTCGGATTATCCGACGGCGAGGAGAAGACGCAGAAGGATGTAGCAGATATGCTGGGCATTTCTCAATCCTACATATCTCGATTAGAGAAACGAATCATTAAACGGCTTCGCAAAGAATTCAATAAAATGTTATGATCCCTGCCGCCCCTTCAAATCATTGATGGAGGCGGTTTTCTATGTATTAGGGGCAGTTTGCCTGATATGAAACTGCTCTTGTTCGAAGTCCGTGGAGGAATAATTCGGGGGTCCAAGGAGATAATGAACATTAATGTTTCTCCTTGGGAGGTAATGATGTATGACCCGAAACAAAGTCGAAATTTGCGGTGTCGACACCTCGAAGCTGCCCGTTCTCACAAACGCCGAAATGCGCGAATTGTTCGTGGCTCTACAGGAACGAAATGAATTATCCGCTCGGGAAAAGCTGGTGAATGGCAATTTACGTCTCGTTCTAAGTGTCATTCAGCGCTTTAATAACCGAGGTGAATTCGTTGATGATTTGTTTCAAGTAGGATGTATAGGTCTTATGAAAGCCATTGATAATTTTGATTTAGGTCAAAACGTAAAATTCTCTACGTATGCAGTTCCGATGATTATTGGCGAGATACGCCGTTATTTACGAGATAACAATCCGATTCGCGTCTCGCGCAGCTTGAGAGACATTGCCTATAAGGCGCTGCAGATTCGGGACTCCTTGACGAATCAGAATTCACGCGAGCCTACGATTCATGAAATCTCGGAAGCCCTAAACGTACCTAAGGAGGATGTCGTGTTCGCGTTGGATGCGATACAGGATCCCGTGTCTTTATTCGAGCCGATCTACCATGATGGGGGCGATCCCATCTATGTAATGGATCAGATCAGTGATGACAAGAACAAGGACGTTTCTTGGATAGAAGAAATAGCGCTTCGCGAGGCGATGCGGAAGCTGAATGAGCGAGAAAAGATGATCTTATCTATGCGCTTCTTTGAAGGGAAAACACAGATGGAGGTTGCCGATGAGATCGGCATCTCGCAAGCTCAAGTATCGCGGCTGGAGAAGTCAGCTATCAATCAGATGCAGAAGCATGTTCGCACTTAAAACGTACTGAAGCCGATTGCGCAAGCATCGGCTTTTTTTTAGATGATGCTGAAATCAGTTGGCAGTATGAAAGTGGGACAGGACATTTTGAGAATTCGCCACATATACTAGTTCAAACGGGCGCAGCCTGACCAAATGACAAGTGTGGTGAGCGGATTGAAAATATCAGACTTTCAAACGAAGGACGTCATCAACATTGTGGACGGTAAGAAGCTTGGTCAAATTAGTGATCTGGAGCTAGATCTTAAGCAGGGTCGAATAGAAGCCGTTGTAGTGCCTAATTACAGTAAGTTCCTCGGTCTGTTTGGCGGTGGTACGGAGCTGATCATACCATGGCGCAATATCGTCAAGATCGGAACGGATGTTGTGCTGGTGAAGATGGAAGAACCTCGTCCGGTGAAAATGGAAGAAACCGAACATGCCCTGCAGCCGTATAAACCGTAGGTCGGATGCGGGGCAGCCCCTCCTGTGGTAAACTAGTACGGAGGCAGATGAATTATTGTGTGTGCCGTTACCCGAATCGACAGATGAGGTGAATACATGAACATGGAACCGTTTATGAGGAAAGCCGCTCAACAAGACGGGCCGGTCTTGTTAGAGCTGAGCAATTGGACGGAACGGGTTGAGGGCTTGACGGCGGGCTTCACGACTCGCTTAGGCGGAGTAAGCGAAGCTCCATACGATACGATGAACATGGCGCTTCATGTTCAAGACGAGCCTGAGGCGATCGTTGCTAACCGTCGCCGATTGATGGATGCGATCGATATGCCGTTTGAAGCATGGACTTGCGCGGAGCAAGTACATAGTCATCATGTGCATATCGTTACTCGCGATGAACGCGGCAAGGGACGTCTATCGAGAGCGGATGCAATTCCGGATGCGGATGCTATTATAACGCAAGAGTCGGATATTTGTTTGGCTTCATTTTATGCTGACTGTGTACCTTTATTGTTGGTTGACCCTATCCGTCGTGTTGTCGGACTTGCGCACGCCGGTTGGAAGGGAACTGTACAGGAGATTGCTGTCCGCACGGTTGAACAGATGCAGCAGACGTTCCAATCTCAGCCCGAACAATTATTAGCAGCTATTGGTCCTTCTATCGGCAAATGCTGTTACGAAGTGGACGAGCGTGTAATCGCGCCTGTAGAAGTGCTATTAGAGAAGCTTCCTGAGGATGCAAGGAGCGCGCTGGAGTACCGCGATAATGGTCGCGCTGTGGTTGATTTAAGAGAAATCAATCGACATTTGCTGATAAAAGCAGGAATTATGCCATCAAATATCGAATGTACTACTTGGTGTACTGGCTGCCATACAGAATTGTTTTACTCCCATCGCGCGGAAGGCGGCAAGACGGGACGTATGGCGAGCTGGATCGGCTGGAAGAAGGGATGACAGAATGACATTAGTACAACGAATTGAAGCGGTTGAACAACGGATCCAAGCAGCATGCGAACGCAGCGGCAGAAGCCGCGACGACGTTCAAGTTATCGCAGTCACGAAGTATGTTTCGCTTGAAACGACAGGAGACGCGATTCGAGCTGGGCTGCATCAGATTGGTGAGAACCGCTGGCAAGATGCAGAAGCAAAGTGGAGAGCCTATCAATCAGAGGCTACTTGGCATTATATCGGTTCGCTGCAAACGAACAAGGCGAAGGACGTAGTAGGCAAGTTCAGCTATATTCACTCGTTAGATCGCGTGTCATTGGCGGAAGCGATTGAGAAGCGGGCACAGGCACTTGATGAGCGCGTTCGCTGCTTTATTCAGGTGAATGTGTCTGGGGAAGAGAGCAAGCACGGCTTAGCGCCCCAGGATGTTAAGCCATTTCTGGAAAAGTTGAAGGAATACCCTCATATACAACCGATAGGCTACATGACAATGGCTCCTTATGAAGCAGAGCCGGAGTCCACAAGACCTGTATTTCGCAGCTTGCGCCAATTGCGTGACGATATTAACAAGACACTAGCAGAACCGATTCATCATTTATCCATGGGGATGTCTAATGATTTCGAAGTCGCCATCGAAGAAGGAGCAACATGGGTTCGACTAGGATCCATCCTGGTGGGGAAAGAAGGGGAATAATATGGGTATTATGAACCGATTCATGAATTTTATTGGGATGCAGGATGAGGAAGAGTTCATAGAGCGC
This sequence comes from Paenibacillus marinisediminis, assembly GCF_054343325.1. Lineage (NCBI taxonomy): Bacteria > Bacillati > Bacillota > Bacilli > Caryophanales > Paenibacillaceae > Paenibacillus > Paenibacillus marinisediminis. The sequence continues at coordinate 388,271 of NZ_JBTGUH010000003.1, forward strand.
GAGAAGATGGATTCTCCTGAGCAGGAATTTGAGCAGGAAGTGGAAGCGCCGGTATTTGAGCCGCGCAAGAGCGGTAAAGGAGCTAACGTTGTGAGTATTCACTCTCAGAAGCAAAGTAAAGTTGTGCTCTACGAACCTCGTTCCTACGATGAAGCGCAAGAGATTGCGGACCATCTGCGCTCCCGCCGTTCTGTTGTCGTTAATTTACAGCGTGTTCGCAACGATCAAGCGTTGCGGATTATCGATTTTTTGAGCGGAACCGTGTATGCTGTAAGTGGCAACATTTCGAAGATCGGCAGCAACATCTTTTTATGCGTGCCCGAGAATGTAGAAGTTCAAGGTGCGATCACAGAGATGTTTGCGGAAGACTTCGACTACAAACAAACGAGGTGAACTGATTGTCTGGATTGGAAATTCAAGTTATAAGTTACGTGCACTTACTGTTTCAAATATACTTTTGGCTCATCTTCATTTATGTACTCATGTCTTGGGTACCGAATGTACGAGCCAGCTTTGTCGGCGAATTCATTGGCAAGCTGGTTGAGCCGTATCTATCTATTTTCCGTCGATTTATACCGCCGATTGGCGGCATGCTGGATATCTCCCCGATCCTTGCATTGTTTGTCCTTCAGTTTGTAGAAATGGGCGTAGTCGCGATCGTTGGCTATATTTTTTAGATTATTGAATACGGAGTGAACAGCATGTCCCAACATGAGCCATTATTTCATCATTTCCATTCCGATGAACGAGCTTTTGCGGAACGCGCCATGGAATGGGTGCAGCGTGCTGCCGACCGCCATGAGATTCGGATTACCGGCTTCCTAGATCCTCGTCAGATCTCGATTCTGCAATCGCTAGTCAACCGAAATCCGGACGTTCATGTACGTTTCGACGGTGGTTGGGCAGACGCCGAGCGGAAGCGGGCATGCATCGCTCCGGATTATGTTTATTTGGAAGCAGAGTCGATGGGACTGCAAGTACTTGCAGTCCATTCTGCTGATCAGAAATGGCTGGAGCTGGAGCACGGCGATTTCATGGGAGCGGTGCTTGGGCTTGGCATCAAACGTGAGAAGATCGGAGACATTCATGTTCACGATCATGGATGTCATATTGTCGTCACAGAAGATATCGCGTCGTTTCTAGATACGCATCTGCGTCAAGTTCATCGCGTATCTGTGATGACCGATGTGATTCCGATAACCGAGCTTCAGCCCGTACATACAGAGCTTAAGGAAGTGCAATTGTTCGTTGCATCTATGCGCCTTGACGGAATCGCAAGCGATATGTTCCGATTGAGCCGAACGAAGATCGTAGTACCGATTCGAGCCGGCAGATGCAAAGTGAACTGGAAGACGGTTGAAGATCCTGCTGAACTGCTGAAATCTGGAGATGTCGTATCGCTGAAGGGCTTTGGACGTTTTAAGGTGATGGAAGTTACAGGTATATCGAAGAGCGGTCGCATCAGGGTCACTGCAGGCATTTATTTGTGAAGAAACGGTCAAGATTCAGAAGGATAATGCAGGATGATGTCGAATAAATGTACTCACTAGCAATAGGGGTTCGTAAATCTTAGGAGGTGCACACGATGCCACTGACACCATTGGACATACATAATAAGGAATTCGGACGCAAGTTGCGGGGCTATGACGAAGACGAGGTCAATGAGTTCCTAGATCAAATCATTAAAGATTATGAAGCGTTGATGCGTGAAAATAAAGAGCTACAAAACCATGCACAAGTTCTGCAGGACAAGCTCAATCACTTTGTGAATCTGGAAGAAACGTTGAGCAAGACGATTATTGTAGCACAAGAAGCTGCAGATGAAGTGAAAGGCAACTCGAAGAAGGAAGCCCAGCTGATCCTCAAGGAAGCAGAGAAGAACGCGGATCGGATCATCAACGAAGCTTTAGGTAAATCGCGCAAGGTGGCGATGGAAGTAGAAGAGCTGAAGAAACAAGCCTCCATCTATCGCGCTCGTTTCCGTACTTTGATCGAAGCACAGTTGGATCTGCTCGGTCAAGACGGATGGGAAGCGTTGGAACGCGCGGAAGTTAAGGATTTATATTAATTGTTGATCTGAAGGTTTGACTTTTTTGGCGATTCGAGTTAGTATGATTTACAACTTCATGAACGTCATGTCATTGACGGGAACGCGCCGTAGCATGTTGCAGTTCTACCAGAGAGTCGGTATTAGCTGAGAGCCGACGAACACAACGCTGCTGGACATCATCCCTGAGACATCTTGCTGAAACGATTGTTCCGTGCAACATCCTCGATCGTATGTAAGCTTGATCGGTTCCCTGCCGTTATCAGGGCGCGCCAGTTCTTTGGTATATGCATCATCATTACCGACAGGCGCTGCTGAGTGCCGCATTGCAGGATTGACGGCATCCTTACAGGATGCTTGAGATTGCTTGAATGATGCGGAACAAGGGTGGTATCGCGAGCAAGCCTCGTCCCTTATTGGGATGAGGCTTTATTTGTTTTTATTGAAGGAATAGATTGAATACGGGCTGTTATCAAGAAAGGAAGATGACTGTGGTATCAAAAGTAGACGTCAAAGAACGCGCCCGCTCCCGCGAGCTGCGTGTGCTTGAGAAATGGAATCGCGAAGACATATTCGCGAAATCGATTGAATCCCGTGAAGGGAAACCTAACTTCGTATTTTATGAAGGTCCTCCTACTGCGAATGGAGCACCGCATATCGGTCACGTGCTTGGTCGCGTTATTAAGGATTTCATCTGCCGCTACAAGACGATGGACGGCTATCGCGTCGTTCGTAAAGCGGGTTGGGATACGCATGGACTGCCAGTTGAGCTAGGTGTAGAGAAGCAGCTCGGCATCTCCGGCAAGCAGGAAATCGAGAAGTACGGAGTAGAAGCGTTCATCACGAAATGCAAAGACAGTGTATTTGAATATGAACATAAATGGCGTGAACTGACAGAAGCGATCGGGTATTGGACTGACATGGATCATCCCTACATCACATTGGATAACAAGTATATCGAGAGTGTATGGCATATCTTGTCCACCATTCACAAGAAAGGCTTGCTATATCGCGGTCATCGCGTGAGCCCTTACTGTCCTTGCTGCCAGACAACACTTAGCTCTCATGAAGTGGCTCAAGGCTATGAGACGGTTAAGGATCTGTCCGCAACGGTGAAGTTCAAGCTGAATGACAGCGGAGACTATGTGCTGGCTTGGACGACAACTCCGTGGACGCTGCCTTCTCATGTGGCATTGGCGATGAACCCACAGATGGAATATGCTCGCGTGAAACAGAACGGCGAAGTCTTCATCGTGGCTAACAATCTCGTTGAGGATGTGCTCAAAGAGAACTACGAAGTACTTTCCACTCATAAAGGCGCAGAATTTGTAGGCAAATCTTACGAAGCACCATTTACTTATGTGAAGCCTGAGAAAGGCCATTACATCGTTGGCGCTGATTTCGTAACTGATGACAGCGGTACAGGTATTGTTCATATGGCACCGGCTCACGGTGAAGATGACTACAAGAGCTGCCGCGAGCATGATCTTAGCTTTGTGAACGTCGTGGATACTCACGGTCGTTACACAGATGAAATCGTCGATTTTGCAGGACGATTCGTTAAGGATTGCGATATCGACATCGTCAAATACTTGTCCGAGCATGGCACGCTGTTCAGCAAAGAAAAGTATGAGCACAGCTACCCATTCTGCTGGCGCTGCAAGTCCCCGCTGCTCTATTATGCGACTGAATCTTGGTTTATTAAGACGACAGCGGTTAAAGATCAATTAATCGCGAATAACAATCAAGTCAACTGGTATCCTGCTCACATTCGTGAAGGACGTTTCGGCAACTTCCTGGAAGACTTGGTGGATTGGAATATTAGCCGCAACCGCTACTGGGGCACGCCGCTCAACGTATGGGAGTGCACAAGCTGTAAAGGTCAGTACGCGCCAGACAGCCATGCGGATCTTCGTGCTCGCTCCGTTGAGCCGATTGCGGAAGACTTAGAGCTTCATAAGCCGTATGTGGATGAAGTGAAGCTTCATTGCCCGCATTGCGAAGGCGGCGTGATGGAACGCACTTCAGAAGTGATCGACGTATGGTTCGACAGCGGTTCTATGCCGTTCGCACAGCATCATCATCCATTTGGCGACGAGAAGGCATTCCAAGAACAATATCCGGCAGATATTATATGTGAAGGTATCGACCAGACGCGCGGCTGGTTCTTCAGCTTGCTGGCAGTATCGACGCTGTACAAAGGTGTAGCTCCTTACAAAGCTGTAATTGCAACAGGACATATTCTGGATGAGAATGGTCAGAAGATGTCGAAGTCCAAGGGCAACGTTATTGATCCTTGGGAAATCATTGACGAGTACGGTACAGACGCATTCCGTTGGGCGCTGCTGTCCGACAGTGCGCCGTGGAACTCGAAGCGCTTCTCGAAGCAGATCGTGGCTGAAGCGAAGTCCAAGGTAATCGATACGCTGGTAAATACACACGCGTTCTACGCGCTGTATGCGAACATCGATAACTATGATGCAAGCGCGTATCCGGTGAAGCGTTCGAATAACAAGCTGGATCGCTGGATCCTGTCTCGTCTGCAATCGCTCGTAGCGCTCGTTAACAAAGGGCTGGAAGTGAATGACTTCCTGAATCCTGCGAAAGCGATTGAAACTTATGTAGATGAGCTGAGCAACTGGTACATCCGCCGTTCACGCGACCGCTTCTGGGGCAGTGAGATGACGGAAGATAAGCTGTCCGCCTATCAGACGCTTCGTGAAGTGCTGCTGACGATCGCCAAGCTGATCGCACCTTATGCGCCGATGATCGCTGAAGAAGTGTACGGCAATCTGGGCGGTGAGAAGGAGAGCGTCCATCTGGATGAATATCCGAAGTCAGATGCTTCTATGATCGATGAAGAGCTGGAGCGCGACATGGAAACAGCTCGTCAAATCGTAGAGCTTGCACGCAATGTGCGGAACGAAACAGGCATTAAGACTCGTCAGCCATTGTCAGAGCTCATCGTCTCGATGGATCGCGACTTTGATCTGGCTGGCTACGAAGATGTCATCAAGGATGAAATCAACGTGAAGCATATTCGGATCGAGAACAGCGACAACGGCTTCGTTGACTTCAGCTTGAAGCTCAATCTTAAGGTTGCCGGCAAGAAATACGGCAAGAATGTAGGTCCATTGCAGAACGAACTGCGCAATATGGACGTTGAAGCTGCCCGCAAGGTCGTAGATAGCGGTGAATTCACATTCACAAGTCCAGAAGGCGAAGTGCTTGTCGTGACTCATGAAGAGCTGCTGATCGAGAAGAAAGCGAAGGAAGGCTTCGCATCTGCATCCGGCTACAAGATGACGATCGCGTTGAATACGGACATTACGCCTGAGCTTGAGCAGGAAGGCTGGGTAAGAGAAGTTGTCCGCGCCATCCAGGATACTCGTAAGAAGCTGGATCTGCCGATCGAGAAGCGTGTCGATATAGTGTTGGATGTCGATGACGAGCTGAAGGCGGCAATTACGGCATTTGAATCTACGCTGCGAGATAATGTCCTCGTATCGGGATTATCCTTCGGTACAGCTGAAGGAATGGATAAGGTTGAGCTTGGCAGCAAGACGGTTGGCGTATCAATTCGTTAATCGCGTGTCAAACTAAGGATATGTTTATGATGAACTTCACGCATTAGAGGGAGAGCGTCGATCACGGAGGCTTCATTGGCTTGAGGCCACGCGGTCGCGCTCTCTTTACATAATAGGAGATGACCCGAAGATTGGGGGAGTTGTTCTTGCGTAAACGCAAGAAAGAGAAGTTTGAAGATCTAAGGAAGGACATAGTAACGAATGAATTAGCGGACACGATCGATGATTCAGACAAGAGCGAGAGAGAGATACTTGAAGAAATTCATGTCTTGACTATGAAATTGGCTATATTGTTGGAAAAGTCCAAGATCAGGGAATATACAGAACTTATGCATACGCCGAGACGGCTGTTGTGGCTGAACATGCTCGCGGGAGTTGGCCGCGGAGTTGGAATCGCGATCGGTTTGACTGTCATTACTGCTTTTATCTTATATTTCTTGCAGCATCTTGTGGCATTGAATTTGCCGATCATCGGAGATTTCATTGCAGAAATTGTTCGCATCGTGCAATTGCAGCTGGACACAAGGTTATATTAGGCAGTATAAGGCACGGACAGCGCTGCAGCTCTGTCCGTGTAAATTCTTATTCATCATTTTCATCGTAATGGATATCCTCTTCGAGCAGGGGTTCACCTTCGCCATCACTCATGTATTTTTCATACTGATGGTTGCGAACGATAACCAGATCCTTGCCGGTAATATCCGTTGCTACGAAGCTCTCGAATGGTTCCACAAATCCATCTAACTCATCTGCGGCTTCGATCATCATCTGATCATAACTGAAGATGTCATATTCTTCGTGCATGGCTGGTGTATCGGAGGTACCCCAAGATTCAACGATTTGCCACGCGTCTTCACCATCGAATCCATTTTGCGTATCCAATTCATCTAAGCTGGTGCGTCCAAATGGAGGTGATAAGAATTCTTCTTCCACAGGACGAGGATTAGCGGAAAAGTACTTAGGGCTATGCTCGATGCAGTACATTGTTTCCGGGACGGCTTCCAGACGTTCGAACGGAATATCTTGACCGCAAACTGTACATGTACCATAGCTTCCTTCGTCCATTCGCTGAAGTGCGGTGTCAATTCGCTCCCATTGAGTTTCGTGGAGCTCGTTCAATGCAAGATCTTTCCCGCGCTCGAACATCTCGGAGCCGAGATCGCCAGGGTGGTTGTCGATGCCTGACAGCTCGCCTGTATTCTCACGCATGGATGAATCTAAGCCAAAGCGTTCAGCGCTCACTTCACGCTGTTCAAATTGTTTTTTCATATCCAACAGCTTGGTTCGAAGTTGGTGAAGCTGGGTTGAGGTTAAGTGGGACATGCCTCATTCTCCTTCCTGGCATGCAATCTCATTCTGTAATAGGATGCACCGTCAGAAGCTGAATTCACATGGTAAATGCCGATTTGTTTGGCTTGGATTGGACGTTATTTTTAGGAATATGGTACAATGAGCGGAGCAAGTAAGGAATCGACATGCATTAATAAATGAGGTGACTTTAAACCGTGTTGTATGTGTATAGTATCGCACTAATTGTGCTGCTGTTGGATCAAGGATCGAAGTGGCTGATTGCCACAGTGATGGAAGAAGGAGATAAAATCCCAGTGATTGGAGATTTCTTCCTGATCACATCCCATCGAAATACAGGAGCCGCCTTTAGTATGTTGGAAGGCAAACGTTTGTTTTTCATTGTTGTAACGATTATCGCTGTGGTTGGTATCATATGGTATTTGCAAAAGGTTAAATTTACTCAGGGTAAAGTGCTGCCGATTGGTTTGAGTTTAATATTGGGCGGTGCTCTTGGAAACTTTGTGGATCGTGTGATTACGGGAGAAGTTGTCGACTTCCTGCAATTTAACTTTGGTTCATACACGTTTCCAATCTTTAATATTGCGGACAGCGCAATCTGCATCGGTGTAGGCTTAGTGCTCCTTGATGCGTTCTTAGCTGTAAGACGTGAGAATAAGATGAATGAGCATCAGGAAGGAACGGTTGAAGAAGGCAAATGAATGTAAATGAACAACACCATTCTTCACAGCAATTCGGAGAGGCCGACGACCAACAAGATACGATGGTATGGACAGTAACTGCCGAATATGCAAAGGAACGAATAGACAAATATATAACAGAATCGATTGAGGAAAATGTGTCTCGTTCACAGGTGCAGCTGTGGATTAAAAATGGGCATGTTCTTATTAATGGCCAGCAGGTAAAGGCAAATGCGAAATGTATGGAAGGCGACGTTGTTACCCTTCATATGCCCGAACCGGAGTCTGTAGACATCGCGGCGGAGGATATTCCACTGGATGTTTATTACGAAGATGCGGATGTCATTGTGATCAATAAGCCGCGCGGAATGGTCGTTCATCCTGCGCCGGGACATACTTCCGGTACAGTCGTGAATGCGCTGATGCATCATTGTAAGGACTTGTCTGGGATCAACGGAGAACTGCGCCCTGGTATCGTGCACCGCATCGATAAGGATACGTCCGGTCTCTTGATGGCGGCGAAGAATGATCGCGCACATGTATCGCTTGCTGAGCAGCTTAAAGCGCATACGGTTATTCGCAAATACGTTGCGCTGGTTCACGGCAATGTGCCTCATGATCAAGGCACAGTTGACGCGCCGATCGGTCGCGATGAGCATGACCGCAAGATGTACACCGTGACAGAGCGCAATGCGAAGCATGCAGTTACGCACTTTAAGGTGCTCGAGCGCTTCGGCGATTCTACACTTGTCGAATTGAAGCTTGAGACGGGACGCACCCATCAGATTCGGGTGCACATGAAATTCATCGGGCATCCGCTCGTAGGTGATCCGATGTACAGCCGCGGCACGCGCGGTCTTACGATGGATGGTCAAGCGCTGCACGCTGAAACGCTCGGTTTCGTCCATCCAACTACTGGTGAAACACTGCAATTCCAAGCGCCGATTCCAGATGATATGGAATTGCTGCTGCAATCGATACGCAACCGTTAGGACACTCTTACGAGAGGCCGCAGCGGGATGAAGCGATATATGCAACGAGTACAAAATGTTGCATACATCGTCCATTCCGTCAGCGGTCTCTTTGCTTCATGATAATGATGAAAGCAAATAAGGGGTGTGGCTATCTTGAGTATCGAACAATATGAACAGACATACATTCAGACTGTCTTCGCTGACCGCATCGGCGGCGCGAACTATGGAAAAGATACAAACATTTATAAATTCGAAAAGATTAAGCGTGCGAAGGCTGCTGCGAAGCTCGCTTATCCAAATGTGGAATTAATCGATATGGGTGTCGGCGAACCTGACGAAATGGCAGACGCAGGTATCGTAGCTAAGCTTGCTGAAGAAGCGGCCAAGCCAGAGAATCGCGGATATGCTGATAATGGAATCGTTGAATTTAAAGCTGCTGCGGCAAAATATCTATGCGATGTGTTCGGCGTGGATGGTATTGATCCGAAGACTGAAGTGCTGCATTCCATCGGTTCGAAGCCTGCGCTGGCTATGCTGCCGTCATGCTTCATCAACCCTGGAGATGTCACGATTATGACGGTTCCTGGGTACCCTGTACTTGGTACGCATACAAAGTATCTGGGCGGCGAGGTGTATACAGTCGAGCTAACGAAGGAGAATAACTTCTTGCCAGACTTGGACAGCATCCCTGAAGATATATGCAAGCGCGCGAAGCTGCTGTATCTGAATTATCCTAACAACCCTACAGGAGCCTCAGCAACAGTTGAATTCTTTGCGAGGGTTGTAGAATGGGCGAAGAAGCATGAAGTGATCGTCGTTCATGATGCGCCGTACGCTGCGCTCACATATGACGGCGAGAAGCCGCTCAGCTTTCTGAGCGTTCCTGGTGCGAAGGATGTTGGCGTCGAGCTTCATTCTTTGTCGAAGTCATACAATATGACGGGCTGGCGGATCGGATTCATCGCAGGCAATCCGTTGATTGTTAAGGCATTTGGCGATGTGAAAGACAATAATGATTCCGGACAGTTTATCGCCATTCAAAAAGCGGCAATATACGGGCTAGAGCATCCGGAGATTACGGAAGCGATCTCGGAGAAATATTCCCGCCGCCACAATATGCTGGTGGATGCGCTGAATGAGATCGGATTCTGTGCAGAGAAACCGAAGGGCTCCTTCTTCCTCTACGTGGAAGCGCCTAAGGCAGTTAAGAACGGTCCTGAGTTCGCTACAGCCGAAGACTTCTCGCAGTACTTGATTCGTGAGAAGCTGATTTCAACGGTACCTTGGGATGATGCGGGACGCTATATTCGATTCTCCGTTACTTTCCATGCGAAGGGTGAATCTGAAGAGAAGCGGGTAATTGACGAGTTGAAGCGCCGTTTGACGGATGTTGAATTTGTATTCTAAGCGATGACGCAGCACTTTCGTTCATTGCTGTTGAAGCTTTAGCATTGAGGCTTGAGCTTAGGCAGCGTGAACGAAGGTGCTTTTTTGTGGAGTGGAGTGTGGGCGCGGGGAATAGCGGCATTTGAAAGGCAAGTGAGATCGGCGCGTGAGAGTTAACGCGGAAATACCGTGTTACAGCGAGTGTAGTAGCTAGTCTGGACGAGATAGCGGGGTTTTTCCGTGTTACAGAAGTGTGTTTTACAGATACATACAAAGTCCCTTCATTTACCAACGTTCAAATTTTAAATATATATGATAATAGCTTGACACCGGAAGTCAGAAGTGAAATAATAAACACAACTTCATAAGGAACCTTTAAATCAGTCCGAGAGACTGGCAAGGTGACGCTCGTTAACGAAAAGGGATCGTGCATGGGTGTCGGACGCGTAACATAGACCGCTCTATCAGAGAGTAGAGGGTGATGAACAGTATGCGGCCGATTTTAATATGCCTGTGTATCGTTACGCCCTTATCCATCTGACTTCACGACTCCTTGCCTTCTGGGCAAGGAGTTTTTTGCATGGAGACGTAACAAGAAATAAGTAATAAGTTCATCTTATTGTGACAAATACTTACAAGAAAGCCCGTCAAGTTAATCGAAGCTGAGTTGGCAACAAGCCTGTAGCAAACGGAAGGAGCAGTTCAATTATGAGTACGGCGGATTACAACATCATCATGGATGAAGCAGCTATCCGACGCGCGCTGACGCGTATCGCTCATGAGATTCTAGAACGAAACAAAGGCATTGACAATTGCATGCTAGTCGGGATTCGTACGCGAGGCATCTACATCGCGAACCGAATCGCGGAACGAATTCAAGTTATAGAGAACGCAAACGTTCAAGTAGGCGAGTTGGATATCACACGATATAGGGATGATCGCAAAGTGATGGAATCAGATGTCTTGGCAGCAAATGAACTATCGTGCTCGATCCATGACAAGACGATTATCTTGTGTGACGATGTGCTCTACACGGGCAGGACGATCCGTGCCGCGATGGATGCGCTCATGGATCAAGGCAGACCACAAATGATTCAGCTTGCTGTTTTGGCAGATAGAGGCCATCGGGAACTGCCGATCCGGCCTGACTTTGTTGGCAAGAACGTTCCAACATCAAAGACAGAAGAAATTGAAGTAGCACTAAAAGAAGTCGATGGAATCGATGAAGTCAAAATCATACATCAACGGGGGTAATCATCAATGGCTACGATACATTTGGAACGCATGGTAAACGAACGCAGCCTGTTAGGGCTAAAAGATCTAAGCCGTGATGAGATCGAATCCATCTTGAAACGAGCTGCATTCTGGGAGATGCAGCCGAATAAGATTCACGATGCACTCAAGCATCGGATCGTAACGAATATGTTTTTTGAAAACAGCACTCGTACTCGCTCCTCCTTCGAAGTGGCGGAGAAGCGTCTGGGAGCTGAAGTGATAAACTTCGCGGCTGCTGCCTCCAGTGTAGCAAAGGGCGAGTCCATATACGATACAGTCCGCACCTTGGAATCAATGGGACTGGATGCAGGCGTCATCCGCTTGAAGCCGGTCGGGATGCTGCAAGAGATCGCGGAACGCGTGAAGATGCCGCTCGTCAATGCCGGCGACGGCAACAACGAGCATCCGACGCAAGCGCTGCTTGACCTTTACACGATGCGCAAGCACTTCGGCGATCTGCGCGGCTTGAATGTCGCAATTGTCGGAGATGTGGAGCACAGCCGGGTCGCCCGCTCCAATCTGTGGGCGCTGCGCAAATTTGGAGCTAACGTTTCCTTCTGCGCACCGAGCAATATGAGAGCTCATGAGCTTGATGCTCCATATGTAGAGATGGAAGAAGCGCTGCAATCAGACGTTGTCATGATGCTACGTGTACAGCTGGAGCGACATGACCACAAGGTGTACACCACAGCAGCGGATTACCGTGAAGCATATGGATTGACCGTCGAACGAGCAAGCCGCATGAAGAAACACGCGATCATCATGCACCCAGCGCCAGTGAACCGAGATGTTGAGATTGACAGCGAATTAGTAGAAAGTCCTCAATCCCGCATCTTCGAGCAGATGGCTAACGGAGTGCCGATTCGAATGGCGGTTATGGAACGAGCGGTTCGCTAGTATTGAAACGATATGCTGATATAACGAAATAGCAGTGAATAAAGCGCAAACCGGAACTAGGCGAAGGGAGAACTATTACATGTTGATTCTAGCAAATGCAAGCATATTAAACGAACAAGGGAGCCTGACTTCAGCGCACATCTGGGTTGAAGAAGGCGTCATCCGAAGAGTCACAGAAGCAGCTGCTCCACTTCCTAGCGAAGCAGAAATCATAGATGTCAAAGGCAAGTTTGTCAGCCCAGGCTTTATCGATATGCATGTGCATCTTCGCGAGCCGGGATTCGAACATAAAGAAACGATTGCGACAGGAACGCGCTCCGCTGCACGCGGCGGGTTCACGACGATCGCTTGCATGCCGAACACACGACCTGTGATCGACACAGCGGAAACGGTACAACTCATTCACGATAAAGCGAAGCAAGAAGGAATCGTGAAAGTGCTCCCTTACGGCTCGATTACGAAAAATGAGCTCGGGCGAGATTTGACTGACTTTGAAGGGCTGAAGGATGCTGGAGTCATCGGCTTCACAGATGACGGAGTAGGCGTTCAGAACGCACAGATGATGAAGGACGCCATGGCTCGCGCGAAGGCGCTTGACATGCCGGTTATCGCACACTGCGAAGACGACTCGCTTGTAAAGGGCGCTGCTGTAACAGATGGCGCATTTGCACGCAAGCATGGACTGAAAGGGATCCCGAACGAATCGGAAGCGATCCATGTAGGCCGCGACATCCTGTTGGCGGAAGCGACAGGTGTTCACTATCACGTCTGCCATGTGAGCACAGAGCAATCGATCCGCTTGATTCGTCAGGCGAAGGAGATCGGCATTCATGTAACTGCTGAGGTATGCCCGCATCACCTGCTGCTGTCTGATGAAGATATTCCAAGTATGGATGCAAATTGGAAGATGAATCCTCCTCTCCGCACACCACGCGATGTAGAAGCTTGCATTCAAGCGATTGAGGATGGAACAATCGATATTCTCGTAACGGATCATGCGCCGCATAGTGAGGAAGAGAAAGCGAAGGGGATGGAGCTTGCGCCATTCGGTATCGTAGGATTGGAAACAGCGTTCCCGCTCATGTATACGAAGTTCGTAGCTACAGGAAAATGGCCGCTTGAGCTGCTTATCCGCCGCATGACTTCAGACCCTGCTAAGGTGTTCGGATTGTCTACTGGACGTCTGGTAGAAGGAGCGCCTGCCGATCTGACTGTACTAGATTTGGATACAGAGCGTGAAGTTGATCCGACACAGTTCTTGTCTAAAGGCCGCAATACGCCATTTACAGGCTGGAAGCTGAAGGGCTGGACAGTCATGACATTGGTTGACGGCAAGGTTGTATGGTCCGAGTAGATTGTTACGAGTAACTCTAGCAATACCCAACATTGTCCTTATAGATTTAATACTGAATAGATAGATAACGGTTGGCGGAGATTCAGCCAAACCGATTCAAGCGAGGAGTGACGAAGATGCAAGCAAGATTGTTATTGGAAGATGGCACCCTGTTTACAGGCAAAGCGTTTGGTGCGGATGGAGTATCAGTCGGGGAAGTCGTATTTAATACAGGTATTACAGGTTATCAAGAGGTGCTGTCTGACCCTTCTTATTGCGGACAGATTGTAACGATGACTTATCCGCTGATCGGAAACTACGGGATTACTCGCGATGACTTTGAAGCGATTCGTCCATATGTACACGGCTTTGTCGTAAGACGTCATGAAGAGATTCCAAGCAACTGGCGTGCAGAATACTCCGTAGATAGACTGCTGAAGGAGTATGGAATACCAGGTATCAGCGATATCGATACACGGATGCTCACTCGCATCCTGCGTCATCACGGTACGATGAAAGGGATCTTGTCCGTAGGAGACAAGTCGCCTGCAGAATTGCAAGAGATGATGCAAACTACTCCATTAATAAGCGATCAAGTGGCCTGCACTTCCACGAAGGAAGTGTTCGCGAGCTCCGGCAAGGGCGAGCGCATCGTATTGGTAGACTTCGGCGCGAAGAGCGGTATCCTCCGCGAGTTGACTCAACGCGGCTGTGACGTAGTTGTCGTACCGCATGATACAACAGCAGATGAGATTCGCCGCTTGCGTCCAGACGGTATCCAATTGTCCAACGGCCCTGGGGACCCGAAAGATGTACCTCACGCTGTGAAGATGCTGCAAGAGCTGATCGGTGAGATTCCAATCTTCGGCATTTGCTTGGGACATCAGTTGTTCGCACTTGCTTGCGGCGCGGATACGGGTCGCCTGAAGTTCGGTCACCGTGGCGGTAACCATCCAGTTAAAGAGCTTGCATCAGGCCGCTGCTATATCACTTCTCAAAACCACGGCTACACCGTAGTAGACGAGTCGATTGCAGGAACAGAGCTTGAAGTTACACATATCAACAACAACGATAAGACGATAGAAGGTCTTAAACATAAGAAATACCCTGCATTTACAGTGCAGTATCATCCAGAAGCAGCGCCAGGTCCGCACGACAGCAGCTACCTGTTTGATCAGTTCCTGAACATGATTCGTGAACATAAGCGCAACAATCCGAAGCTGCCGCGCCAAGCGGAGCTGCAAGCTCAGTTGAGAGGGGAACAATAACATGCCGAAAAATACTACACTTAAAAAAATACTCGTTATCGGTTCCGGTCCTATCGTTATCGGCCAAGCGGCGGAATTTGACTATGCTGGGACACAAGCATGTCAAGCGCTAAAAGAAGAAGGATTGGAAGTAGTCCTAATCAACAGCAATCCAGCAACAATCATGACGGACACGAATATGGCGGACAAGGTTTACATCGAGCCGATTACCCTAGAATTTGTAACTCAAATCATTCGCCAAGAACGTCCAGACGGCTTACTGCCAACGCTTGGCGGACAAACAGGCTTGAACATGGCGGTAGAGTTGGCTCGCGCGGGCATTCTGGAACAGGAAAATGTTCGCCTGCTGGGCACACAGCTTGAAGCGATCGAGCGCGCGGAAGACCGCGACTTGTTCCGCGAGCTGATGCGCGAGCTGGAGCAGCCAGTACCTGAGAGTGTTATCGTTACTTCTGTACAAGAAGCTGTCGACTTCGCGAATGAGATCGGCTACCCGATCATCGTTCGCCCGGCTTATACACTTGGCGGTACAGGCGGCGGTATCTGTGATGACGAAGCGCAGCTTCGCGACATCGTAGCAAGCGGTATCCGCTACAGCCCGATCGGACAATGCTTGATCGAGAAGAGCATAGCTGGCATGAAGGAAGTCGAATACGAAGTTATGCGCGACGCGAACGACAACTGTATCGTCGTATGTAACATGGAGAACTTCGACCCAGTCGGTGTTCACACAGGCGACAGTATCGTAGTAGCGCCATCCCAAACGCTGTCGGACCGCGAGTATCAGATGCTGCGTTCCGCATCGCTCAAGATTATTCGCGCATTGAACATCGAGGGCGGCTGTAACGTACAGTTCGCGCTTGACCCGCACAGCTATCAATACTACGTCATCGAAGTTAACCCACGTGTCAGCCGCTCATCAGCGCTCGCATCGAAAGCGACTGGTTATCCGATCGCGAAGATGGCTGCTAAGATTGCAGTCGGCTACACATTGGATGAGATCGTTAACCCTGTAACGGGTCAAACTTACGCTTGCTTCGAGCCGACACTTGACTACATCGTCTCGAAGATTCCTCGCTGGCCGTTCGATAAGTTCACGCAAGCGAACCGCAAGCTCGGCACGCAGATGAAAGCGACAGGCGAAGTCATGGCCATCGGCCGCACCTTCGAAGAATCGATTCATAAAGCGATCCGCTCGCTGGAGATCGGTGTACACCGTTTGTACCTGAAAGGAACAGACGAGCTGGATCAAGAGACACTGGAAGCGCGTCTGAAAGCACCGGATGATGAGCGCATGTTCTTGATCGCGGAAGCTTATCGCCGCGGGTATTCCCTGCAGCAGATCCAAGACTTGACGAAGATCGACTGGTGGTTCCTGGATAAGCTGGAGCGCATGATTCGATTCGAAGATGTGCTTACAAGCGAAGCTAAGCTATCGGAAGCGACACTGTATGAAGCGAAACGCATGGGCTTTACAGACCGCGCCATTGCAGAAATTCGCAGCGCGGCGTTCCCTGGCGGAGCAATGACAACGGAAGCAGACATTCGTGCTGCGCGCAAAGAACAAGGCTTGGTACCGGTTTACAAAATGGTTGACACATGTGCGGCAGAGTTTGAAGCTACAACGCCTTACTACTACTCAACCTATGAGACGGAGAATGAAGTAACGCCTTCCACGAAGGAGAAGGTGCTAGTACTAGGCTCCGGTCCGATTCGGATCGGTCAAGGTATCGAATTCGACTACTCCACTGTTCATGCGGTTTGGGCGATCCAGAACGCTGGATATGAGGCAGTTATCATAAATAACAACCCTGAAACGGTATCGACAGACTTCAACACGTCAGACCGCTTGTACTTCGAGCCGCTCTTCTTCGAGGATGTGATGAACGTCATCGAGCAGGAGAAGCCGATCGGTGTTATCGTGCAGTTTGGCGGACAAACAGCGATCAACCTTGCGGCTCCGCTTGCTAAAGAGGGAGTGCGCATTCTCGGCACAAGCCTGGACAGCATCGACGAGGCGGAAGATCGCAAGCGATTCGAAGCGCTGCTGTCGCGCTTGAACATCGCACAGCCAAAGGGTAAGACAGTGACCTCTGTGGACGATGCAGTAGAAACAGCGCAAGGCCTTGGGTACCCGGTACTCGTTCGCCCGTCCTACGTCCTTGGCGGACGCGCAATGGAGATCGTATACTCGGATGACGAATTGCTCAGCTACATGGTGCAGGCTGTTAAGATCAATCCAGACCATCCGGTATTGATTGACCGCTACATGCTTGGTAAAGAAGTCGAGGTAGATGCGATCTGCGACGGCGAGACTGTACTGGTGCCAGGTATCATGGAGCATATCGAACGCGCGGGCGTTCACTCCGGCGACTCGATTGCGGTATATCCTCCACAGCATCTATCAGAAGAGCTGAAGCAGCAGGTTGTCGATATCACGATCCGAATCGCGAAAGAGCTGAAGACGGTTGGACTCGTAAACATCCAGTTCGTCATCTATCACGACGAAGTGTATGTAATCGAAGTGAATCCGCGATCTTCACGCACAGTGCCGTTCTTGAGCAAGGTGACGAACATTCCGATGGCGAATGTGGCAACGAAGCTCATTCTTGGCAGCAAGCTGGCTGAGCTTGGATACACCGATGGTCTGTGGCCTGAAGCTGACTATGTGTCAGTTAAGGTTCCGGTGTTCTCCTTCGCGAAGCTGCGCCGCGTAGAGCCTACACTCGGTCCTGAGATGAAATCGACAGGCGAGGTAATGGGTCGCGACGTGAAATACGCGAAGGCGCTCTATAAGGGCTTGATCGGATCCGGTATGAAGATTCCAGCAACAGGCGCGATTGTGTGCACGGTTGCTGACAAGGATAAAGATGAAGCGGTTGAGCTGATGAAGGGCTTCAGCGCGCTTGGCTACAAGATTATCGCAACAGGCGGAACGGCTACAGCGATGGAAGAAGCTGGCCTGAACGTCATGCGTGTCAATAAGCTGTCCGAAGGCGCGCCGAACATTCTGGATCTGATCCGCAACGGTGAAGCGCACTTCGTCATCAATACATTGACTAAAGGCAAGACGCCGGAACGCGACGGATTCCGCATCCGCCGTGAAGCGGTAGAGAACGGCATCGTATGTATGACTTCGCTGGATACGGTGCGCGCGCTTCTCGGAATGCTGGAGCAGCTCAACTTCTCATCGACAGCGATGCCGAGATTCAACGCATAATTTGAATAAGCGTGAATTCCTTGAACGAGGAGGCCCCCAACAGGCCTCCTCGGATTGTGAATAGCGGCTGGGAGAGAGCATGACGGCATGTCGATCTGAAACATTGGAGGCTGAATAATTATGACGATGACAACAAGAGAACAGATGGCGGGACGAATCATGGTGGCATTGGATTATCCGAATGCTGAAGCGGCGACATCTCTGATTCAACAGCTGGAAGGCATCCCGTGCTATATGAAAGTCGGCATGCAGCTGTTCTACGCGGCAGGACCAGATTTCGTGCGTGAATTGAAGTCGCGCGGCTACCGAGTGTTTCTGGATGTGAAGATGCATGATATTCCGAACACGGTTAAAGGCGGCGCAAACAGCATCACGAAGCTCGGCGTAGACATGTTCAACGTACATGCGGCAGGCGGAGCGCAGATGATGCAAGCTGCTATGGCTGGAGTGGAAGAAGCGCTCGCAAGCGACTCTTCGTTAAGCAAGCCTGCTGTCATTGCGGTAACGCAGCTGACGAGCACGAACGCTCACGTCATGAACGAAGAGATCGGCATTGCCGGCAAGGTATCGGATTGCGTCGTACGCTATGCAGCTATGGCGAAGCAAGCGGGACTTGACGGCGTAGTGGCTTCGCCGCAGGAAGTGACGCTGATTAAGAGTGCGTGCGGCGAGGCATTTCAGACGATTACACCGGGTATCCGACCTGCCGGCAGCGCTCTGGGAGATCAAGTGCGCGTTATGACGCCGAAGGAAGCATTCGATCAAGGAACAGACTATGTGGTCATCGGACGTCCGATAACAGCGGCGTCGAACCCGCGTGAAGCATTAGAATCAATCTTGAAGGAGCTGGTTTAATATGACAACGAACAACCTGGAAATGACGATTGCAAAGCATCTGCTCGACATTAAAGCGGTGGCGCTTAGCCCAAATGAGCCATTTACATGGACGTCCGGCATTAAGTCTCCCATCTACTGCGACAATCGTC
Organism: Paenibacillus marinisediminis; assembly: GCF_054343325.1. Taxonomy (NCBI): domain Bacteria; kingdom Bacillati; phylum Bacillota; class Bacilli; order Caryophanales; family Paenibacillaceae; genus Paenibacillus; species Paenibacillus marinisediminis. The sequence continues at coordinate 407,232 of NZ_JBTGUH010000003.1, forward strand.
TGACGATGGCTTATCCAGAGATTCGCAATGCGATCGCGGAAGGCTTTGCCACTCTCGTGCGCGAGCTTGCGCCAGACGCGGAAGTGATAGCAGGTACGGCAACTGCAGGAATTCCGCATGCGGCATGGGTTGCGGACAAGCTTGGTCTGCCTATGGCATATATTCGCGATAAAGCGAAAGGCCACGGCAAGCAGAACCAGATCGAAGGCATTATTCGTCCGGGTCAGAAGGTCGTTGTCATCGAAGACTTGATCTCCACAGGAGGCAGCTCTCTCAAAGCGGCGCTCGCTGTTCGTGAAGCCGGCGCTGAGCCGCTCGCAGTATTAGCGATCTTCAGCTATCAGATGAACAAAGCGATCGAAGCATTCGCCGAAGCTAACATACTGCTGCATACTTTGTCCAACTATACAGCCCTGATGCAAGTAGCGTTAGAGCAGGGGGTTGTTCAAGAAGCAGATATGGAGCTCCTGAAGGCGTGGCGTCAAGATCCAACAACTTGGGGCAAATAGGACTATATTTCATAGCAACAGCTCATCTCGTTAAAATGAGATGGGCTGTTTTTTGTTAAATGATCTCGTGACCCTCATTGCACCATGTGATAACATAAGGGAGAAATGGGGTTTATGGTATGAAAAAACGACTATGGCTGAAATGGTTGGCTGCATGTACTTCCGTCATAATGTTAAGCGGTTGTACGGTTGGAAATCCGCTATCGGAGCCTTCATCTGATCAAGAATCAAGTAAGCTTCGTGTCATGTATCCTGATAAAGATCAGTTTTATCTGGAGTATGGCGGGTATTTTGCAATGGAGCATCCTGAGATTGAGATTGAAGTGATCGAGACGGATCCGTTGCTCATGGACGGCGGAGATTTGGTTGATCCTGCAGGAGAAGATAGCGAAGAAGGGCGTGTCCTTGAATTTATCGATCAAGAACAGCCGGACATTATGATGACAGATCTAATGACGATGAAGAGGCTAGCGGAACTGGGCAGGCTGTATGATATGGACGCCATTATGAAGCAGGAAAGGTATAATCTCGATGACATGCTGCCTGGCCTAATCGATATGCTGCGTGAACAAGGTGGTGGAGGATTATATGCGCTTGCTCCAGCCTATAACACGAAAGTGCTGTTCTATAATGCCGATTTATTTCACAAATATGGGATTGAGCTTCCAACTAATCAGATGAGCTGGAAAGAGCTGCTGCAGCTTGGAGAACGATTCGTATATATAGAGTCAGAAGAGGGTCAGCTATATGGAATTGCCAATCCTTATAATGACCGAAGCGAGCTGATGTCTTCGATAATTCAAGGCTCTAATCTACAGTTGATCGATGCGCGCGGTGAGAATGCGCTGGTCAATACGCAATCATGGCGCGATTTATTTCAGATGACAGCAAGTGCCGTTAGCAGCGGGGCAATACGATTTACTGAGCATAAGAGTGGCGACAGTGGCAAAGATTCCGTTTATGACTCCGATTTTATGCAGGGTAAAGCAGCTATGTTAATAGAAGATTCTCGAATGATCAATACGTTGGAAAATGCAAGCTTATTGAATAAGGGCTCGGTACCGTTCAATTGGGGAGTGGTTACGATGCCTGTTGATCCTAGCTATCCTCATGAATCGGCTTATATTACGACGGAAACTGTATTTTCCATTAATCAAGCATCAGAACATAAAGCTGCGGCGTGGGAGCTAATGAAGTTCATTCACAGTCCTGAAATGGCGAAGACCTCAACGAAGATGATAAATGGTCAGTTGCCGACACGCATTACATACTTAAACGAAATGAACGAGGATTATGCTAAAGTGTTAACAATGTTGAAACCTAAGACAGTCAACTCATTAGCTCAAACTCTCGATAAATATCAAATTTCTTATCCGACTTATAAAGAGATGTACGAATTGATGAATCAGGCGCTGGATGATTTGATTGCGGGAAAGCTGATTCCTGAGGTGATCCCGATGCTGCAGAACCAGCTGCAGCAGGTGTTAGATCAGGCTAATGCGATAGGGAGTTAGGGACATATTAACGTAGCAATCATTAAGTTGAATATGAGAAAATGATGATTCAAAGGGCAGCCGAAAGGGCTGCCTTTTTCAGCTGTTATTAGAGATATTAGGCCATAAATTATGAAAATATGTAAAAGCAAGCCAAAACGTAACAAACACTGTAACTTTTCAAACAGTTGATTCGTTTATACTGAAGAAGTATTTAGGAGGAACTTGTCAGAGGTTGAAGGGGGCACCAGTATTGTTAAAAAAACTTCGCTTTAGGAAACAGCCCAAGGCTGCAGACGAAAGCCCAGTTCAATCGGCAGAAGAGCAACGTCCAACAGTTGAAACAGAAGAAGATGCGCCATACATAACACAATCTAATCCTGCTAATGTACAGCACGACTGGCCGGTTCGGGACGAATATGACCCGGAGAAGCCACTGTTAGAAGTGCAAAGTGTCACCCGAGAATTTGAAGTAGGCGGCAATACTTTGCATGTTCTCAAAGGGATTGATATGGAAGTTCGTTCCGGTCAACTCGTCATCTTGCGAGGACGGTCAGGTTCGGGCAAAACGACGCTTCTTAACATGTTGGGCGGGCTTGATCTGCCGACACAAGGGGAGATAAGGTTTCGTGGAGAAACGCTGTCAGAATGGAATGATGATAAGCGAACCATAACTCGGCGGTCTGATATTGGATTTATATTTCAGGCCTATGCGCTGATGCCGATGTTGTCTGCCTATGAAAATGTGGAGCTTTCGCTCAGAATGGCCAAGATACCGCGTCATCTATGGGATAAGCGCGTCCGCCATTGCTTAGATCTCGTTGGACTTGGCAAGCGAATGAACCATCGGCCTTTTGAGATGTCGGGAGGAGAGCAGCAGCGTGTCGCGATTGCGAAAGCAGTAGCTCATAAACCGCTTCTTCTGCTGGCAGATGAACCAACTGCGAATTTGGATACCCAAACGGTGGCACAGGTCATGGGTGTATTTCAACATATTATTCGCACAGAAAATATATCAATATGCATGGCCACTCACGATCCCACAATTTTGGAGGTAGCAGATCATGTCTATGAAATGGTCGACGGAAGATTCGTCTCCTAATCATCTAACTACTTTGAAACGACCATGGCGCAAAGCGATGCTTGCGATTATGTGCAGCGCACTTCTATTCACTGCAGGATGTTCACTGCTTCCGGATGAAGATGTAGAAGAGGTGCTGCCAGAGATCACGCCACCGACGATATCGAAGAAGCCTGAGCTCGATGTAGTAAAGGATACGTTAGAGACAGCCGTTTCTTTCGGCGGTAAGCTCATGTCTGAGCAAGAAGAGCCATTATACTTTACACTGGGTAATAAGCGAATCAAAGAAGTTTTAGTAAGTAATGGGGATTCGGTAAAAGCAGGTCAAGTTATTGCAGTGCTGGATCTCGAAGACATGGAGAAGGATTTACGCAATAAACGATTGCAGCTCCGACAAGATGAAGTTCAGATGAAGGAAACACTCCGTCAGAAAGATGAGATGGATCCTGTTCAATTTGAAGAGGCTCAAATCGCGTTTGAAGAAAAACGGCAAGCGATCACTGATCTGGAAGAGGATATCGCGAAAGGCACACTAACGGCTCCATTTGACGGCACTATCATGTCGCTGTCCATGCAGAAGGGTCAAATGACGAAGGAATATGAGACAGTAGCTATTGTTGCCGATACATCGCGCTTAACTGTTGCGGCCGATATGTCCAAGGATGATCAGAAGAAGATTTCTCTTGGTATGGAAGCGGAAGTTAGAGTTAACAACGTGGACACTCCATTGAAAGGCAAGGTTAAATCTTTGCCTGCAACCGTGCCAAACAACAATGGCGGTTCTGGTGGAAATGTTCAACAGGAACGATTAGAGAATTATGTAGTAATACAAGTAGAGAAGATGCCTTCCGGCTTGCAACGCGGCACTCCGCTCAGCGGCAAAATCATTGTGCAACGCAGAAAAGACGTCACTTTGATTCCAATGTCAGCACTTCGAACGATTGGTTCCCGCACTTATGTTCAGGTTGTTGACGAGAATGGCAAACGGGAAGTCGATGTTGAAGTAGGACAACAGACTTCAACACATGTCGAGATTCTAAAGGGGCTTGAGCCTGGACAGAAAGTAGTGGGTAGATAATGGGTATCCCACTGATTCGATTCCTGTTCCGTAAGATGTGGAATACCCGCTGGCTCACCTTAAGCACATTAATCGGACTCATTGTCGCTGTATCCTTTACAGTGAGCATTCCGATGTATGCTGATGGCGCGCTTAAACGCGTTGTAGCGAAGTCGCTGCAAGAGAACAGCGAGGGTCTTCCGGCGGGCTCTTTATTGATGAAGTATCAAGCAGCTGGCGGCAACAAAACAGACCTCAAAGGTCTAGAAGATGTCGATACATACATACGCGAAGACGTGAAGGAGAAGATAGGCTTCCCTGCACCTGTATTTGCGAATACCCGGTCAATTCGCGCGACCGAAGTCATCCCAGTAGATCCATCCAAGGTTGATGCGAGCCGTGTGCGCACGATGTCTATCGCCAGTATGTCCGGCTTGGAAGACAAGATCGAATGGACGAACGGTCGAGCTTTCAAAGACGGTGCTACAGATGGTGTTATTGAAGTGGTTATGTTGGAAGAAGCGATGTACCGCAATGATCTTCACGTTGGAGATGAACTCGATTATCCGACTTATGGGGGTTCTAACGCGACATTGCGTGTCAAGATTGTTGGAACGTTCCAAGCGAATCAGGATACGGATCCTTATTGGTACCAAGGATTTGAAACGATGATGAACACGATGTATGTCACGGAGAACACTTTCAATCAAACCGTGCTGAAGGACCTTCAGGTTCCATTGCTCTCATCCAGCTGGTACTATGCATTCGACCTGCGCGAGATCAAGACGAGTCAACTGACATCGCTTAACAGCACGTTGGATCGTTTAGAAATTGATCTATACCAGAAGCTGAAAGGAACAAACGTTGAGCTTTCATTCGAGAAGCTGCTAGACGAGTTCCGAAGCCAGAGCGTACAGCTGCAGATGATGCTGTTCACACTTGCAGCGCCAATGATAGCTATGGTGTTCTACTTCATTGCCATGAATGCGAATCAAGCGTTGGAGAAGCAGCAGAGCGATATCTCAGTACTGCGCAGCCGCGGCGCGAGCACTAAGCAGATCAGTCTAATGTATCTAATCGAGGGTCTCATCTTAGGCGGTATTGCCTTGCTGCTGGCGCCATTAATAGGCTGGATGATGGCCAAGTCGATTGGATCGGCAGATGGATTTCTGGAGTTCGTCAATCGCAAGTCGATTCCAGTCGGCTTCTCGACGGATGCGATATTGTTTGGTGTCGCAGCTGTATTGATTGCGTTGATGTCTAGTGTCATACCTGCAGTCATGTTTGCACGATCCTCTATCGTTGGTCTAAGGCAGAAGATGGCTCGCAAAGATAGAAAGCCAGCTTGGCAGCGATGGTATCTGGATATCGTGCTGCTTGGAATCGCTGGATACGGATATTATTTATCCAATCAACAGCAGATGCTGTCCTTCCAAACAGGAATGAGTTCAGACCAGCTGCAAATTCAGCCGTTCTTGTTCTTCGTACCAGCGTTGGCGATATTCGCGGCAGGGTTGTTCTTCCTGCGTATCTTCCCATGGCTGCTCAAGTTGTTCCAATGGATAGGCGGCAAGTACTTGCCAACTCCGTTGTATCTTACTCTTGTTCAGCTGTCTCGATCCGCTAAGTCCTATTACCCGCTGATGATCCTACTGATTCTTACGTTGGGTCTCGGTGTGTATAATTCTTCAGCGGCAAGAACGATCGATCTGAATTCAACCGAGCGTACACTCTATGAATATGGTACAGATGTTATTATTCAGACTGTATGGGAGTCGACTGCCGAAGCGGATCCGAACCAAAAACCTCCAACTGGAGGCGGAGGTGGCGGAGGAGGCGGTGGAGGTGGCGGCGGTAGACCGCCGCAGATTAAGAACATCGTCTACAATGAACCGCCGTTTGAGATTTTCAAACAGCTTCCAGGTGTGGAAGCAGCTACACGTGTGTTACAGACTAAGGTTAATGTCGTTGTGTCCGGCCGTTCAATAGGGCAGGGCAAGCTGATGGCTATCGAGAATGATGGCTTTGCTAAGGTTGCCTGGTTCCGTAATGATTTGTTCCCTGCGCATCCATTTGAATATCTGAATGTGCTGGGTAAATATACGGAACAAGCGGTAATCATTCCGTCAAATGTCGCAGAGCAATATCAGCTGAAGCAAAATGATGTAATCAGCATCTCGATTCAGGATCAAATGCTTGATTTCGTGGTTGTGGCGATTCTGCCTTATTGGCCTAGCCAATATCCAGAGCAAATGCCGTTCTTCATCACGAATATAGACTATATCTATGATCAGGTTCCGATCACACCTTATGAAGTATGGATTAAGATGGAGGATGGAGCGAAGCTTGCCCCAGCTATTGAGGAGCTGCAGAAAAAAGGCATCGAGATTGCGTCGGTTAAGGATGTTCGAACTGAGCTCGCAGCACAGAGCAAGCACCCGACAAGAGGCGGTGTATTTGGAATATTGAGTATGGGCTTCTTGATCTCGATCATAGTTTCGTTAATCGGCTACTTGCTGTATTGGTTCTTCAATCTGTCTGGCCGTGTCGTTCAATTCGGCATACTGCGCGCGATGGGACTGTCTCGCAAGCAGTTGACTGGCATGCTGCTGCTGGAGCAAGTATTCACAGCAGGCTTATCGATTGGGCTAGGCATCATCATCGGTAAAGTCACGAGCCGTCTGTTCCTGCCGTTCCTGCAGGCTACGGAAAATGCAAAAATGCAGGTACCGCCGTTCCGCATCGTCTTCGAAGCGAAAGATACGACGCAGCTTTATATTGTAGTCGGTGTGATGATGCTGTTGGGAGCTTCAATGCTCTTCATTCATATCCGTCGTCTGCGTGTGCATCAGGCTGTGAAGATGGGAGAGGAGCGTTAAGCAATGATCTATTGTGAAGGACTAGTCAAAATATTCAAGTCGAATGATCTCGAGGTAGTCGCGCTCCAAGGCTTGAATCTAACCGTCAATCAAGGCGAGATGATTGCCATTATTGGCAACAGCGGCAGCGGGAAATCCACATTTATGAACATTCTTGGCGGATTGGATCGTCCATCCGCCGGGACTGTGAAGGTTGGAGAATGGGACCTGCTGAAGATTACTGATGATCAGCTGGTGAAATACAAGCGTGATACAGTAGGCTTCATATGGCAGAACAACGCGCGCAATCTTCTCCCGTATCTGTCTGCGCTTGAAAATGTTGAAGTTCCGATGATGTTGTCCGGCAAGGTGGATCGCGCATATGCGAAGCAATTGCTGGAGTGGGTTGGACTAAGCCACCGTCTCAATAACAAGTTGGCTGAGCTGTCTGGCGGTGAACAGCAGCGTGTAGCATTGGCGATCTCGCTCGCTAATCGCCCGCGTATTCTGCTGGCCGACGAACCTACAGGATCTGTAGATACGCAAACTTCAGATCGCATCATGGAAATATTCAGGACGATGAATCGCGAACTGGGAGTAACGATCGTTATCGTAACCCATGATATCTCGCTTGCCAGCAAGGTGGACCGGGTTGTAGCGATTCGAGACGGCTTGACGAGTACAGAGTTCATTAAGCGCAATCCTAGCTTGAACGCTGAGGGGAACGAAGGTTTCTCGAATTCGCAGAAAGGCTTGCAGGAAGTTCACGAGGCCTATGTTGTTGTAGATCGCGCAGGCCGTCTGCAAGTTCCGAGAGAGTTCCTTGAGGCGTTAGACATTAAAGACAAAGCCTCAATGGAATTCAATGGCGATCAAATCATTATACGAACACCTAATAAGTTGGAGGGGTAACCAGATGAAGAAACAAATGTGGGTCCGCAAGCTTCTTAGTGCTACATTGGTCTTAACATTAATCTTTCCTATGCTCGTTGCTTGCAGCAATAATAATGAGAGTAAGGAGAACAAAGAGCGCGTTCTCCGAATTGGTATTATGTACGGAGGCTATGATGATTCTTACTTCCGTCAGCAATTTACAGATATATATGAGATGACGCATCAGAATGTTCGAATTGATATCGTGCCTGCGATTGATTACAGCCAGATGCAGTATGACAACATGAATTCAGAAGGCGCGATGAAGGAACCTGATCGTATGGAAGCAGTGAAGAAGCTGTTGACTGGCGATAATCCAGTCGATATCATCGTGACGGATACAGGTCATTTCCAACAATTAGCTCGTGAAGGGCTGTTGATGCAATTGGATACGAAGATGCAAGCTGAGAAAATAGATACGAGCGATTTCGTGCCAGCTGTATTCGATGGCTTAAAAGCGATGGGTGACAACAATCTGTACGGTCTGACACCTACATTCTATTCAAGCGCATTGCTCTATAATAAGAAGCTGTTTCAGGACGCGGGAGTTCCGTTTCCAACAGATGGTATGAGCTGGGATGACATCTTTACGCTTGCTCGCAACGTGTCTAAAGGTGAAGGTGCGGATCGCAAGTACGGCTTTGCCTTCGAACGTTATCAAGGCAGCGACCTATTCTGGTCAGTCATTAATAACTATGTAAAACCGTTGAATTTGCGCATGTTTGATGATAATGCAGAGAAGATGACCGTTAACACTCCGCAATGGGAGAAAGTATGGACCACTGTTGCGAAGCTGGGAACGGATCAGATCGTCCCAACTCAAAATAATGGTATGATGATGGATATGGGTAATAAAGAACCAGGTCCATTCGATTACGACATGTTTCTCTCTGGTAAAGTTGCAATGGTAATGACTGACTTCAACTACTTGAACAATGAAGTATATAATGCGATGCGCAATGCCAGCAAGATCAAGAACTTTACTCCATTCGAATATGATGTTGTAACGGTACCAACCCACGCTGAGAATCCAGGCGTGTCATCGAGTGTTCAGCTGAACAACATATTTGCGATCAACAACAACGCTCCGAATGCTGATGATGCTTGGGATTTCATCAAATATATTCATAGCCCAGAGTGGGCTAAGGTCCGTTCCCGCAGCAGCTACGAGATGGTTTCGCGTAAATCGTACATTAAGCCAAAAGAAGGATCAAATTACAACATTCAAGCATTTTATAATGTTAAGCCGCTTACGTCAGCTAATCTGAAGCAAGATGAAATGATGTACGGAAACTACTGGCAGGTACAAGATATCGGCCGTCAACAGTTCCAGGAAGTAATCAATGGAACGAAATCAGTGAAGGATGCATTGGCTGAGTGGGAGAAGCAGGGTAACGAGGCTTTGAAACAGATTAAGGCCAATCAGAATGGGGTACAAGACGGAGTTTATAATAAACCTGTAGGTTAATTCAGCTGAAGGGGTTGTCCTGAAGTCATGCAGATGACTAGGGGCAGCCCCTTTATTCCGTCATAGATTTTCTAATCTATGCGGTTGATATTTGCAGATCTGGGCAAATTACAGATTACAAAGGTGATTCTATGATAAGGCAAGGTGGATGAGTGATGTATTGGATTTATTGGGGGAAGCTCTATGACTCCAAGTTTCAGGCAAAAGTACTGCAGCAGCGGCTAGAGCATGATGCGTGGCTGTATGGCTACGGCACGCCTCAGGAAATCGAAGTATTTCGTTCGAAGAAAGGGAAGTACGGAGTTCGTTTCTTGCGTGACTAATTATCCATATTGGGTGCAGTCTCTTTCATGTATGATAGTGATGCGGGCGTTATAATTGACGAATGCAATATTGGTGCCATATGTGTGCAAACCGTACGACCCTGCTGTTTTACCCCGTTGCAGATCTGAGAGTAAACTTGTTTAATGAGATAACGGGGTAAGATAGTTTATTATTAATTTGGGGCTGAACAAGCTGCAGAAGCCTGCCGTAGTGTGGTGCTGAGGGGGGATTTTGCGGGAGAGAAATATGTTTTGAAATTATTTTCGCAAAGTTCTTGACTGATCGTGTGCAAATGTTGTATAGTATTACTTGTCGCCGATGAACGAAGTCGAGCGAGAATGACGCGGGGTGGAGCAGTTCGGTAGCTCGTCGGGCTCATAACCCGAAGGTCGTAGGTTCAAATCCTGCCCCCGCAACCAATTATTATACGACCCTATAGCGAGGGCCCTTAGCTCAGTTGGTTAGAGCGGTCGGCTCATAACCGATTGGTCGGGGGTTCGAGTCCCTCAGGGCCCACCATTTCATGCTTTTTTCATAGTTTCAGAGATTATTGTGCCGGGGTGGCGGAATTGGCAGACGCACAGGACTTAAAATCCTGCGGTAGGTGACTACCGTACCGGTTCGAGCCCGGTCCTCGGCACCACTTATTACTTAAGACACTGTGAATTGCTACATAAGATATGAAATGTAATGAAACTCCTTTCGCACACTGCGAAAGGGTTTTTTTAATTCCTGGATATATATGAATACGAACTTGCTGGCGGAAATGCGCCCAGCTTCAACTTAGTAGAGGAGCGTGCTGTGATGAGTTGGAATGTGGAAAATGATTGGTCTGATAAATTGCGGGATGAGATGCGAAAGCCTTATTTCATGCAAATGTGGGGACAGCTCAAGCAAGAGTACGAACAGCACACCGTCTATCCTCCGTTCGATCAAATATTCACGGCGTTCCAATTAACTTCTTATGCCAATACGAAAGTTGTCATCGTTGGACAAGATCCCTACCATGGCCCGAATCAAGCGCACGGTCTCAGCTTCTCTGTTCTTCCTGGGTTACGCATCCCGCCATCACTTTTGAACATGCTGAAGGAAAGTGCGGAGGATGTCGGTACGAAGATGCCGAATCACGGCTATCTAGCTTCATGGGCGAATCAAGGTGTGATGATGCTCAACACGGTACTGACAGTTCGTGAGGGTCAGGCGAATTCACATAAGGGATTCGGATGGGAGCAATTTACGGACCGAGTTATCGAGCTGCTGAATGAGCGAGAACAGCCTATCGTGTTTGTGCTGTGGGGGGGCCATGCGCAAGCAAAGGCGAAGATGATCGATAAGGGGCGTCATGCCATCGTACAGGCACCGCATCCAAGCCCGTTATCAGCGCATCGCGGTTTCTTCGGCAGTAAGCCGTTTTCTAAGATCAATGCAGAGCTGGAGAAATGGGGAGAGCAGCCGATTGATTGGCAGCTGCCGATAACGCTGTAGCTGCTCACATGAGCATTGACACATGATTATGCCTATGATATATTCTTAGATATCACTAATCATGTGATCTGTTAGCTCAGCTGGGAGAGCACTATCTTGACAGGGTAGGGGTCAGTGGTTCGAGCCCACTACAGATCATTACGAGAAGGAACTGTTCCGGAGTAGATTATTCTACGCAAGGGAAGTTCCTTTTTTATTTGTCTACTCTAAGTTATCACATAACGGTTGCCCAATGATCAATGGGTTGGAGCTCATCTGCTTGTCATTTTTCATGACTTGTGGGGAGCTCCTTTTTGATGGACTTATAAAATAATATGGTTAACTATATACAGGCGTATGTTACTCTATCTTTTGTACTGATAGTCATAAGAGTTATGTTCAGTATTCCAAAGATTGTTCATTGGAACATAAACGTATACAAATAGGATACATAAAGAAGGAATTTACCATATTCAACACAATAATGCTGTACACAGCAAATTAAAAAAGTGGATAAACTCTTAGGCCCCCTAATTAAACTGGAGTCTTCCTATACAGTGTTTTAAACTGTAGATAAGGGAGATGATTCGGTATGGGAAAGAGACTGAAAGAGGAAGAGCGAATTCAAA